>NZ_RZGU01000014.1:0-110615 GCF_003990085.1 Legionella sp. km535 | reverse complement strand
CTCTTTTTGATTTTGGCACCAGGTTTATCGCTATTTTAAAGGCATAATGAGCGGCAACGTCCAGGCGATTGGCCTGGGGATTTTTTTGACAATAACTCTGGGTCAACAGAGCCATCATTTGCAATTCTCGAGGCGTGATTAACACGTCGGTGGTTGAGCAATCCACCATAAATCGATACACATCAAGAATAACGCCAGACAGTTGAACGACTTCGGCATCATCAAGAAATTGGTGTTCCAATGCCGGTTTTAAAATCTTTTCAAACAAAACAGCAACAGGCAACGGCTCAAACTCCACCGCATTTCCGTGACGCTCAAAAAGTGTTGCAAGCCGTCGCTCATCACCATAACTCACCGGATTTCCAGCAAAAATCACTTTATGCTCGTCACTCAGAGGATAATAGGCACCCTCATAAAAAATACCCGAAGGAGTATGGAACAGTCCTTCAAATAAAGACCAATTCCCCGAGTTTAAAGTCGCCTCATCCAAAAACAGGTACTTCCGACCGGTTCGGGCATCCTGCGCCCAGGATTTTATCGCATCGATGCCTTGATGCAGTTGTTCTCCCTCGTGCACGAGCTCCTGGGTTACAAAAGTCGTTTTTCCGACCCCAGACAGTCCCGAAAGAAACACATAGGGCGCTACGTCAAGCATTTGGTGCACTAAAGCGATTCGTGCCTGGGTAGATTCTTCTGCCTCCTGCATGGCCGTCATTGGATTTAGCGCCGCGAGGGGTTTGATTTGTGCCGTGTGCTGAGACAGCCCTGACCAGGCCGCATGACGTTTATGACAGTCAGGAAAGGCCTGCCAATACCTGGTTCTGGCTTTTAGTTTGCACAACGGTTCGGTGGCGATAAACGGCTCCAGTTCATGAGGAAACTCACCAAGGCAGACTCTTTTATCCTGTTCACTGACTTCATGAACCTGGGTTTCAACCCATTGAAAACTCTTTAAATCTTCGGTAATCAAAAGTAATCGTCCGGGCTCTATCCCTGTTTTCTTCCGTTGCACGATTAAAGACGCTAATTGGTCTTCCAGCTCTTTAGAAAAATGCCCTTTCAGAACAATATTCTTGCCTTCAGATAAAGCGTCGAGCAACCAGGATGAACGTTGATGAAATTCAAACTGAAGCGCGGCTTCATTCAATCGTCCGTCAAGACGCGTGAGTAAATCAGAAACCATTAATTCTGATACATCAATAATATGCCAATTCTGTTGGGATGCTGCCAACAGGGTAAGCGTTACATCACTATCCGTACTGTGTATCACTTCAGTTGGGTAAGGAAGAGCCTGATGCCAATTCGTCCGTTCCACAGGATTCACTACGGTATTGAGTTCCAATGAATCAGGAAGTGATGCTCCCTGAGCACACTGAACTCTTAATTTGACCTGATGCTTTTGGCATTCAGTTAAAATCCTGGCCCAGTCATCTAATGAAATGGAGCGAGTGAGCATCACATCCAGAGTACTGTGCTGTGCCTGCTCGATCAACCCCGGTTCTTTTCTTAAACTGCGATCACTGGCTTCGGGGCGGTAAAAATGAAAATAATGGGCCAGACGGTGAGGATTCAGAACATGAGGAACCTCATTCTCGCTGGTGTCCTCATCGGATAAATAATCGACCTGAAGCCATTTTTTTAATTCATTCAGAGCATATCCCTCTTGTTTATTCAGTTGGATAAGAGCTGGGACAGGAATGGAACTGCCGGGGAAATAGCGTGTTCCAGGATAACCGGCTTCCATCCAAAACAGGTTAAAATCCTCATCATCCCAAGGGCCATTTTGAATGGTAATGAGTCGCCCTTGCAGATTGGACAAAGCTCCTTCCTGAAAGGTCAAATGAGAGCCATCCAGATCCCAACGACCTAACAAGCGCTCTTTCCAATCACTGGCATTGAATAAATTGATCACCACTCCCTCAGCAGCTTCCTCATCGATGGCGGTGGCTAATGGCGGGACCGATTGTTCTAATTGTTTTGCAGGGATGGGGCAGCGTTCTTTGGTGTTAAATCGCGAATAAAAATCATCCCCCTGATAGCAATCCGGTTTACTGGTATTGTACAAACCAATAATCTGGACGTGTTCAGGCACTGGTGTTCCGTCGGCATAGCCCTGTTCATCAAGCAGCGCGTTAAAGCGGACGATTTCCTCAGCAGAAAAGTGCTCGTAATTCACCAGGAGTACCGGTGATTCCAGCCGATAATCCTCGGTTAAAAAATCATGAAGCGGACCGCCCGGTCCTTTGCGTAAAGTACCGCGATTATTGAGATCTCGTTGAATAAAAGAGGCAGAGCAGATTAAATCATCCGGGGAATGGATGTAATACACGGGTCTATTGTTTAAATGACATTGTCTTTGTAACGCAAGCCGTAGTGCGTGCACCGACGCTGTAGAGTCAAGTTCAATCAAATGCTTTTTGTTATCGGTAGGGTGTAACACCTGCTTGCAATATCCCTCCAGTGTATCGACTGATTTTGAGGGTTTATGCCAGGTTTTCAATACCTGCTCAAAATAATTACTATCCGAACTGCTTCTAAGAGCGTCAATGAGTGTACTGGTCTCTTCTGAAGGTTGTGACGGCGCCGGACAACCCATTATTTCAAAAAAAGAAGAATGATATTTAGGGCCTGATCTGAGTAGTGTGTTAATTCCTTGCTGTTTTTGTTCCGGAGTCAGCCGTTTCATGCTTTTTTTCAACATGGCAGAATAATCATTTGCGCATACGCTTCTCAATTGAGCTAATAAATTACAGGTCAACTGCACTGTGTGAGGGATATTAATCCCTCTGAACCACGCAGGAATGCCCTGTAAATCCTTGAGCAACACACCTTGAAGTGCATCAACACTAAATTGAAAATTCTCGGGGATGAGGTCTAACAACTGCTTGGAACTGCTCCCATAAATTAAATGAAACAATCCTCCGTTTTGAATGAACTGATTGGGATCACGAATTTCGGGAACTATGACATCTTCGTCCATTTTAATACGAATCAAATGACCTAAATCAGTATGAATATGGTGCATGAGTTCCGTTGTAGAAACGGACTTAACCCCTTCTTTGTAGTTAGGGTTATAAATCAGCCACTGACCATCCTCGATTAAACGGATGCAGAGCGTATGCCAGAAATTGGATAGGATGCATCCTTGTTGCAACTTGATTTTCAGAGGATTTTGTATCGGATCGTCCTCTAAGCCAGAGAAGAGTACTGAGGATATCCAATCATCGATATCATCATCATTCAACTGAAGACGAGAACCAAAGATAGTATCATTTACTGAATTGCTGATAAGAAAATGCTCCAGACTGTCTCCAATGTATTGAACATTCGATTTCATGCTCAATTGATATTGCTGAATGACCTCCCAAAGCTTCTTAAAATCATTCTTTAATTCATCACTAATTGTAGATAACTGGCCATCCCAAGTCTGCAATCGAATAATGAGATCATTCCACTCCTCAAGGGTGCTTCTTTGAAACAAATGACTTAAAGCAGTACAAATTCCATCCTGAATTTTGGGTATGTACTGTGTGTTGATTTGGTTTAAACTGAAGTATTGTGAGAGCTTTTCAATAATCATGTTTTGATCTATTGATGAACTCTTACCTTTGAATTGAAATTTAAAATCTTCCGGTGTCGGTTCAAAGTCTTTGTAGTCTGCAAGATTATATTCCAAACCTGGCTCATCATCACTACACTGCTGATGATCACTATCATAATCGTCTTCATCTTCATCTTCATAATCCCATCGAAAATACACATCAAGATCGGGGTACTGTCTGGATACTTTTTCACTAAAAGCGCTACTGATATTAATGCAATAAATTAAACTCAGTGCTTTGAGGTTTGTCGCAGTCTCTACGATTTGCCATACGGATTCATGATTGATGGTTCCATTAACATCACTCAAATCAACCGCCTCAAGCTTCTTACACGAAGAAACATCATAGACCAGATCCAATCTACCCGTGGCGGTATTCTTGATAAATCCAAGTCTTTTGAGGTTAGGGAAATACTGAAGTAACCTCTTTAAATTCTCTTCTTTTGCAAAAAAAGACTCTGAGATAATGAGCTCTTCAATCTGTTCCAAACACAAGGCATTCTGTTCTGGAAGATTGACAAAATTAAAATCATTAAGATGAAGACACTTAAGGTTCGTTAGTTTATTACTCAAAAAGACAGAGACACTCTCATCCCAAATCAGGCCAGATAAACAAAGATATTCAAGCTGACTCAGTAAATCCTTGTTGATTTTATCCAATTCAAAAGAACCATGATTTTTCCTATAAGTCTGGTCTCCCAGGGTGAGTTTTTTTAAGTTGGGAGTTATCGACAGAAAGGAATTTAATTCCTCAGTAGTTAAAGCGGTGTTCATGAAGTCCATTTCTCTCATGTTGAAACATTGCGGTATATCTAATAAATTATATCCATCCATTGCACCAACATCTCTTATTGTGCTGTTAATAAAGAAAAATTGTTGAATGGATTGTGCTTGTTCCTTCAATAATTGAAACACTTGTTTTAATGAGATTCTCCCCAGGAGTATTTTCAAAGATTCTAACTGAACCCCTTGGGTATTCAGAGCCGATTTTGTTTCCATCCACCGAATTGAAAGCCCTTTAAGATTGGGAGCGGCGATTATAAACCCATCTAACTGTTTGATGTTCTTTTCCACACTTAGATAAATCAGATTCTTCAAATCAAAATCGGCGGGATTAATAGTACTTTCAGGCGAATGAAAATGAAGTTGCTCTAAAGATGATGCATTGGATAATAGTTCCAACCATCGTTCCTGAGTATACGCAGCTGGTGTAGGATTAATAACTTTTAGGCACTTTATGTCATTAATACCAGGAAATGCCTTCTTAAAGCGGTCTAACTTCAAAGTGGATTCTTCTGGCAATATGTCCTCAACCAACACATTTAATGGAGGATTTAATTGTTCAAGAGACCCTTTAAGGATTAATCTGTCTTCTTCATTGAGCCGCATATAATCGCTTAGATTAAGCGTACGAGGGGCATTAAGCTCTTTGCTGCCAATCAAGCGATCAACCCAATAATCATCGAGAATGAAGGTTTCATCCTTAGACATTCGATGTCGCATTGCGGCTTTAATGATAAGGTCTTTCGGATGCGTCATTCGGATATCCGATCGAACATCCTTTCGATCGAGGTTCATTACATCATCCCTTGATAAGGGATAAACTTGACCAAGTTGTTGAATGTATATGGAAAAACCCTGTTCCATTAACTGCAGTAATGCTTCCTGAACGACTGTAATTTTATGATAGGACCAGTGTTCTGCAGTCCAATCACTCAGAATAAGCTTTTTAGGTTGCCGCACAAAACTGGATGGTACTATCCATGGGGCTTTAGACTGGATGAGTTTATTGACATCCAAAACATCGGTTGGCGTGTGGCTATAAGCAGGTTTTGTCTGCGACAGCGTGTAATAAAACTCAACAGGGATGCTCATTTTTAATCTCACAATGTATCATTTATCCAGTCATGCCATCTTATTATCTCAGCAGTTGGAACTGTAATAGTCCTGACCGCTCTACTGGAAAAAAGATGCGCCACAAAATCCTCTGACTCAAATTATCGAACAGTAGCTGATCTAAAATAATACAGCTCACATATTAAGAAATAATGAAAATTGGCAGTAAATAATTAATAACGGTTATTTATTTTTTTAATGGCTTTTCTCCATATCATAACTTGAATGATTGGGTTGGATTGACAATTTGATCGTAATAGCCTCGAAAAAAATCAGCTGCCCAGCATGAATTAGACCATGCTTCAGCCGTTTCTGGTGAAAGAAATACAGCCTGGATATTCAAATTTATATCAATACACTATAAGATTACCCAGATGCACTGACCCCTCGGGCAGTGACTTTATTCATTATTTTGGAGGACTTGATCCATGAGACAGGTACCTGATACAAAGTCTTTAAACTCGATTCAAATCACATTCTTCACCCATACAGGGAGAAGTCTATGAAAATTCATGATTTTAAAATGAACAAACAGGCAGGTAAAAAAATTTCCATGCTGACCTGTTACGATTATCCCTCTGCCCGCATCATCGCTGAATCGAATATCGATTGCGTTTTAGTTGGCGATTCCGTAGCAATGACCGTACACGGGCATGACACGACCATAATGGCGACCATCGAGATGATGGAGCTGCACACGAAAGCAGTTGCCCGTGGCTTGAAACAGCAATTTTTAGTAACCGATCTTCCCTTTTTAAGTCATAAACTCGCTCTATCTCAAACGGTTGATCAGGTAAAACGCCTTTTACAGGCCGGAGCCCACGCCATAAAGATTGAAGGAGCCGATGAAGATACCTGCAACACCATATCCTATCTGGTCAAAGCGGGTATTCCTGTGATGGGTCATATTGGCTTAACTCCTCAATCTATTCATCAACTGGGTGGCTACAAAATCCAGGGAAAAAATCAGGAGCAAGCCGATCACTTGGTACAACAGGCAATCGCGTTGGAACAAAGCGGCTGTTTTGCGTTGGTCATTGAATGTGTTCCCCAAAATCTTGCTAAAACCATCACTAATTCACTCGTTATTCCAACTATAGGAATTGGCGCAGGATCTGATACCGATGGGCAAGTGCTGGTATGGCATGACATGCTGGGGTTGCAATCCACATTCACCCCCAAGTTTGCAAAAAAGTACACTCAAGGCAAAGACATCTTTCTTGATGCAATCAATGCTTATGTTCAACAGGTACAGCACGTTAATTTTCCAACCCCTGAATATGCCTTTTAAGAGAGCCGCTCATGCACATTTTTCATAACATTGATGAGTGGATAAATTGTCGCAACAGTTTATCCACCGAACTTAGCTTGGGATTTGTCCCAACCATGGGCAATCTGCATGCCGGACATGCATCCTTATTGTCCAAAAGCAGGGAAGAAAATGATCGTACCGTGTCCAGTCTGTTTATAAACCCCACTCAATTTAACAATCCTGATGATTTTAATCATTATCCAAAAACGTTGGATGCTGATCTCGAATTAATGGCTCAATCCGGAGTGGATTTTTGTATTTTACCCAATGACAAAGAGATGTATGCTGATGGTTATACCTATCAGATCCAAGAAAATAAGCTGTGCCAATTAATGGAAGGCAAACACCGGCCAGGCCATTTTAATGGTGTTCTGACCGTGGTCATGAAATTACTGAACATAGCACGCCCCACCCGGGCGTATTTTGGTGAAAAGGATTATCAACAGTATTTGCTTATTCAAGGCATGGTCAAAGCCCTGTTCATGAATGTTGATATTAAAGCGTGTCCAACGGTTCGAGAAGAAAGTGGTTTGGCCTACAGTTCACGAAATAACCGTTTATCAAGCGAGCAAAAAAAACGTGCCGAGAAGTTTGCACAGATATTCCATCAGAACAAACCTTGTGTAATGATAATAAAAGAGCTAGAAGAACAGGGAGTCACTGTGGAATACGTTGAAGAATACCTGGGCAGGAAATTTGCTGCAGTGTTTATTGATAAAATACGTTTAATTGATAATTATCAAATCTGATGATCCAGACTAATTGGTATGTCATTACAGGCGCACCTTCGTCGGGTAAAACGACCTTAATTAACCAATTAGCAAACGCTGGCTATACCATTGCTCCCGAAGTCGCGAGGGACTACATTGAAGGTTTGTTGGAAACCAACCTCACTCTGGATAATATAAAACAGGATAACTTGCGACTTCAAAGGGGAATACTGGCTATCGCGCTAAAAAGAGAGCGGCGATTACAAACCAATCAACTCATTTTTTTTGATAGAGGAACACCCGATAGCCTGGGTTATTTTCGCTATTATAATATCAAAGCAGATCAAGTCGCTCACTCGTGCCAGCGTATTCGTTATAAAAAGCTGTTCTACTGCCATCAGTTGCCTTTGGAGCATGATGCTGTTCGAGTGGAAGATGATTCGAGTGCTCTAAAGATAGGGGAATTAATCTACGAGGCCTATGATCATTTAGGCTATGAACTGATTGAGCTTCCCGCAGTATCGGTTGAACAGCGTATGTCCATTATTTTGTCTCATGTATCCGGAAAGTAGATAAACACAAGCTCTGGGTTATGAGTTTTGGCTGTACATTGCAATAGCTGCTGCAATTACTGCCGCTTTATGATTAGGTAATGATTTATTTGAATATTTTAACCATTCAGGATGAGAATCAATCAGATGGGTCGTCAATCGCCCCTCCTGAAACTCTATGGATTGAATCATTTCAAGATAGTACGAAATAGTCGTCTTAACCCCAAACAGGCGCATTTCTTCCAAGGCACGGCGCGATCGATGCAATACTGAAGGCCAGTCAAGAGCCCAAACAGTGAGTTTGGCACATAAGGAATCATAATCCGGCGGAATGGTATAACCGGTATAAATGGCACTGTCAGTACGCACACCTGGCCCTCCCGGGGCATAGTAACGGGTTACGCGACCAAAACTGGGTAAAAAATCATTCTGCGGGTCTTCTGCATTGATACGAAATTCTATTGCATACCCTCTGGAAATAATGTGTTCCTGATTCATTGATAATGGTTCGCCAGCAGCGATCCGAATTTGTTCTTGAACAATATCAACGCCAGTAATTTGTTCGGTAACGGGGTGCTCAACCTGTAAACGAGTATTCATTTCTAGAAAATACACATTATTTTCATCATCCAAAATGAATTCGACAGTACCTGCGTTGGTGTATCCCACTTCTCTAGCGCCTTTGAGGGCATAACTAAAAAGAAGCTCCCTGGTTTGTGGATCCAGATTGGGTGAGGGAGCTATTTCTACCAGCTTTTGATGGCGGCGTTGCACGGAGCAATCTCGCTCAAAAAGATGCAGCACCTTTCCATAATGATCCGCCAGAATTTGAATTTCTATATGGCGAGGATTTTTAATAAATTTCTCCATATAAATGTGCGCATCGCCAAAGGACTTCTCTGCTTCGGATTGCACCCTTTCAAATTGTTGTGTGACCTGGCTTGCATCATGGCATAATCGGATCCCTCGACCACCGCCACCGAACGTAGCTTTGAGCATCACTGGATATCCCAGTTTTTTTGCGCAGGCAAGGGCAGCATCAATTGAATCAAGATTACCCTCACTGCCCGGAATAGTAGGTATGCCCGCTTTTTTCATAGCATCACGGGCAGCAATCTTGGAACCCATCGTTGCTATTACAGAAGAAAGTGGGCCAATGAATACAATTCCAGCCTCTTCACAGTCTTTGGCAAATTCCGCATTTTCAGACAAAAAACCATATCCAGGATGGATGGCCTCACATCCGGAAGCCTTGGCACATTCAATAATCCGTCGCCCATTCAGATAGGCTTCAAGTGGATTTTTGCTTAAGCAATGAGAATGAGATGATCGTTTTACATGCAGCGCAAAACGATCCGCCTCACTATGAATTGTTACAGTGGAAATACCGAGTTCCTTGCAGGCTCGCACAATACGCAATGCGATCTCGCCCCGATTGGCTATGAGGATTTTTTTAAACATTAAGCCCCTTAAAGCGATTAATTAAAAAATCTCATGCAGAAAGTGACGCATGGCCAATAGTGAACGTTGCTCCGCCAACGAATTAAAAACCAATCCCAATGACGCATCATGTGCCTGAGGATTGGTAAATGCATGCTGGACATGTCCATACATATGAACTTGCCAATCAGCTTTGGCCTCTGTCATTTCCTGACAAAAAGCATGCACTTGCTCGGGTTTGACCATGGGATCATCATAACCATGTAAGACCAAAATTTTCGCTTTAATGTGTTCTGATTCAAGATGTTCGGGTTTATTTAAAATACCATGAAAAGTCACAACACCTCTAAGGTCAGCTCCGCTGCGTGCCAAATCAAGGGCGCATAAACCACCAAAGCAAAAACCAATTACCGCAATTCTGGTCTTATCCACCTCAGGTCGTGCTGCCACTGTATGATATGCAGCAAGCAAGCGATCCCTCAAGAAGGCGCGATCACCAATCAAAGGCTGCATTAAAGCCATTTTTTCTTCATTGCTTGCACCTAGTCGACCCTGACCGTATGCATCCAAAGCGAATCCAACATACCCCATTTCAGCGAGCATTTTGGCTTTTTGGCACGCAAAATCATTACGGCCAGTCCAATCATGGGCAACAATCACTGCTGGACGAGGAGTGGTACTCTGTTCATCGAAGGCTAAAAATCCATGTAATTCCTCAGCCCCATGATGATAGATACACTTTGCTTCATACATATTCTGTCCTTATAAATAATAATGAAAATAGTCTAGGACAAATAGAATAAAAGTCCAGTAATTCAAGAACGATAATTCATTTTAGGGCGTGTTGACAATTGTCAACACGCCCTAATGGACTTCGCTTTGAAAACCTTGAAATTGAATGATGTGTTACCGGATCCCAAACTCAAAAGCCCAGTTTAAAGCCACTTTCGGTTTTTTGTACATTCGTTTCAAGACAGGATGATAATTCAGCCAATTTCGCTTCATCACTTTGATCACTCAGGCAAATTTCTGCTACTTTTCTGGCAGTACCTAAATTGGAACGCGATTGAACTTCATCCAAAAGGGCTAACTCCACTTCGTGCAATTGACTGCTGAACGTTAAAAACAGAGTCTTGGCAGGATCCTTGACCTTAAGAAGACGAGGATTTTTAGGGTGTCCAACAAGTTCCATTATATCGGACTGTTTGCGTAGCTGATTTAGTTTTATTACTTCTTCACCAAAATTCAAATACTCTGCAATAACTCGAAATGCCTTTATTTTACTTGAATAAGTTGTAAACACCATAAACCCGTAATTAAATTAAAATAGAGTCGATTTAATCATTTTGACTGCTTATTTGTCAATAAAACAAATTATTGGGCCTCCGTAGATAAAAAAACCATCATGCCCACACAGGCGGGCAAGACAGGTTTTTTGTCATGTACAGAACTGGTTGATTCAATCCAGAAAACTCAAAGGGTTAAACTAAGCAAGGCATGTGCCTGTTGCTTTCGTCAGATGTTGAAGCAACCTCTGCTGAAAAGAATGCATAGGGATTTGTTGATGTTGATGACAATGCTTGCCTGGATAACCTCAGCTCTGGTATCAAATCCCGAACAGAAGCCAGTATGTCTTGATGGCTCTTGGACAAAAACAAAAGACCGGTATCGGATACACTTACCGAGAGAAGCGCATCAAGACGTTCAGATTCCGGTATCAGTTCTAAAATGATTTTCAATGACTCAGGGTTTAATTCGTGTATAAACAGCGTCACCCTTTTGTCATAAACTTCGCGAATAGCGTCTAACCTTTGCTCTACTGAAATCAGTTCGAACAAGATAAACGCCAGTTCAGGGTTTGAAGCTGCTTCATGCACAAGCTACAGCCAAAAGGACTAGATGTTCTCATTATGCCAAACCTTTGATCCTCAGGTATCTTTTCCCAAAGGGCTCTCAGCAATTTTGGATTGCGCAGTGTGAGTTTTGACAGCATAGAACCACCATTGTCTTTCTGAAAAATGGCATCAAGCCATTGAGCTTCAGATAAAAGATCGAAAATGGCAGCCATGGACTTAGCGTTATACAATAGGTCGTCTAGCAAACTATGGCCATCACTATTTTCCTGACAAACAACTTCAACTCGTTGCTCTTGAGGAAAAAGTTCTAAAACAATTCGCAATGATTTTCTACTTGATGCAGCATAATCCAACACCCTCTTACCCCAATCATTGACTTGACACACTGCCTCAACCCTTTGCTCCTGGGGATAAAGATCAAGAACATATCGTAACGATTTGGAATGGGTTGCAACCTGGTGCAGCAAGGTCTGACCATGGGGATCAACCTGACGTGCGATCTCAAGCCGTTGAGCTTGCGGGAAAAGCTCCAAAATAATTCGCAGTGATTCGTAAGTTTGAACAGAATAATCCAACACACTGCGCCCATACTCATTAACCTTAAGGACAGCATCGCGTTTTTGGTCTTCGGAATAAAGCTCCAGAACCATGTTCAACGATTCCCTATCTTCTGTAGCCAAATGCAGCACCGTAGTGCCATAATGATTCACTGTATTGACCGCTTTAAGCCTTTGAGATTCAGGCAAAACTGCCAGGAGAATTCTCAACAAATCAGGTTTCATCGCAAATCGATGCAGTATCGTATACCCACTTTCATCAAACTGGCATATTGCATCAATCTTTTGCGTTTCAGTAAGACCATTCAAAAAAGCACTGAGTGCATCAGGGGTGGTACACTGATGCAACAGAGTTTCTTCCTCTTTAACCGAATCAAATGTGCTATTTTCGTCTTCATCATCATATTGACGCTCGTCTTCAGAACCCGTAGTTCTTTCTGGTGATTCGAGACAGAATGGCGTCTCAGATGCCTGAATATTGTTCGATATCCCCGCTAATATGATCGCATCAAGCCTTTGGTCTTCGGGCAGTAATTCAATGATGGTTCTAATTAATCCCCTTTTTTTTCCCGCTAAATTTAATACAGAAGCACCTGAACTATTCTTCACACTAAGAGCCTCAAGCCTTTCTTGTTCTGGATAAAGGTTGAGAAGAATTCTCAACGATTCAGAATGAACGGTCGCCTGATGCAGGACTGTATTGCCTTCATGATTAGCGTATCGAACTGCGTTTCGCTTTTGAGCTTGTGGATAGAGCTCAAGAAGATCATTCAGCGTGTCAGGATAAGCGGCAGCATCATGCAAAAGAGTATTGCCATGACGATCTGGAAGTCTAATGGCATCTAACGTCTCATTATGCTGAATCGATTCAAGAAGAATTCTCAATGATTCTCGATGAGCGGTCGCCAAATGCAATGTCATTCTGCCAGAAAAATCAGACATTCGAATGACGTCCAGTATTTGGTTTGCCGCTAATGATTTTAGAATTACCTTTAATGATTCAGGGTAGGCTATCGCTAAATGCAATACACTAAAGCCATAATGATTCCGAAATGAAATGGCCTCAAGCCTTTGACTCTTGGGAATCCTCTTAAGAAAAGCGCTCAACAGGTACGGCTTAGGTGCAACCAGGTGTAATGGTGTTACACCGGAACCTAGCATTGGACGAACAAGATGAAACGTACTGCGTTTAGAAAAAAGATTAAAAATTGCCAGATGCCGTTTAGTAATGTTTTCATCCACAGATAAAATCCCCGAAACCATACGAATAAGAGCCTCTGATTCATCCCAGGGTTGATTCTCCAAAACAAATTGAATCAGTTTTTTAAAAAAAGAATAATTCTCTTCGGTCAAGAACAATGAGGCATCTCTTGGACGAGCAAAAGAATAAGGTGCAGATTGTTGATTTTCATTTAAAAAATTATAAATGACTTGTTTTAATTCACGCATCATTTTTACCAAATGCAAAGGACTTAATCCATTCTCATTCAAAGAGCCAATATAGGCCCCCTTTTTATCCCACTCCAACACCTCATTTAAAGAAACCGCCAATGGATTTTCATTCAAAAAATTATAATAAGCCCGATTAACAGCGAGCAATTGCTCAAATTCCCCGGATCGTTTTCCAGCTAAATCCTGCAATAAATCGAAGGGAAAATGCCAGGGCTTGTCTTGTCCTGAGTAAATAAAGAAAGCAATTGTTTTTTTCAAGAGCTCGTTATTCATCAAGGGTTCAGTAAGACTAAACTGATGAGAAAAAAGGGCTCGGATTCTATGCTCAACAATGTGCTGAAACTTAACGGTTTCACTCTGATTGTAATAGAGATACGGCATTGATTTTTCATACAAAAAACGTTGTCTTTCTGAACTCCTGTACCCCTGATAATCAACTGGTTTTAAGGTGACGGCAGGATAAGTGGAAAGTGACACACGATCTGTAATACCACTGGATTCTCCTGTGTTGACTCGGTTGATCCCCTTATCTTCGCAAAGGAGTAAACCCAGGTAACGATACATGGTGGCAACCAAACTCGAAGAGACTCTGGGTATCGCTTCTATCGAATCAAGACACAGATCACCCTGAGTACTTCTCCAAACCCAGGCCTGTGCAAGAACAGGATCATTCAAATTGGGATGATTTTCATCGCCTTCAAACAGCACATAAAAAGCACCATTTGGTGACTTAATTCCATGTATCACACAGTCAATTGCTTTACTATCCAAAGATTGACAGCAGTAGGTCATTTTGCCAAGACATACCGCAAGAGCCGCTTCTCGAACGTTTGAGGTATTTAGTTTGGTCAAATATTTGCCGGGATAACCCACATCTGAGCCTTTCAGAGTAATAGCAGGAATAGCCTTATCATCATTATTTCGGTCCAACGAATTAAACAGGGCGATACTTTTTACATTAATCCCATGATCAATCATGAATTGTTGTGCGAGTTGGTTCTGTAATTCATGCTCTTCATAAAAAGCCTGTAAAACAAGCAAAGATGCCTGATCCAGGGATATGCCTCTGGCAAGTGCTGCCAATTGCAAATACAAGCGAGATTGTTCTTGCCTTAAACTGTTTACCCGACCTGTACGTGTTACTTTATCAGCCAAGGTTGGGTTTTGGACAGGAGTTTGCACAAGTGATCGATACATGCGGCTTACCTTTGCCAGCTCTTTTTCCTTGTCTTTAATGTGTTGCATCTCTATACGAGCAGGCGAACCTAATGAGCTAATTCGCTTTATGGCCACTGCATGAGCCAGTAGTGTTCTAAAGCGTGGATTCAGCATGTTTGCTTTCATCTGAGCCATTTTTTTCCACATGGCGAAATGACTCTGCTCCATGGGAGGTATATCAAACCGGCAGGCATCATAAACTAAATGTTTGACTTTATTTCCTTTAGGAAAATTAATGAGGTACTGATAAACCGCTTTTTCATTATCAAAAATGCAGGATAATTTCCAGGCATGCTCTTTTGCTATTCCCTTTCGCTCTTCAAGATACGCCAATTGACACAGCGGAAGTATCTTTTGATAAAGGGCTTTGTTCTCATGAGGCATGCGGGGTTTTAAGTGTGAATAAATCGTAGTATCTACCTGGCTGCTTGATGCCGCATATGCACGATCTCTCTCGCCTGATTGATCTTTAAAAAAGATTCGAGCGATATAATCCGCAGCGTTAGAACCATTTTCTTGCTGAACTCTTATCAATAATCGCTCTAACCGACGTTTTGCTTTTTCCTGATGTAGTTTGTCCCTAAGCTGGACGTGAATTCTAATCTCTGCACTCATGTTCTGAGTATCAGTATTTTGGCTGCCTTTTTTGATAAGAATGATTTTTTTCAGTATTTTGGTTAATATCATCAGTAAACCAGGAATGTTTGTTTTATTTTGACGCGGAGTGACAATAGTATCATTCTGTCGCCAATTTCATATACATTGCCCAATAAACCCAGGAGAAAATCCTTTATCCTGGCTTATAATGGATGAACAACAGAATTATTTATCACTCTATTTACGTTTATAACCACCCTCTGAACTCAAGAGAGTTCTCAAGTTCAGAAGTGGATTTGCTGACTGATTATTGAAGGGGTAGCCGATTACTCATAGTTGATGATGCAATTTCTTAATCAACGTAGGACACGCAGCACTAAACGCATTTAATGTTTCGTAGTAAAATCATTCACAGTTTCCTCCACTAATTCCTTGCTAATGCTACTGGCGGAGGCTGCATCAATACAGAAAAAGCCTCTCCAACGTGATGAAGAATGATTAACTTTTCGTTCATCCTGGACGGGTTCGGACTTAGTATCAACATTCACCTTTTGGCAGGAGTTATACAACGTGATTAATGCGTCCAGACGGTGAGCAGGAAAGCTGTCAATTGATTTTATTGCATTCGTTATACCTAAGTACATGGATGATTTCGCTTCATAATGCCCTTTCATTTCTTTGGCTAATATTTTGGCAGCGTTTCTATCTCCTTTTGCCTCCCAAAGCAACATAATCGCCAATGTCCCAGAGTTTCCCATATGCGCGGCAATTTCAATTGGTGTAAGTCCGTCCTCTGATGTCAAACTGAAATCATGATGCAAAGGCAAAATCTGTAACAATGCTTTTTCTTCATGAATGGTAGCAGCAAGATGCAGATCGGTTAAACCAAAACTGTTCAGATCTTTAGTTCTCATTTCTTGAAATAATTGCTCTAATTCGGGTGTTCCTTTCGCTAAAAACTCAGCTGTGTTCTTGTGTTTGTTTTCACTATTAAATCGTGCCCCATAAAGCAACAGGCAACGCACCATTGAGGTATTTTTCATTTTAACGGCCAAGTGCAATGGGGTATTGCCTTGTTCATTTTGCTGATTGACAGGCACATACTGATGACACAACCATCGAACCAAATCAATGTTTCCACTGCGAACAGCGCAATGCAAAATCGAGTCATTGTTGTCATTCCTTGCATTCGTCTTAGCGCCTCGTGCTATCAAATTTTGCACCATGAGCAAATGTCCGTTCACTGCTGCTGAATGCAGTAAGGTATTACCGAAGTTGTACTCAAAATCACCATAATCATAATGCTTGTTAATTCGTTTTAACGCTTTTTCTGGATTGATATCCAGTACTCTGGACACCATATTCCAATTATTGGTTATTGTGGAGTGAAGCAACGCAACCTGAATCATGATGCTTGAGAACTGTTTCTTATGAGTAAGTACTAAATCCAATATGTCTTCATGACCTTGGCTAACAGCCGCTAACAGTACGTGCTCCAGTTCCTCGGAAAATAGATAGTGATGTTTCATTTTTGCAATCAAGATGCCGACCATCTCGGTATATCCTCGCGACGCAGCAATTCGTACCGGAGTCATATGATGACTGTTACTAACCCACGGATTGGCGTCATGTTCCAGCAGCCACTGCATTGAGGATAAATTGTTAATCATCGCGCACATATGCAGTAGTGTATTATTTTCTGTGTACTGAGTATTTAAGACCACATTTTGGTTATATAAGATATCGACTATATCGAGGTATCCATAAACCAGCGCTATGACCAATGGTGTATAACTCAGGGAGTTAGGCTTATCTGTTTTAATATTCTTCAAAGTCAGCAGGTATCTGGCTGTATCAGGATGTTTAAATCGCAATGCGACGAACAAGGCAGAGTCAGCGCTGATGTTTACAGCGTTTGCATCTGCTCCTTCACGAACTAACCATTGAACTACCTCCGTATGACCATTCCATGCCGCATGAATTAAAGGGGTATTGCCGTATACGTCTCGCTCATTCAAAGCATTATCCGAATAGAGTGCTTGTACTAAATCCAAATGACCATAGAAGCATGCCAACATAAAGGGAGTATAATCATTACTTTTCAGTACTACTCCATCAGCCATCAATTGTAGAGTCCGTTCCAGATCGCCCTGACGAATAGTATCGTAAAGTACATCATGATCAGGCTGTTCAATATTATCGGTTGGTTCACTTTCACCAAAAACTGGTTCTAAAGCTACAAAATGTGCCGTTTTAACGAGTTCAGTATACATAGACGCTCCTAAATCCATTTATGAGTGAGATATAAATAAGCTACTTTTTTACTTTAACTGAATTAATTATCATTGTAACCCTTTAAACTAGGTTGACTCTGGCAAAACAAGAGTTCCAATCGTCCTGATAAATTTCACCAACATCCAGTCCTCTCTCCTTGTAATTTTGGTCTAAACTTAAAATAAAACCTGAGGGGAATATCATCATGATGACCAATTCACTCACATACATAAGAGATTTTTTACATGCACAGCTTTGCTATCAACTGTTCATTACTCCCCTTCATTTTCCCTTGGAAAAAAAATATCGGGATTTTGCCAAAATGGCATGTGAGTATATCGAAGTAAAACGCAGCGAAGTGATCCACAAAGAACAACCTCGCCATCATGTCATTCATCGCTTTGCTCCAGCAAAAACACCTAATGGCAAGAAGATTCTGATTTCACATGGCTGGATGTCGCGCGCTGCTTATATGGTCCGCTTGATCAGAACCCTGCATCTGCAAGGTTATGAGGTTTATGCCCTTGATTTCCCAGCGCATGGTGAGGCACGAGGTTTACAACTACCCTGGACTGACGCCGTTGCAATTTTAAAAGAAACGATTAATCAATATGGCCCGTTTCATGCCGTAATCGGGCATTCTTTTGGTGGTTCGATGTTGTTAAGTACTTTAAATTTAGCAGGTCAACTTCCTGAATGGCAGTTAAATTCCAGGCCGGATCGTGTTGTATTAATTGCATCACCAACTCAAATGCGCACTCCTGTTAATACGATTGCACGACGCTTGAAGCTCAGTGGACATGGTTATTTGCAACTGCGCCAGTTAATCCGTCAGCAGGCAGAAATTGATCCTAAATTAATTCGGTTACGATATTTTACTTCCCAGACTCCCGATACTCCCTTTTTATGCATTCACGGAAAGAACGACAGCACCGTACGGCCGAGGGAGTCCATTATTTTTTGCAGAGAATATAAAAACGCCAACCTGTCATTACTACCTGATGCAGACCATGTAAGCGTATTAATGGATGAACGGGTAGAACAACTGGTCAGCGATTTTTTAAGTTAAATCGTTTTTTAAAAGAAGCTTAGCCTTCCATGAATTGACGAATTTTCTTCATGGCGTTTTTTTCAAGCTGCCTGACACGTTCTGCGGATACACCATATTTTTCAGCCAAATCATGTAAGGTTAATTTTTCTTCGGCTAACCAACGTTGCTGAAGAATATCCTGGCTGCGTTCATCAAGCTGTTCCATAGCGCACATCAATTGCTCACGGCCTTGATCACCAGTATCTTCTTTTTCCAGCATTAACGCAGGATCATCATTAACATTGAATAAGTACCGCTCAGGCGCTTTATAAGCATCATCATGCTCATCCGCTTCAGGAGCATCATACGGCGAGTCCATGACGTTTAAACGCTGCTCCATCACTAATACATCTTCTCGGCTCACGCCCAAATCTTTAGCAACAGCGTCCACTTCTTCATTGCTAAACCAGCCTAAGCGATTTTTCATTTGGCGAAGATTAAAAAATAATTTGCGCTGTGCCTTGGTTGTTGCAATTTTGACAATACGCCAATTACGCAAAACAAATTCATGAATTTCTGCTTTGATCCAGTGCACTGCAAAAGAAACAAGACGGACGCCCATTTTAGGATCAAAACGTTTTACTGCCTTCATTAAGCCGACATTACCTTCCTGAATTAAATCATTCAAGGGCAAACCATAACCTAAATAGCCTCGAGCTACTCGAACCACATAACGTAAATGAGCAAGAACAAGGCGTCTTGCCGCTTCAATATCTCCTTCAGCATGAAAACGCTCCGCACAAGCAATTTCCTCTTCCAAACTCAACATTGGAATTTGATTTACCCGATGAATATAGGAATCAAGACTACCTACGGGTAGATTCATTGCAGCGAGTTGCAACTGTTGACTCATACTACTTCCTCCAGTCATCAACACTAAAGTAATTATCAAATAGATTATACACTAATTATAAGGTTCTATAGAAGCCAGTTGCCTTTTCACCGACAATCGAGCTCCAAGCCACCCGAGTATAATCGCAAAAAGCACAAGTATCAAGATTTGTCTTATTGACAGCCCTGCAAGCGGATAATGCATTTGATAGGCAATGGCCAATTGGTTCACTACAATACCTAAGCTCAAAATAAATATATTGACTAAAAACACAGCACAAATGGCTCCGGCCATCCCATACCAAATGCCAGAGTATAGAAAGGGCCTGAGGATAAACGCATCAGTAGCACCAATTAGTTTTAATATCTGGATTTCTTCCTGCCGATTCCGGATAGCAAGGCGCAAGGTATTACCAATAATTAAAACAACAGCCAATGCTAGTAAAGCCATAAGCGCATTGGCCAAATTGGCTACAAAGCCCAGGATGGCATGCAATCGACTAATCCATTCCATATCCAGCTTGACCTGCTCCACTCCTGGCAATGCCTTTAATTGCCTTGAGAGCAGATCCAGTTTTGCTGGCGAATCAATAACCAGTGCGGGTACGATTTCAATGACAGAAGGCAAAGGATTTTCAGGAAGGTACCGCATAATATCATGCATCCCCTCCTGTTGGGTTAATTCAGACAATCCTTCCTCAGACGATTTTAAGGTGGCCTGGCCAACTCCCTCGGTGCTGCGTACCTTCTCCTGCAATTGCATTTGCTCGGCTTGAGTCAGTGAGGGTTTCAAATACAATGAAATATGGCCGCCCTGTTGCCATCCAATAGTCAAATTTCCAAGATTATCGGTAAACACCCAAAAAAGGGCGGGTAAAGCCAAAGCAATGGCAATAACGACTACGGTCATCATCGTTCCCAAAGGCTTCCGGCACAACAAATTCAAGCTTTGCGCGGCAGCCTGAGCATGATATACGAATAAAGATCGCGTCCTTTTTAACACAGCCGTCCCCCTTTAAGCATCACGATACGATGCTTCATTCTGGCTATCAGAGCCAAATCATGTGTTGCTATCAGAATGCTTACCCCAACCTGATTGAATTGTTCAAAAATAGACATGATTTCAGAGGACAATTTGGGATCCAGATTTCCTGTTGGCTCATCAGCCAGTAGCAATGCCGGTTTATGGACTACTGCACGAGCAATCCCCACGCGCTGTTGCTCTCCCCCGGAAAGATGCACCGGCAGCATTTTTTCTTTACTTAACAAACCGACCATATCCAGAGCTGCATGCACGCGCTTGGCAATCATAGGATAAGGTTCTCCCTGAATTTGCAACGGAAGGGCAACATTATCGAAGACAGTCCGATCATTGAGCAAATGAGGGGATTGAAAAGTAATTCCCAAATGGCTTCTATGGGCAGCAACATCTCTTTTTTTAAGCTGATTTAACTTCAGGCCATTCACGATTAATTGACCTGATGTTGGCCACTCCAATAAAGCAATCAATTTAAGAAAAGTACTTTTGCCAGCTCCAGAATGCCCCGTAAGAAAGGCCATTTCGCCCTTTTGCATGGAAAAACTCACCTGACTTAATGCTTCGAAGCCGCCCGGATAACGTTTAGTAACTTGGTCAAATGTGATCATCATTGAATATTGCACCGACAAATTGCGCTGCATCAAAGGGCCTTAAATCTTCTATGCCCTCACCAACACCCAGATAACGAAATGGTATCCCTAAATCATTAGCTATGGCAAATAATATCCCGCCTTTGGCTGTTCCATCAAGCTTGGTCATGGTTATCCCGGTTAGTTCTACCGCTTCATGAAACTGACGTGCCTGATTCAGGGCATTTTGCCCTATACTCGCGTCCAGAACCAACATGGTTTCATGAGGCGCATGGGGATCTATTTTCTGTAACACCCTTTTTACTTTCTTTAATTCTTCCATCAAATTATTTTGCGTATGTAAACGACCGGCTGTATCGGCAATTAACACGTCCATTTTTCGAGCCTTGGCAGCCTGAAGAGCATCAAAAATTACCGAAGCACTATCTGCACCTGTATGCTGTGCTATTACAGGAATGTCATTTCGTTCCCCCCAGACATGTAATTGTTCCACTGCAGCAGCTCTGAAGGTATCGCCAGCAGCCAGCATCACTTTTTTGCCTTGTTTTTGAAATTGTTTTGCCAGTTTGCCAATAGTGGTTGTTTTACCCGCGCCATTAACCCCAACCATTAACAGAACAAAAGGTGAATGATCGGGAGTTTCAAGAGATAGAGGTTGTTTTTCTTGCCCCAAAATGTTCTGTAAATGTAGTTTCAAGGCCTCATAGACTGCATCCCCATCCGATAATTGTTTTCGCTCCAAACCATCGGTAATTTGTTTCAAAACGGCTTGAGTAGTATCTATTCCCAAATCCGCGCTGATGAGCAAGGTTTCCAATTCTTCCAATAAGTCATGGCTGATTTCTTTTTTTCCAAGCAACAGACGGCCAATACCATCTCCCAGCTGATGCCGGGTTTTACTTAAACCTCGTTTCAGGCGCGCAAATAATCCCTCTTTGGCCAGCGGTTTTTCAGTTTCCACTGCTTCAATTTCGGAGTCAGGCGACGTTTCCAAACGCTCTTCTGCTGGAATATTAGGCTGCTCAGAGGCCTCAATAGGCGCTGAGTCTTGATTTCGTTTAAACCATTTAATCATTTTAGTGTACAATTCCCGAGAAATATGAAATTCTATCAGCTTTTTTGCTTTGAGGTTAATTTATGCGCAAAATACTTATCACCCTGCTTATGGTACTATCTTGCCAGACCTTTAGCCAAGTTCAAGAGTATATCTTGAATAATGGATTAAAAGTATTGGTTAAGGAAGATCATCGCGCACCGATTGCTGTTTCCATGATCTGGTACAACGTTGGTTCGGCAGATGAGCCAGGCGAATTGACTGGTGTTTCCCATGCAATTGAACACATGATGTTCAAAGGGACGAAAAAATTTCCTCAGGGCGTATTTTCCAAAACGATTGCGGCTCAAGGCGGACAGGAAAATGCCTTCACCAACAATGATTTCACAGCCTACTTCGAAAAAATCGATGCATCCCGATTAGCCACCAGCTTTGAACTGGAAGCGGACAGAATGAACAATTTACTCCTGGACGCTAATGAATTTGCCAAAGAAATCAAAGTGATTCAGGAAGAGCGTCGTCTGCGTACCGATGACAACCCGCAAGCCTTGGCTTTTGAGCGTTTTCTGGCAACTGCCCACCTATCAGCCCCCTACAACCACCCTGTTATTGGATGGATGAATATATTGCAGCAGATGAGCGTCGAAGACCTAAAAAAATGGTATCAAGCTTATTATGCACCCAACAATGCCACCCTGGTGGTCGTTGGTGATGTAAGCCCCGAGAAAGTGCATGCTCTTGCGGAACACTATTTTGGATCCATTGCCAAAAAACCCGTTATCGAAAGAAAACCTCAGATTGAACCGCCTGCGTTGGGTAAGAAATCGATAGTCATAGAAGCACCAGCTAAATTGCCTTTATTCATGATGGGCTTTACAGTTCCCAGCGTTAAAACAGCACAAAATGCTTGGGAGCCTTATGCATTAGAACTGATTGCAGGCATCCTGGACTCAGGAGAAAGTGCGCGATTTGCAAAAAACCTGATAAGAGGAAGCCGTGTAGCCACAGGAGCAGACGTCTATTATAATCTGTATGCACGGTATCAGACCCAATTTATTATGTATGGCGCACCCAGCCAGAATGCTCAGGTAGCCGATCTGAAAAAGGGGCTTCTTGCTGAGTTAAATTCGTTAAAGATTACCCCGGTAAGCGAAAAAGAACTGAAGCGAATTAAAAATCAAATTATTGCTCAAAAAACATTTGAAAAGGATTCCATTTTTGGCCAGGCCATGGAGTTGGGTATGTTAGAAACGGTGGGTATTGGCTGGAGAAATACCAACAATTATGCTGAAGCAATTAACAACATTACACCAGAACAAATTCAGAAAACTGCTCAGCGGTATTTCCAGGAGCCGAATATGACTGAAGCAGAATTAAAGCCCACGAACAAAAATGAGGTAAAATCATGAGAAAATTCAATGCATTCATTACAGCTCTGATTGTACTCTGTTCACAAAATGTCATTGCGAATACCTTTAAAACTGAAAAATGGCTTACCTCTAATGGGGTACAGGTTGTATTCTATCAAGCCATGGAAGTGCCCATGCTGGACATCAGCATGGCCTTTGCCGCTGGATCGGCCTACGATGGCTCTCACTATGGACTTAGCGCACTAACTGCACATCTGATGAATCAAGGCAATGGAGGTAAAGATGCGACAGTTATTGCCGAAGCTCTAGCGGATACAGGCGCACAGTTTGATGTTGAAGTCAGCAGGGATATGGCCGTTTTTAACTTGCGGACTCTGACCAGTAAAGACGCTTTGCAACAATCAACCCAAGTATTTAACCAAATTATTAACCATCCTGATTTTCCGGATCGCGCATTTGAAGATGAAAAACAGCAACAGCTAATGTCTATAGAACAGGTTGATGAATCTCCGGATGATGTTGCAAGCATTAACTTCTTTAAAACGCTCTATCAAGAGCATCCATACGCTCATCCGGTTAATGGTACCATTCCTACTTTGAGCGGCATTACCCAGAAACAGGTTGTCGAATTCTACAAAAACTATTATGTAGCCAATAATGCAGTTCTTGTTATGGTCGGGGCACTGGATAAGAAACAGGCTCATCAATTAGCAGATCTCTTAACCAAAGAGCTGCCTAAAGGAAAATCAGCAGCGGCCATTCCAAAAGCCAATCAGTTAAATAATGCAGAACAAATCAATATTCCTTTCCCCTCCTCACAAACTGTGGTCCGATTGGGTCAGATTGGAATTGATCACCACAACCCGAACTATTTCCCTCTTATCGTAGGTAATTATATTCTGGGAGGCGGTGCCCTCGTGTCACGATTGGGAGTTGAAGTAAGAGAAAAGCGAGGATTGACTTATGGCGTGGACAGTCAATTTGTGCCCATGCCCGGTGAAGGCCCCTTTATCATCAGTTTATCAACCAAGAACGATCAAGCGACCAATGCATTGGATATTACTCATCACACCTTGAATCGTTTTATCTCCAATGGACCAAGTAAAGAAGAACTGGATTCCGCAAAAAAATACTTAACCGGGAGCTTTCCACTGTCATTATCCAGTAACCGGAATATAGCAGGATTGTTACTACGTATGGCCTTTTACCACTTGCCTGAAAATTATTTAGATACATACGTTCAACGAATTAATGCCGTTACTCATGATGAAATCAGGCAAGCATTCAAAGAACAAGTCAATCCTGACAAATTATTACTCGTAACAGTAGGACAATCTTGAAACACAGCATTCGTATTATAGGCGGCCAGTTCAGAGGCAAAAAAATCCAGTTCCCCGATGTAGAGGGTTTAAGACCCACACCGGATCGGGTTCGGGAAACGCTTTTCAACTGGTTAATGATGGATATCAAGGAAGCTCGCTGCCTGGATGCATTTGCAGGTAGCGGCGCTCTGGGCCTCGAAGCCTTTTCACGAGGCGCATCAGAAGTGGTCTTTATTGAGCAGTCTCCACTCGCTCATGCCAGTCTGCGCCAGATTATTGCTCACTTTAACCATCCGGCTTTAAAGCTGGTCAAAGCAGATACCTTGTCTTATTTGCAGCATTGTACTCAACAATTCGATATTATTTTTTTAGATCCTCCTTTTGCAAAAAACTACATCCCGCAATGCATCCAGATCATCCATCAAAAGCAGCTCCTGCCGCAAGGAGGTCTTGTTTATATTGAATCACCAACAGCGATTGAGCTGGATGAACAACACTGGCAACAATTAAAATTAAAACAAGCGGGACAAGTCCTGTTTGGTTTATTTAAAAAACTCTAAACAACAATA
The DNA here is from genome assembly GCF_003990085.1 of Legionella sp. km535. Taxonomy (NCBI): domain Bacteria; kingdom Pseudomonadati; phylum Pseudomonadota; class Gammaproteobacteria; order Legionellales; family Legionellaceae; genus Legionella; species Legionella sp. km535. The sequence continues at coordinate 85,286 of NZ_RZGU01000014.1, read as the reverse complement.
TCTTGACAAGGAGCCGTGCTCCTGTTTCAATCAAACTAATACTCCTAGATATAAAAGAACATTGAATGAGCAATAAGATTGTCATGATGTTTATTGTTTCAGCCATGCTGGTCGGCTGTGCTGGTACATTGAGAAAACCACCCGTTAATAATCCCAGTGACGATGCTACTATTAAATTGGCAGAAGCCGCTGTGTCCGTAAGTGACTCAATGCTTGAAATGGCTCGAATTGAAAAAGTGATTACGCCGCCAAGTAAAGACAATACACTGACAATACCCAATGCCTATAACATGCAAGCAAGAGCCAGTGTTGACTGGTCAGGCCCAATAGAAGAACTCACTGCCCGAGTAGCCAAGGCAGCTCATTTTAAATTACGTGTTCTGGGACAAGTACCAGCGGTACCCGTTTTAATAAGTCTAAGCTTAAAAGACGTAAGCTTGGCAGAATTACTTCGTAATATTGACTACCAGGCAGGTAAAAAAGCCAATATTCATGTATACCCTAACAGTCAGGTTGTTGAATTGCGCTATGCCAAAATTTATTCCTAGTTTAACCATTATACTGTCAGCCTTGCTGATTGCCTGTACGTCTTCCCGAGGAAATCTGGGAGATACAGGCTCATTGGCAGGTATTCAATCCATGGCTAATTCCAAGTACACCCGGGTTCAATCCAAGAAAAAGATGAGCAAGATTCGGGAAATGGCGCTGAAAGATATTGCGCTCAGTCTAGGCGCACAGGCAGGATTAGCATGGCGCGCAAAAATCATTGACCAAGATTTAACCAAACAGGCGAGAAACCTGGACACCATTTACGATTTTAACTCTCTTGTTCTTGAGCATAATATATTACCCCCTGTATTACTTGAAGGCAGAAACACGCTGAATCTGGCGGATGCTCAGAGCATACGCGTTTCCGACCGCACCTATAAAGTAGCCAAACAAGCCCATTTTATCACTACGCCGCCTACCTGGCGTCAGTATTTGTGGATGGATTATGTAAAACCCGAAGCGCCTAATTCCACACTACTGCCTAAAACTAAAGCTGAAAAAGAATTATGGTGCATTTATACCGCAAAAGGATGGAGAAATGGCATAGAACAAGCCAATACCATTCTTGAAGAAAACATAGCGCGAATTAAGGAAGATTTTGGTGGAATGATTCTCTACCGGAAACTATTAGCCATGAATATGGTATCTCCACCCTACGTCTCTCATACTGATCTGGGCGTCACCGGAGATGGTTCTGAAATCCACATAGATGACAGAGTACTGAGAATTACTGCCTTGCCAGCACTCAATGTGAACAGCAATGAGTGGAAAGCGGCCGTTGCCAAAGACGAAAATGCACTGGAACAGTTTAAAAATATGGAAAAAATTGCGAATCAGTCTAAAATTATCATAACGAATAAATCCTGGCAGCCCACCATTGCTCCAGTAAATTAACGATGAATTATGACTAATATTAACTTAATGCCTGATGAGCCCACACGGTTTACTCCAGTATTCATGGATAGAATGCTGGAGCATGCAGAAAGTTTAAATGCGTCGGATATTACCATACAGACTGGTGAGCCTATCTACGCTGAAGTCTACGGAAAATTACTAAAGATTACGAATCGACGTTTATCCAATACGGAGTTAGGCGATTTAATCAATGCCATTTATGGCCCCAACGCCACCACACAACTTTTATCGGGTAAAGACATCGATACTCACTATGAATTTCGCCCAAATCGTGGGGTTCGTTATCGATACAGGGTCAATGGTACAGCCTGTCTGGTTGAGGGACATGATGCCATTCAATTGACCTTAAGAACCATTCCAACTACTCCCCCTCATCTGAGCAGTATGAATCTTCCAGATAACATACTGGAAGCCATAGCGCCACAGGAAGGCATTGTATTCATTACAGGAGCAACGGGTTCTGGAAAATCAACTCTTCTGGCATCAATCATCCGCGAGTTAATTGAAACCGCTGACTCCAACCGAAAAGTGTTAACTTATGAGTCGCCCATAGAATTCGTTTATGATGAAATTGAAACCATATCGTCTGTGGTCAGCCAATCTGAAATTCCCCGACATCTGCCCAGCTTCGCGGATGGGGTGCGAAATGCCTTAAGAAGAAAACCACGTTTGATTATGGTGGGTGAGTGTCGTGATGCCGAAACAATAAGCGCGGCTTTGGAAGCTGCACTTACAGGGCATCCGGTCTACACCACACTGCATACCTCAGGTGTTGCAGAAACCATGCGTCGTTTGGTTACTTCATTTTCTGGAGAAGAACGTTTGGGACGAACCATTGATATTCTGGAAACCATCCGGCTGTGTATCTGGCAAAAGCTGGTTCCTACAGTTGATGAAAAACGGGTTGCATTAAGAGAGTATCTGGTTTTTGACGAAGAAGTCAGGGACATTCTACTTGAGGGCGATCCGAACGATGTCACTTCTGCCACTCGAAAATTGGTACGCCAAAAAGGTCAATTAATGACCTGGGACGCAAAAGCAAAATTTGAGCAAGGTATTATCAGTGAACGTGTATACAAGCTGATTATTGCCGGGGCCAAAGAGTATCAGCAATAAAAGAAAGCGTTCAATCATTCTCATCTTATTTCGTTAAACCCTATCCGTCTTGATAGCTCTTGATCCATTTCCTCACATCTGGCTAATCAATAAATCCCTCCTGGAGCTCGATTATTCTCGCTGATTTCCCAGCCAACTCGCTGTTTATTTTAAAAAAGGCTGGTACTATTTGTTGTTTTATTGAGGAAGTCCAGGACAGTAACAATAAGCTGAAAGGAATACCAAACGTCCTGCATTGAGACCAATAACTGCCTGCTCTATATTTTCAAGGATAAGATATATCATGTACTATAATAAGAAGCTGAAACAATTAATCAGTGCTCTGACTTTGTATTTTTGCACTGTACTTTTAACAACTCTCAACGCCACCAATACCCCCTCCTCCACTAACTCCCCTCTAATCGAAATAAAAATATTGGGAATTAATGATTTTCATGGCCAAATCAGTACAGGAAGAATGGTTAAACATGAGCCCGTTGGTGGAGCTGCCGTGCTCGCAGCATACATTAAGCAAGCCCAATCAGGAATGGAAGATCGAACCATAATCACCATCATGGGCGATCAGGTAGGAGCATCCCCTCCTTCTTCAGGGATACTTCATGATGAGCCCACCATTCTGTTTACTAATAGCTTGGGCAATAGACACTGCAGTACCGAAGCGCGCATGAACCCCCTATGCAATATAGTTGCCACGGTGGGTAATCATGAATTCGATAAAGGCCAAAAAGCGATGTTCGACCTTATTTATGGCACAGAAAATCCGCCAACAGACCACTGGATTTCTTTGCCAACTTATCCCGGTGCAGCCTATCCGTATATATCTGCCAACATTGTTGACGATCAAACCGAAAAACCTCTTTTCCCTCCCTATGTCATTAAAGTTATTGATGGTGTTCCGGTAGCCTTTATAGGGGCTGTATTAAAAAATGCAGCGGGTTCCATGTTCCCTGATAATGCCAAAGGAGTTAAATTTCTGGATGAAGCCCCAACCATAAACCGGTATGTTCCCGAAATGAAAGCCCAAGGAGCTCAAGTCATTATTGTGCTCATTCATGAAGGAGGCAATCAGGCTCCCTACGAAGGAGATACCAGAAGCAATTCTCAAGTTGATGGTGAAATTAATAAAGTGATCGAACAATTAGATGATGACGTGGATGTGGTGATGGCCGGTCATACCCATCAATTTCTTAATGCCTATATTCCCAATCATAATGGGGTTAATATTCTGGTTACCCAGGCATACAGTTACAGTGCCGCGATAGCGGAAGTCAGCTTGAAAATAGATGCTACGAGTCATAAACTAAAACAAAAATCTGCTCGAATTATCACGACCTATGCGAACCGCGGTCCTGGAACACAGCCTGATGAAAAAGCACTACAGTTGGTTAAATTAGCTGAAGACACAATAGAACCCATAATCAACAGTTACATCGGAACAGCTCAAAACTCATTATTAAGAAAACAAAACGATGAGGGTGAATCCAACCTGGGCAATCTGATAGCCGATGCCTTTAAAAATGAAATGAATGCGGATATAGGTCTGACCAATCCAAGCAGCATGCGTGATGACATAAAATCGGGTCTGGTTAATTGGGGGCATATATACGCTGTTCTTCCTTTCGGAAACAAGATTGTCAATGTTACCTTAACAGGGCAAGATCTTTATGATCTATTGGAACAACAATGGATAGGACCTTATGACAACATGCTGCAAATTTCCGGTCTGACTTATAGTTATGACCTGAAAAAACCATTAGGTCATCGAATCATTACCCTGTTCCATCAAAACAAACCACTGATTAAGAATAAAACGTACACCATCGCCACCAATAATTTCCTGGCTACTGGCGGTGGAGTATTTTCAGTGATGAAGCGAGGAACAATAATCAAAGTCGGCGATAGCGATCAAGATACTGTCATGAACTACATTAAAAAAGTACCGCAACCCTTCACTTCATCTATAGAAGGCAGAATACAAAGAGTCTAGAATCTGTTGACATGTCATCTGTCGCCTACGTGACGCGGCAGGTGACCTATCAACAGACTCAAATAGTTATGATAAGATATTGATACATAATAACAATTAATCTTGAGAAATCACCATAGACAGGAACGCTGAACGTTATTATAAAAGCTCTAAGGCTTTATTTCTTCCGGTAAAGCCAATAGAAGAAATTAATGGTTTTGAGCTTGTACTTGGATCTCGTCATTATCTATTTCGGGAATGTGAAACTCCGTTTAATAACATCAGCAGTTCCAACATTGCAGCCAATAAATACTGTACGAGCAAATTATTGGAAAAAGCGGGAATTCCTGTTCCACAGGCAGTTGCTCTCCATATCGAAGATTTTCAGCAAAATAAAACCAGAGAATTGATTGACGACCTCAAATTTCCCTTAGTCATAAAACCTTTGTTAGATGGCTCTAAAGGCAAAGATGTTTTATGCAATATTCAGACATTAGATCAGCTCATGCACTTTTTAAGTCACTATTTCACTATCTACGATTATTTAATAATCGAAGAATTTCACGGAAATTTAAATTCATATCGAGTGCTGGTTTTTAACCGACGGGTTATCGGTGTAGTCCGACGATATCCTGCGTGCGTAATCGGTGATGGCACACATACTATCGAACAACTGATTGCTTTGACCAATAAAGAGCGAAAAACAATTAATGATTTTTTAGGCCCCATCGTAATAGATGATGAGGGTAAAATTAAACTGAAAGAACTGGGAAAGAGTACCGATTATGTACCCGCTGTTGGAGAGCGAATTACTTTAGCCTACACCTCTAATGCTACCCGTGGAGGTACCTATGAGTCTCTTGGTACGCGCATGTGCAAGGAAAACCGAAGGTTGATGAGCAAAGTTGCTTCAGTATTAAATTTAGGACTTGCCGGGATTGACGTAGAATGTGCCGATCTCAATATTCCAATAACTCAATCGAATGGCGTTATCATCGAGGTCAATCATAGACCCAGTATTCGTATTCATGAACTGCCGTTAACCGGCAAACCCCATCTTGTAACCCAAACGATCATGCGTTCATTTATCTACCGTCATCCACTGAGCTATTTATATGCGCTTTATACACACAAACCCACTTCATTTTATATAAGAGCAACTACCGCATGCATATTAATTGCGATACTTTATTGGTTAGCAATTTAAATACCGATGCTTCAGGCCATTATCCCCAATTAAACTCTGTTTTATATCTGGTTTCCGAGCTTATTAGACGCATAAGTACTATAATTAAAAGAAAAGGAATTAATAACAAACTCCATGATGTGATAGAGGTAACCAAATGAACTCAATTCAGCTTTTAGATGCATCCTTAAGAGATGGAGGGCATCGAACGAATTTCCATTTTAGTGATGATGAGTTACGGGGTATTTTACTGCCTCTTGATAATTCTGGTGTAGAGTTCATAGAAATTGGTTACCGCAATGGTTCTTTGCACCCCATAGCGAATATAGGCCGGGCAGGAATAACAGGCAGGGACTATCTGCTTTTCTGCCAATCCTTAATTAAAAAATCAACGATTGCCGTAATGGCGCATCCTAATAATATCTCTGAAACCGATCTGTTGGAGCTAAAAGACTGTGGCGTTGGGTTGTTAAGAATCTGTATTGCTAAAAATAAATTGGCGGATGCCTTTTCTGTTATTCAACTGGCGCAAAAATTGAAATTCTTGGTATCCGTGAACTTCATTCATATGACCTACTACACCGATGACGAATTAGATGAAGTAGTTGAACAGGTCAGCCACTACAAGCCGGATATAATTTATTTTGCAGATTCCAATGGCAGTATTTTACCGCAGAGACTCAAAGCCATTTATGATCGGTATACAAGCAACTACACTATTCCCTTTGGGTTTCATGCCCATGATAATATTGGCCTGGCTCAATCCAACGCGTTGGCAGCTATGGACGCCGGTGTTCAATTTATTGATGCCTCTCTAGCCGGAATGGGTAAAGGTACCGGAAACCTGAAAACCGAGTTTTTCATTGCCTGTCTGCACGCCAATCATGTTAAAAAATATGATTTACAAGCCGCATTAACTGCATCAAACTACGTACGGGATGCGCTTAATATCGGTCATGAGGCAATTGAAATGGATGAATTTATAAGAGGAATTTCCGATTTTTCAACTGCAGATCTTAAATCATATACACAAAAAACAACTCCTGGTCATTAGTGTGTATTGACCAATCAACACCCAAACTCCCGCTGACTCGGCGCGGAACATTGGAACTAAGTTGAAGGATACCCAACGCAACCTGAATATTTAAAAATTCACCCATGGGATCATAATGAAAAAAAAGAAAATATTGGTTCTGACTCCCGATACACCAGATCCATCATATATTGAATTTGTTGTCAGCCCATTAGCCTTTCTTGAAGATGAATACACGATTCACCCCCTGGACTCGCTATGCATCATGGAAGACATTCCCCAATCTTCTTTTTACCATTTATGGGCACAAAAACTGAAAGAGTACATTCTTTTGTATGATGCTTTTTTTGGATTTTCCTTTGGTGGAGTCATTATTCAACAATGCTTTTCTTTATTCGCAAACACTGAAAAACCCATAGTACTGTTTTCAACGCCTACTTTTGCCGATATCCCTCTTAAAAATAAACTGCAAGAGGTTGTTGCACTGTGTCAAAACAGGCAGCTTGATTTAGCGCTCCAAACTCTTTATCAACACGTTTACTATCCCAATGCTGTGCCCTTACAATCTCATAATATTTTAAATAATTCAGAAGCAGCACAACGAGTAATCTATGGATTGAATCGTGTTTTAGAGACCGATTCCACTTCAATAGTGAGAACATGTCCCGTCAAACACCTGCATTTAATCGGTGAACACTCTCATTTAGTCAATAAAGACAATGTAGTTCAACCTAAAACAGGAACTCTCCTTCAGGTCCCTGAAGCAGGAATGAGAGTATTAAGAGATAATCCCCATTATTGCCAAACAGTCATATGGGAGGCGTTACATGTTTAAGGCAGATGAGGTTTTGAAAATAGCCGTTTTACCTGGAGATGGCATCGGGGCTGAAGTGACGCAAGCCGCAATTCCTCTGTTTGAGGTCTTGCAACTCCCCATACAGCTGAGTTTTGGGGACATTGGATGGCATTATTGGAAAACAGAGGGCACCCCAATCCCAGACAGAACCTGGCGACTCATTTCTGCTTCAGATACCGTATTATTAGGAGCAATCACCAGTAAACCTCAAAGAGAAGCGATAAAAGAACTGGCGAGCCAATTTCATAAAGATTCTCTCGGTTACAGTTCACCGATTATTCAATTAAGACAAAAGATGGATCTTTTTGCGAACATCAGGCCGTGCTTTTCTATTAAAGACGATAAACAGCAATTCAGTTTTTGCATTATACGTGAAAATACTGAAGGTCTATATTCAGGTTTTGATTATTATCCATTGCCTGAATCACTAATCGAACTAATCCATGAAAAGGAACGCTGGCGGACAATTCCAGGAAGTGAGATCAGTTGCTCTTTAAGACTACAATCAAAATCAGGGTTAATCCGTTTATTTCAGTTTGCTTTTGATTACGCTACCACGCAGGGCATGAATCGAGTTACTTTTGCCGATAAACCCAATGTATTACGACAAAGCAGTGATTTTGCCCGAGAGGTTTTTGAGGGTATTGCCAGTCACTATCCGCACATTAAAGCAGACATCTTAAACGTGGATGCTGTGGCTTTATGGTTGATTAAGCGACCGGAAGAATTTGGAGTAATTGTTGCCGAAAATATGTTTGGCGATATATTGTCTGATGTTGGAGCCGGGGTTATGGGAGGATTGGGGTTTGCGCCCAGTGCCAATATTGGCGTAAAAGGCAGTTATTTTGAGCCGGTTCATGGTAGTGGCACACGAATGAAACCACAGAGTGCTAATCCAAGTGCGATGTTCTTAACCATTGCCATGCTTCTCAATCATTTTGGTTTTAAGACGCAAGCAAAAAAAATCGGGGATTCGGTAGCAACCATTGTCCGTGAAGGGCGTTATACCACTTATGATTTGGGAGGTTTTAGCACGACAATGGATATGGCTAAAGCAATTATTGAACACTACTTGCGAATGGATACTGCAACCAATACCCTTAAAAATACAGAACGATTACCTTCCTCCATTCAGAAACTTAAAGAATACAGTACTTCAGAGCTATCCGATGCGCTTGATGCTTGTGGTGTTGAAGGGGCCTTGCTGAATATTAAACCGTTAATACCTGGACTGAAACTTGTTGGACCGGCTTATACCGTCCAATACAAAACAAACAAAAGAAAATCGTCAACGTTTAAAAATGCAGCGAATTATATTGATAATGTACCGCCTCATTCCGTCATCGTAATCGATAACCAGGGTAACAATGAGTGTACTGTTTGGGGCGATATTCTGACTCAGACTGCTCAGCACAATCATGTAGCAGGTACTGTCGTTCATGGAGCAGTTCGTGATGTTCAGGCGATTCGGAAAAGCACCTATCCCTTATTTTGTTCGGATGTATTTATGCGTTCAGGTAAAAATCGTGTTCACAAAGCGAATGAACAATGCCCGTTGAACATTAATAATGTCATTATTCATCCGGGTGATATAATTGTTGGCGATGATAATGGAGTGATCGTCATTCCAATACATTGCCTGGCAGAAGTTCTCGATAAAGTGGAACGTATTCAATCAAACGAAAACAAGATAAAAGATGCAGTGAACTCAGGCAGTACTCTGAAACAGGCTCGAACCAGATTTCATTACGATCAGCCCTGGCTGGATCATAAAAAATAAGGAATTATCGTGCAGAATCTTGATGCATATGATTTGATTGATATTCACTATCATGCCAATCCAGATCTATATCTGCGTCGCTGGGACGCCCTTGAAACAGGTAAAATCTATAAGAACTGCAATGGAATTGTCGTTTTAAAAAGTCATCTGGGAGCTACCAGCATTCAGGCCACTCTGGCTCAAAGAATGGGGCTGCCTGTATTGCCCTCATTAGTGTTAAATCATCTCGCAGGAGGGATCAATTATCGAGTTGTCATTCAGGCACTCAATGAATATCAACCCTTAATACCGGCCAGGATGATTGTACATTTCCCAACAATAACAGGACGAGCAATCAAATCACGATTATCTCGAACATTAACTCATCCCCAATTATCACCATTCAGTCTGTGTCCTGAGACACTTTTTAATGATAACAGCCAACTGAGAAAAGAAGTGATTGATGTATTAAAGATGGCTAGAGATTATCCGATTGTCCTTTCTACCGGACACGCATCAGCCGACGAAGTCTATCAATTGGTAGATGCCTGTATTCAATATAATGTAACCTCTTTATTACTGAACCAACCAGCAAACCCACTCACCAACTTACATGCCGCACAATTAAAAGAATTAGCTCAAAACGAATTTATCTGGATCGAACAAACGTCGTTAACTTATTTGTTACACCACCAAAGTAAAGAGGATTTTTGTGAGGTACTCAGCTCGTTACCCAGAGTGATATACAGCTCTGATCTGGGACAAACCGACCAATTGGACATTCATCAATGGATTGATTATTCAGAACATTTGTTTACTGAGCTAAGAATATCCAAGCAAAGAACAAAAGAACTGGTTCTTCTCAACGCGATAAAAATTCTAGCGTTATAATCTCGTACTGTTCTCAAACACCTCTTCCGCCTATTGATTTTAAACTAATCTGTATTCATGGGCTTTCACTGGATTATTCAAAAAGCTCTCGTAAAAAATCCAGGGTAGTTATCCATGAGCGATTATCAGCACGCTCATTGTAATGCAATCCCATTTCATCATCATTAGCCTTCGGATTAGTAAACGAGTGTTGAGTATGCCCGTACATATGAATTTGCCAATCGGCTTTTCTTGCGTTCATTTCATCGGCAATATGATGTATCTGATCTGGTTTTACCAAAGGATCATCATAACCATGCAAAATGAGAATTTTACTTTTAATCGGTTGATAAGCAGAATGCTCAGGAGAAGTAAGCAAGCCATGAAAACAGACGACTCCCTTAACTGCCGCTTGTGAACGAGCTAAATCGAGGACACATAATCCGCCAAAACAATACCCTATAGCCGCAATCTTAGTATGCTCAACAAAGGGCAATGAAGCTAATACATGAAATGCCGCATTAATTCGGGAAGCTAATTTAGACCGATCCTGCATCAAGGGGGCCATTAACGCTCTTCTCTGTGTTTTATCCGCTCCTGTCCGTGCGTCCCCATACATATCTATAGCAAAACCCACATACCCCATTGCGGCAAGTTGTCTGGCTTTATTGCACATACTTTCACTTCGGCCAACCCAATCATGCACCACCATAACAGCTGGCAATGGATGAGACACATTGCTGTCGTACGCAATGTAGCCTCTGCATTGCGTTGAATCGTCTTGATATTCAATTTCCTTCGTTGTTATCACATTGAATCTTATAAGAAAATAATGAGTACTATATAAAAGAGAGCATAGAGAATCAAATCGTATTTAAATCCCACGGCTGTCCCATTAAAAATGTGACGTCTTTCCGAGCGTAGCGAGGAATCTCCTGCAAATTGGCACAATCTGAATTAATGCATTAATTATCATTACCTTTTAAACTCTTTTTTTTACAAGGAATTTAATGATGTCATCAGACGTACGCAAAGATCATGCTCCTGAAAATAGGGCGATGGTTCGGCATATTATTTTGAACAGGTTACAAAATACCAAAAAAAATTTAAAGATATGAGCATTAGGCGCCTGCAGAAAAAGGCTGGCTCGGGAGACTCAACTCTTGATATGATTTTAATGGCTGCATTTTAATGGGATCGTGCAACCTTGCAGGAGATTCCTCGCTACGCTCGGAAAGACGTCATTTTTTTAATAGGACAGCCGTGATTTAAATCCTTTGGCAATTACTCTAGTCGTTCAATATACAAACCACTGAGAAGAAGAAAGCGATCGAGCCAGTCGATCGCTTTTTGAATGGATTTCCGATTACTCTGCGCCGGCTCCACCACCAGGCGGTTTTCGACCACCACCACCGCCCCCACCGGAGGAAGGTGAAGAACTTGGTCCTGTTTGACTACCGGAAGCTGTAGCATCTCCCCCTGAAAGAGATTGACTTCTAATGCCAATCCCAGTTTTTTCAAGTTGTTCATCTGCGATACCGCCCAGTTTTTGACCCATTTGGGATTGCGCGCCCTGGGTCTGTTCAGCACCAGCTTTTACCCCTGCTTTTAACTCATCGCCCCAACCTGCTGCTTCCTGGCCAAGACTTTCAGGTGTACCACCTATCCAGCGTAAAACCTTATCGGGCAAATAAGCAATCAAACTAAATGCTTTTTGCACAATAATAAGGTACATCGTGGTATATATTAATATCGAGAAGAAGTAAGCATAGACTCCCGCCCAATCAGTATAACCTCCTGTACCAGATCCTTCCTGCGGCTTATCTTGACTTGACATTTGGAAACCGCCATACTTGGTACCGGATTTATCCAGATCATAATTACCCGTTTGAATAAACGATATGGCATGATCGAATCCCGCATTCAATATCCAAACACCAACATAGGACAAGGCAATTGCCGCAATATATCCAATGATCATCATGGAGGGTCTTAAAAACACATTCATCAATATCATAACGGCTGCTTCGCCTTTACCAAAAGCATCATGACCTTCAGGATGTGTTACCCCCAGAGCAACGATAGGAGCCGCGACCATGGCTTCTATCACGGCAATAAGCCAGGCAATCGAACCAAAGGTAAAAATCATATAGGGCAATACGGGTATATAATACGCCGTAACAAACCCGACCGAAACCATGGTTCCAACCCATGCCAGTAACAGGGGCATGGCTAACCCGATTAATGCAAAGATAAACAATCCAAAAGGAATGATAATTGCACTACTCACCGCTATATTTACGAGCATAAGCCATAAATTAGCCGAAAAGTTAATGTACATCACCCCCATGTTTGCCAGAGCGACGATCGGATTGACCCCCGGCTCCGATACCTTTATCAATCCCGCTTTAAATATTTCTTTCATTCCTTCCAAAGGAACCATCAAAAAGGCCATAACAACTTGATTAATAATATCTGAGAACATTTTCAAGAGCATGTTATAGATATTTCTGAATATGGCGTTATAAAATAAATTACCAAACATTCTTCCCAGACAGAATGAGAAGAATAGTATTCTGACTCGACCGCATTCAAAATCCCCTTTTGGCAGATAATATTGCTCCGTTGAAATACTAAATTTCATCATATTGGCAAATTGAAGCGGGGCTATCCCTGGCTGCCCTGGTAGTCGAACCATTACTGAATTATTGATAAACCCATATACAGTTGATGATTGCAGGTTATTGACTACCTTACGTTGTGCATCATCCTTCAAACTGGGTTTCTGAACCATATCACCTAACGAAGAACCATTAATTACTGATTGTACTTTATCGAGAGGTGCCTTATCGCCACCAAACCAGGAGCATAATAAAGCATAAGGACCAACGCAGGTTTTATTCGAACCAAAACTTGAAATCAGATTTGTTGGATCGAAAGTACTCGTGTCCAATCCAGTATTGGAATCAAATTGATTTGCACTGGTTATTGCATTGCCGTTTAATCGCACCAAATCAAAGAAATAAGAGCCGGCCATAATCCAACCCTCATTTGTTGCTTTATTAATAAAATCACGGGATGAATTATCATTCTTCGCATCATTTGCTTGCCTGATAAGATTAATTGTTGGCATCATGATGGCGTTATAATCAGTAATTGCTCCTTGGAACTCTGTCCCGTTAAATAATACACCGGCATTAGTACCTGTTGGTGTCGGTACAGGTCCCCAAATCTCGCATCCTTGTGAATAATCAGTACAGATTTGTCCTTGGGCAGTATAGGGAACACCAAATTGCTGCTTGGCGACTTTTGAGAAGTTAGTAGTTGTAGATCCTGTGTTCGTACTTGCCAAATCAGGATCGTTATTAACAATGACCTGCGCGACGGAAGATAAAGTAATATACATTTGCTGAATTGCGATTGCCCTGGACATTTGCGCTGTCTCAAGCTGGGAATCGGTAAGCTGTTGATAAAGATTGGGTCTTTCGGTCGTATTTTTGCCATTTTTTGACGTTGTAGTCATTGTTTTATTCGGATCGACCAGATCACTTATAGTGTTCCATTTAATGGTTCCACAAATTCCATTTAAAAAATACAAGGGCGAATTTGAATCAAAATTAGGCATTGGCAGAGAATAGCTGCTGGCTCCTTTGTTATTATTCTGAGTCATCACGGCATTAACCGTTCCCAAAAAGTCAGGAACCGTTGTTTTGCAAAAATTATCCATTACGGGTGTTGGATTCCCTGCACAAGGTCCCACATCATTGGCTTGAGATTCCAGATAACTTTTTCGTTGTGCTTCTATTTTATTTTGCAAGCCCAGCATACACACCTGGCCAGCAAGAATAGTCATTGCCCCATCGGACACACCACCAGTAGCCGATGCAGTCAATGCCTCCGTCGGGTTGGCTTGAGCCTGGATGATAACCCCTCCTCGATTTAGATACCCCAAAGCGGCTTCCCAAACTTTATCTGCCGCCCCAATACCCTGGACGATGACCCACATGACAAAAATCTGCATTAAACAATAGCCTGATGCCTTTGGTATGAGCAAGGCTAAACCCATAGTGGAACGCAAAGGAATCCAGATTGAAGACCATTTTTGTCCAAGCATCTGGCCTTCATGAGCGGTATTCATAGTGGATACCAGCAGGGTGTACATAATGATGATTCCACCCAAAGCGAGCACCGCAGAGTTGAAAACGCCAAACATGGTGCCCATGATCTGGCTTCCCGTGCCATGCAACACGCCGTCAACTACACCAAATAAGTTCCCAAGAAAAATAACGGAAAGATCGCTTGCTGGAGGAGCAAAACTCAATGCTGAGGAATCGGCAGCGAATAATAGAGCAGGACATAAGAACAGAAGAACAGTTAAAACCAGTTTATTCATTCTTTCTCCCCCATGATACCTTGCTTATACCATTCTTTGATTGTACAACCCAATTTTCTATGTTTAATTTGGAAGTACCAAAAATGGTAACGAAATGCCAAAACCAGTGCGATCAACATGACGACCAGACTCACAATAACCGCTTTAAACGATCCATAAAATAATTGATAACCGGTGTAAAAAAGTATCATTACTGCAGCGGCTAACATCACCATACTTAATCGAAATAATGCATTTTGCTTTATTAACAATTCAGCTTCAGATAACTTCAGTTTATTTACAGCCGAATCAAAAGACTCAACCTGAACATTCTTCTGAGTGACGAATAAACGCTTGAACCCGTTTACCAGATAACTGCTAAACGCCTTCATCCTGTCCCAGTCAGACCATGCACGAATGTTGATGATTCGCTTGAAAATACTTCCAATCCGCTTACCCGATTTCTTTTTCATATTTTTTACTTTTTTAATAATGGACTTTTACCCTTCATAATATACTATAGTAGTATGTAGTGGATTCGTCCATCACCTTATCACAGTAAAAAAAGAGTAAAAAATGCCTGATCTCAGCCACGAAGCATCTGCTAAATATTGGTTTGAATATTTAGATCCCATGATTTACAGGGTAATTACCTTTATGGAAAGTGTTGAGGACTGGACTCTTGATGGAAATCCTGAATTTGAAGAAGCAATGGCTCAGCTAGGCAGAGAGCTGGATGATATTGAGAAAATTGATCTGGGGATCATGGCCGAAGAGGAAAAATTTATCCGTATTGTAGGGAACATTAAGTCAGGCAGAGGACTACGCTTGCTGCAGGCAATAGATACTGTTCATCCAGGAAGTGCATCAAGAGTATTAATTCATGCCGAGGAAACCAGTATTGGCAGCCATGATCCTGCAGGTTTTTTTCTCAAAAGAAATATAGTATTTGAACGTTTACGTTTATTGTCGCGAGTTTTTTGTCAGTACCGCCTGAAACTCGTTTTACGCGCACTTGAAGGGGATGAATAATGAAGTTACTGTCAAAATGTTCACTAATGACGTTGTTATGCCTTAGCAGTTATTCTGTTGTTGTTACCGGTACCGACAATATTATGGACACGCCAAATCCAACTCAAAGCAACAGCAACAGTGATCTGACCAAATATTTAAAAAATCTGGGAAATTTTCTGGGCTTTGATTTGACGACCAACAATCCTCCAACGCCACCAAAAGATTTCACCACATCGTTACTCAATGAAGTGGATGCCAGTCTCTTTCAAAACTATGTATTCAGTACTTTTTTTGGCGCAATTCCAGTCAACGCAATGAATCAAATCGTGAAACAATTTGTACCGACCTCGGTTGCTGGCGCCAAGGGTATAAACGATCTTGCCAATTTAACGTTTAAGAATTACGGTGACGACTCTGCGTCTAACGCATTGGGGGTTACTGCTTCTTCTATGCTGGATCAGGCAACGAGCAATAAAGGTTCATATTTGCCCGATCCGGTTAGTCAGGCTGTTTTTAACATTTTGGGAACTCCGGATTATACCTATTGTATGGATAACAATGGTACCAACTGGAACAAAGGAGAATGCCAATATAAATATGAAGATAAAGTAATCTTTAACACGGCTGGCTATATACCTAAAGTAACAGAGTACTTTAGTTACAACTACAATCAAAAATTCATCAATCAACTCAATAGTAATTCATTAATAGCACCATTAATGTACTCAGAAGATCAAATTCCTTATGATGCAATGCAACCCTCATTAAAACCAGGCTCTACTCCAGGTTTAACAGCACAGAATCAGGCTCAACTTGCAAATAACTTCATTCGCTATGTCTCTGGACTGGTATCACCCTCAGCTTTACCTAAAATGAAAGACTATGGCGATTTGTATGATTTGGCAACCAAAAACATGGGAGCAAATCCTCCAGACGCAAAACAAATGCAAGCCCAAGCCACATTAAGCAGCTACTTTAACAACCTGCGAATTTACGCGGCGCAAAGTTCCGTTGGAATCAGCAACTTATACTACATCATGTCCAAACGATTGCCTCAGGAGCAACCCTCTGCTGGCAACGGTAGTTCATCCGTGGTTTCTAGCCAGGCATTAAGTGAATTTAACATGGCAACATGGCGAATATTAAATCCTAAAGCAAAAACAGGAGCTGATGGTCTTCCAACCCAGTGGATGCAGCAATTGGATACTGCGTCTTCAGCTACGATTCAAAAAGAAATTGCCGTATTACTGGCAGAAATTAACTATCAAATGTATTTGGATCGCCAATTGCAGGAGCGAATTTTATTAACCAATACGATCATGTTGATGCAAAATTTAAAAGCCAGTGAACCTTCTGCCGATTTTAGCAATCAAGGTAGTGATGCTGAAGCCACTAATGCTGAAACCAGCGAATAAGGTCTTAATTTAAGCTCCTGGTCCCAGCCAGGAGCAAATTCATCCTCAACACGATTACACCTCATAGACACAAACCCAAGATAATGCCTTTAAAACAGCCGTGCATATCTCAAGAAAATACCATCAGACTTGACAATCAAATCGTTTCCCTTCACTCCCAAAATGGGCCTTGTATTAAATCCAGAAACTCCAGCCAGCTCCAGTTCAATAGTGTTCTTAAATCAAACAAATTATTCTCGTTTTAATTAATTTTGGTAAAACAGAGGTGCAAAAAATAGCTGATATGATATTATTCAGATCAAAATATAAATATGCCCTGAAAGTACCTTCAAGGGAATAATTAATCTCAGGATGAGTTAACCTTTATATACATCAGTGAACAGTTATGTCCAAACCCTATGTTTTTTATATCAGCGGGATGAGCTGCACGAGTTGCAGTAACGGAATTGAATCATTTCTAAGAGGAACTGGAGCCCTGGAAATAGAATCTTTTCATGTTGATTTCTCAACTCCAGATCCCAAAAAAACCACCATAATATGTAGCCCAAAGCTTGAAGCAACTGAAGTAAATCACCAAGAGTTTTGGAATAAAATAAAAAACTACATTAAGGAGATGGAATACGATTGCGAAGATTATCATTACGAGCCACATAAAAAAGACACAAAGCCAGCACACTCGACAACCTCAAACCTCGAACAAAACAGCAACTCACAAAAACAAACCTCCAACACCCTATGGGTACTGGGAAAAAAAATTCTGACCTCTCATTGGTTTCTTGGAGCACTAGGATGCATTTCAGGAATTGGATTACTGGTACTTACCTTGACGATGGGGGCATTACCTCTGATTGCCATGATCCCTATTGCCAGTCTGAGTGTTGTACTGACCCTGATACTCGGGGCGCGCTCCTACCATGAAGCATGGAAAAAATTAGTTACCACACAAACCTTAACCATGGACACCCTGTTTGCGATAAGCACCATTTCAGTGGTTGTGGTGTCACTTGTTTCATTTTTCATACCCTGGCTTCCAATGATGTTTGAAGCAGGATTACTTATTTATGGCTTCAGGCATATCGGTATTGCTATAGAAGAAACAATCAAGGAAAAAATCAGTTCGGTACGCTTTCAGGACAGGGTTCCAAATCACGTCAGACTGTCCTTGCCTGACGGTACACAAGAAATCGATTTAAATCAGGTTAAGACCGATGACCACATTTTAATCCTCCCGGGTGAAATCATCCCGCTGGACGGCCATTGTGTGAATGAAAGCAGTATCTATACCACCATCATCACCGGAGCGATTTTACCCAGACATTTTCGTTCAGAAGAAAAAGTACATGCGGGGATGCGGCTCGCGGAAAATGCTCCTGCTTTAAAAATTCGTGTATTAAAACCTGCCCACCAATCCTTTCTTGCCCGTCTTGATGCAGGTATTGATCAGTCCATCAATGAAAAAGCTCCTCTTGAAATAAAAACAGGGCAACTTCTTGCCTATTTTATTCCTACGGTCATCGCCCTGGCTATTACCTCCGGAATCATTATCGGAGTTTTCTTCCCTGCGGCAATCGCAATACAATGTGCCATATCGGTTCTGGTTTCAGCCTGCCCTTGTACCTTGGGCTTAATTATCCCGTTAGCAGTAAAAACAGGAATTCATAAAGCAGCAGAACATGGGGTACACTTTAAAAACTCCAAAATCCTGCAGGAAGCAGAACAAATCGATACCGTAGTATTTGATCTCAATGGCACTTTGACTACAGGAGTTCCCGTTGCAAAAGATTATTCAGTGATGAGTAACGCCACTATCACCCGCGATCATTTTTTGGCTCTATGTGCTGCTTTGGAAGACAGTTCAACTCATCCCGTCGGTAAATCAATACACAGTTACTGCAGCAAAAACAGTTCAAGCAAATTGACAGTTACCAAACCTAATGACACCCATCATTCAGGTATCTTTGGTTGTATCAATGGCAAGGATTACACCATAGGCAGTCCATCGCTAATGAATGAGATGGGTATTGCAACGGCAACCATCGAAGCAAACCTCAATCTGGAAGCGGGAGATAGCCTTGTATTTCTAGCTGAAGAAAACAATCTAATTGGATATATTATTATTACAGATCCTCTTCGTAAGGATGCCTTTAAAACAATCAAAGCATTGGCCAACATGGGCAAGGAACTACATCTATGTACCGGGGCTGATGAACAAACGGCATTACGTTATGCCAAAGCCTTAGGGGTCACCAATATCCATGCAAACGCAGTGGCCACCACTTTGGAACACGGTGATAAATCCAAACCCGCTTACATTAAAAGCTTACAGCTCAAAGGACATAAAGTAGCAATGGTGGGGGATGCCGCCAATGATGCTCAAGCCATAGCGGCAAGTGATCTGGGCATTGCTGTACTGTCTCAGGATAGTGATGAATTAACCCAGCAGCATGCTGGCGCAGTCATTCAAAAAGGAACTTTATTGCCAATAATTAGTACCTTTGCTGTTTCTCAACAAACGGTGGCTAATATTAAAGAAAATTTGCTTTTTAGCCTGGGCTATAATATTGCTGCGGTGCTGATCGCAGGAGGTTTATTGGTAGCCATAGGAATCACTCTGAACCCTGCGGTGGGAGTCGCCTTAATGGCAATTCAAGCCAGCCTCATTCTGCTCAATGTCTATCACTTTAAAGTACAACCGGTAAAACAACTTCAGGAAACCGAACACCCGAAAGAGCAATTCAGCTCATCTCATCAAGTGATCAACAAGCAGGCACAAACTCATCAGACCACTGCGTCTAATGTGCATGATAAAAAACCTGGTTCTATTGAGACCAAATTAACGGACTCTAATTCAGGCTATTCATGGAGTTTATTCACTGGTTCTGATTCAAAGGTCAATAAAATGCAAGAGCAAGCTCAAAACCAATCCCCTTTGCAATGTGCTCCGTGAGTTGAATTATATAGGCCTTCCGTGTGCCTTGGAATGTGTTTAACTAAACCTGCCGCAAAGGGATTGGCACAGTGTTTTATACCCTCGGCATTGGGTCATCTGACTATTGAGTTAAATGAAGGGAAAAACAATCTTGTCTTAAACCGCTTCTAAAAAACACACCAGAATCACATCATCGCTTTATCTTATTCATTAAGAATGTAAATCCTGCGCTTAGCAAAGTTTGAAATAAAATTAAAGGTACGGTGTTCTCTTTTCCTGAATTTTTTACCAGAACTCGAGGCGCTGTTATTGCCAGGGCATTCAGTAACACGCTTAAAAAACGCCCCGATTTACGATATTTGATTGCCCAAAAAACGGTGGGACTCAAAAGAACGGCAACAAAAACGCCATACTGATTAATGACGTTTTTTAAATAAGCATTATGAATGTGCAGTTGATGTTGATGATTGTTTAATTTCTTTGTTATCAACATTATCTCTAATTTCGTTTTTTTCCGTGAGTTCATGTTTTTTTGGCTCTTTATTCGCTAGAAATTCCCGTGTATTTACAAAACTCATATTTTTTAAATTAATACTTAGGTACTTTATTAAAACAGCCAGGAAGATGGCATTAGCAATCAATAGTACAGCACAGGATAAAGGAAGGCTTTCCAGTAATCGGTATAAGTAATATCCTGAAACAACCAGGGTGGAGAGCCAAACTGACAGGAGAATGACGAATAGCATACAAATATTCAAGACTAATGGAACGATACTCTGACCTGCCAGCCGCGCTTCATACTGTACCAACGATAAAAAAGTCTTGCCCAAATTGATGGATTCGGAAATAGAACCCTCCAAGTGTTCCAATACTTTGATCATTTTCTTAAAAATGCAGCCAATAACATACCGACACCCGCAGCGACTAGAACCGAGGTAAGAGGCTTTTCTTGAATCTTCTGTACCAGTTTATCGGAGTATTCTTTAACGGCCTCTTCAGCATCTGATACTTTATTGATACCTTCATGATAGACTTCATGAGCAAACTTTTTCCCTTCATTCAGTAATTCTTCTGCGGCTGCAGCAACATGAGAACTATTGGGATTTTGATTTTTAGTTTCAACTTTAGATTTTGTAGAAGCCATTTTAACCATCCTTGTAAAAATTATATTATTTAGTGTAGTTCAGATAGCAGTATTTTGCACTAAAGCTTCTCTTAATGCAGTATGACTCAACAAAAGCATGGGGGTATGTTAAATTACCACCCCCTGGTATTCTTTTAAAGAGTAGTCCTTTAGAATGCTCCCAAAGATCAGGAGTCACAATGAATCATTTTTTGCATGGCATGCTTTATTTATTTCAGGGTTTTCGACATCTTCTGTCTCCTGGACTGAAGCGATTTATTATCCTTCCAATGACATTAAATTTTATCTTGTTTACAGGATTATTTTATTTTACTTATCATTATGTGTTCACTTTCACATCGTACTATTTGGATAAGTTACCCTCCTGGTTAAGTGTTCTCAGCGGGGTATTTTTTATCATCTTTATAATCAGTTTTTTCTTACTTTTTTTCTCCATGTTTTCTGTGGTATTTAACGTCATCGCGGCTCCCTTTAATGGTTTATTAGCGGAAAAAGCCCAAGTTGTTCTGTATAGCAGCCAGCCCCCCTCCCAGCCTTTTATTAACATGGTACTTCGCAGCATAAAACGTCAAGGGCAATTTTTAAATTACTATATACTGCGCTTTTTAATCGTCTGTCTTTTATTTTTCGTGCCCTTCATTCAACCAATTTATCCTTTTATATGGTTTGTGTTCACCGCATGGATGCTCAGTGTGCAATATCAAGACTTCCCAATGGATAACAATTTAGTGAGTTTTATAGACCTGAAACAGAATGTAAAAAAAAATAAAATGCGTTCGCTAGGCTTTGGGACAGGCATCAACTTAGTCAGTTTTATACCCATAATGAATATCCTGATCATGCCTGCAGCCGTAATTGGAAGCACTATGTTGTATTGTGAAAAAAATAAAGATTTACAAAAAAAATCGGCGAACCTCAATTAAAGCAACACAACTTTGGTTTAATATATTGAGTTATGAGGAGCAAGAAAGTACCGATTCAGTCAAAATCACGCTCCCTATAACAAAGTCCTCAGGCAAGATTCATGAGGTGTCACCCTTAAAGGCTATAAAGTTGGAATTCCATCCGGCCATTGCAACCAATTTTTATCAGGATAAGGCAATGTTAAATCAACCAGATGCAAAGTATAGGCATGCCTTGAACGAGCCGATAAATTGGCCTTGCTTTTATGAGGTACTCGCCCATGCAATACAATCAACGTTCCTTTTTCAACAGGCAAGGGGACACTGCGATCTTCAGGCCAGGGCGTTGTATCATACTCTTCAAAATAGATCTCATTGCCTTGACGAAACATTCGCTGCTTTAAGGGAGTGTTGTCAGGACTTGGAATAATTTCAAGACACCCGTTTTCCAAAGTAGCCTCTTCAAGAGCAAACCAGAATCCAAGGGCATCGCTGTCCTGACCATAAATATAAGTGCTGTCTTGATGGCAAAGCACTTCTGCACCTATACCTGGTTGCTTGAAAATGTACATGGATTGGACCAACCCAATTGTCTTCAAACCAAGTTGATGGGCGATATTTTTTATCCGTTCATCACGGGAATGCTGTCTAAAAACCGGATCCAACTCATGCAGGGCATGGCCGATCTTATTTATTGATTGCTCAAATGGGCGGGTTTGTACTCCCTGCTCATCAAAAGCCTCGGCTTCAAAAAAATAATGAATTTTATCCCCGGAATCTAAAAAATACTGTTGTTTCGCATGCTCGTTGGTTAAAGTTGAAAACACTGTTTTCGGAATGTCATCCTGATTAATCTGAATGAGGGTCTTTATTCTATCCCGCAAAATATCACAGACTTCTTTTGTAAAAAAATCCTGAATAACCAGATAACCATTAGTGAAAAAAAAATCACATTGATCATTAGAAAGCTGCATCCTAAGCTCCTGAAAAATCATATAAAAGAGCAATTAACCCTGGCCTGTCGAGCGCTTAAAAAATCCGAGCTAATTGCTCCATCACGTCATCTACTGAAATAAGTTTCATGGCCTCTTCCCCATGCACTTGTGTTCCCCAAGCGTTCTTAGCCAGGGAGCGTCCCAAAACGGTTTCCACTGCCTGTGGATATCGATTAACAACCAAATGCTGAAATGTATAAGGTCCTGAAATTAAGGGATTAGTCACTGCGTGCAGGGCAACCACAGGTGTATTTACAGCGGCAGACATATGTGAAGGCCCAGTATCAGGGCAAAGTACTGCCTTTGCCGAACTGATAACGGCCAGCAATTGCTTGGGTTTGGTTTTTCCGACTAAATCAGTTGCAGGAATCACTTTAAGTATCTGATCAGCCAGCAATCGATCGTATTCTCCAGGACCGCCAGTCAACACGATTTGCGCATCCCATCGCTCCATGGCCTGTTGCAAAACAGTAATATACCGATCAACTGGCCAACTTCGCTCTGGTTTACTGGCTGCTGGGTTCACAACCAAGAGAGGATCTTTTTGTGGTAAATGGTTTTGTGCCCACTCATAGTCAGCGGAAGATACCGGTAAATCCCAACGAATGACGGGTTCTTTAACACCTAAAGGTTCAGCGAACTTTAAAAACCCCTCCAGAGTATGTTCCTGTCCTGGAGCGATTCGTTCTTTCACAAATAACCCATGTGCGTCATTAGCACGATGAGGATCGTAGCCAATTTTACGCTTTGCTTTGATTAATGGATAAAGTAAATTAGTTCGCAGACTAGCCTGTGGAGCTAATAAGATGTCAAATTGGCGCCCACTCAGCTGTTTTTTAAATTGCCAATAATCCGTCAATGATTTCGGTTTATTAATCACAATAAACTCAATACCATCCATTCCTTCCACCAGATCATAGGCTGGCCGGGAAATGATCCAGGTTAATTGAGCTTCAGGAAAACTGGCTTGCAACGTTCTGATTAATGGAACCAGCATCAGTACATCTCCTAAAGCAGAGAGCCTGACAATACAAATGGATTTAATCATTTTGTAACACAAACCGGGATCCGCAATACGGACAAACCTCAACCCCTGTTTTCTCTATCGGCAAATACACTTTAGGATGAGCATTCCATAACTCCATTTCATCCGTTGGACAACTCAGCGGTAACTCATTTCGATGGACGACATAATTTTTTTTAGCACTTGCCGGTTCTTTAGTTGATTTTGACATGTTGTTCCCTTGCGGCATGAAATAAATTAAGAATGCTCATTATCTAATATTTCCCTTGTTTTCGCCAGAATCTCATCGTTAAAAGTCTTATTTTGAGGATCATAACGAAGAACATTATCCCAATGTCTAAGCCAGGTCAGTTGTCGTTTCGCTAATTGTCTGGTTGCAGCGATACCTTTATCACACAAAGCTGAATAATCAAAGTCGCCTTGCAGATACTCAAGAACTTGCCGGTAACCAACACAACGCATTGATGGTAAATTGGGATCCAGCTGCCAACGGCTTTGCAGTTGTTGTACTTCCTGAACCAACCCATCTTGCAGCATTTGTCTAAAACGTAAAGCAATTCGCTCATGCAACCAGGCTCTTTGTTCAGGAAACAGAACAAAATTAACAAAACGAAATGGTGTCTGCATCTTCTCTTCAGCAAGAAAACGGGACAAAGGAACCCCCGACACATAATACACTTCCAAAGCCCGTTGGATTCGTTGGGCATCATGAGCATGAATACGGCCGGCAGTTTCAGGATCAATTTCCTGCAATTTTTGATGAAGAGCGCCCCAACCTTTAGTAGCTGCCTCCTCCTCTAATTGCTTCCGCAGGGACTCGTCGGCTTCGGGCAGTTGTGATAACCCTTTTTGGAGCGCATTGAAATACATCATAGTCCCTCCTGCGAGCAGCGGAATTTTCCCTTGTTTGATAATTGACTGGCATAGAGAGGTTGCATCGCTACAAAACTGGGCTGCAGAATACGATTCAACAGGATCTTTGATATCGATTAAATGATGCGGTGCAAGTTGCAATTCCTGGCGTGAAGGTTTCGCGGTACCAATGTTCATCTCTCTATAAATCATGGCCGAATCAACACTAATAATTTCAAATGGGAGATGCTGTACCAGTTCACAGGCTAAACCCGTTTTTCCTGAAGCAGTTGGTCCCATCAAACAAAAAATCAAATTAGACATGCAACAACATCCGACAATCTTCAATAGTTAAGGCTTTAAAGGCGCCATGATACTCTTTTTCCAGCTCTTTAGAATGAAGCAACTCATTATTTAACGCCATCCGCTCTTCCTGGCTAAAGTAATTTGGATCAAAACTCTGACTCTTGCTTAAAAGATCAAGCAGTGAATTAAAGTCCATCTCATCCATCTCAAAAAGGGACTGAATGAACTGACTCAGATTTAAATAAGGTAATTTAATGGGTACCGTCCGGATCACTATGCTGTGATCATTGAGCAGATCCATCTGAATTCCTAATTGTGTTAAATTATATTTTATTTCTTCAATACCCAAGCTCGATTGTTTCGGTAATAAATAGGTAACCGGTACTAATAGTGGCCTGCATTCTATCGGTGTGGGTGCATGCCTTAACTGACTTTGGATCCATTTTTGATATAACATGGCGATATCGACAATATAAGGCTGCTGATTTAATAAGACCAAGGTATATTGTTTGTTTAAAATCATCCAGGAGGCATCACATTCAGGTGAAGATTCCAACCCCGACCTTTTATTCGTTCGAGCCAACTTGCAATAAGGCTCGGAATGGTATTCGCGAACTGACGATAATTCGGGTACGTTCGTGCTTCTTTCCGGATTAGATATATAGGAAGCCGGTTCATGAAGATTGGCTACAGGATTTAAATGCGAATTGGTACTGTGCTCATAATCTACATGACGGGTTACACTGGATACCCCCATCGCTTTCCTCAACTGGGAAACAAAGAAATCATGAATCAAACGAGGCTGTTGAAATCGAACCTCATGTTTTGTTGGATGGACATTCACATCGACTTCAGCACTATCAAGAGCAAAATACAACAAACACGCAGGAAATCGGCCTGGATGCAAAAAACCATCATAAGCCTGCTTTAGTGCATGGTTAATTAATTTATCTTTCACCATGCGTTGATTAATATAAACCCATTGCCTGTCGCTCTGGCTGCGTTGGTATGCGGGGCCGCTTAACCAGCCCTGAAGGCTCATACCAGCCATTTCGACATTCAGATAAAAAGCATCTTTCATGAACACAGCGCCAAATATTTTTGTCATACGAGCTAATTTTGACTGTTCATTTAATGCTGGAGGTAAAGATAACACTGGTTTGTTGTTATGTTTCAAAGTAATGGCAATAGCCGGAGCACTTAATGCAAACCGCTTAACCACCATTTCTATGGCCTGGAACTCCAGTTTTTCCCCTTTCAAAAATTTTTTTCTTACGGGAGCATTAAAAAACAAATCAACGACATCAATTGTAGTTCCAACATTTCGCGCGCACGGAGAAACAGTACTGTCGTTGCCTTGAATTCGCAACATCATGGCCTGCTCCTGATGAGCAGGTCTGGAGCTGATAGTGACTTTAGCTACCGAGGATATACTGGCCAGAGCCTCTCCTCTGAACCCCATACTGTTTATAGCGTAGAGATCATCAAGCTTTGAGATTTTGCTCGTCGCATGTGCAGCAACAGCTAAAGGCAAATCCTCTGCAACAATACCCGAGCCATTATCGCTGATTTTAATTTGATTCAAGCCGCCATAGCCAATTTCTAAAGTGATGCTGTTGGCACCAGCATCTAAAGAATTCTCCAACAATTCTTTAACCACCGAAGCCGGTCGTTCAATAACCTCTCCTGCAGCGATCTGATTGGCAATTACCGTCGGTAATTGATGTATTCTCATACCCATGCGGAAGGAATCACCAATTTTTGTCCTGGCCTAAGGGCTGATTTTCCTGAAATACCGTTCATTGCTTGCAGTGCCTCAATCGTTACATGATAACGAGAAGCAATACCTGGTAAAGTATCTCCGGATCGGACAATGTGATAATGGGTTGAAGTCATTGCTTCTATTCGAGTGCCGTGAGGTGGATTTTCCCAAAAATAACTTTTAATCCCTTGAAAGATCGCCTGACTCAAGCGAGATTGATAAGCTGAACTGGTCAGATTACGTTCTTCCCTTGGATTTGAAATAAATCCTGTTTCTACCAAAATGGAAGGAATATCGGTCGATTTCAAGACAACAAAACCAGCCTGTTCTACTTTATTGTTATGCAGATTGGTAAAATTATCCAACTGATTTAATACCTTGCTCCCCATTTGCAGACCAGAGTTAATTGTTGCTGTTTGAGATAAATCAATTAATACAGAACGGACAACGCCATTTGAATCATCCAACTCACCAAGGTTAACCCCACCCAGCTCAGAGTAGTTCTCTTTCTCAGCCAACCAACGAGCAGCCTCACTGGTTGCTCCTCTTTGAGATAATGCAAATACTGAAGCACCGTTAGAGTGGGGATTATTAAATGCATCAGCATGGATGGATACAAACACATCACCATTATACTTTCGAGCAATATCCAGGCGCTGCCTAAGCCCTACATAATAATCACCAGAACGGGTCAATACAGCCCTCATTCCTTGTTGTCTATCGATTAATTGTTTTAATTTGAGCGTAATTGCCAAAACAACATCTTTCTCTTTGCTTCGGCCAGGGCCTCGTGCTCCAGGATCTTTACCTCCATGCCCGGCATCAAGAACCACCACAACATCTCTCAGGTTTTT
This sequence comes from Legionella sp. km535, assembly GCF_003990085.1. Lineage (NCBI taxonomy): Bacteria > Pseudomonadati > Pseudomonadota > Gammaproteobacteria > Legionellales > Legionellaceae > Legionella > Legionella sp. km535. The sequence continues at coordinate 57,467 of NZ_RZGU01000014.1, read as the reverse complement.
ATTAGATGGGCTGTGCGGTACTTTTATGGGCTGCGAATGCATTATGGCCGGTTGATTGGAACTCACAACCGGTGGCTTGATTGAGCCTGATGTCGCCGCGTTCACTTTTGTGGGTTTCGCTGCCTGTTGAATAGGCTTATTGGTTATAGACTGTTCTGCAACAGGAACAGTGCCTGAAGCCACTAAATCAATACGAAGTCCTCTATTGTCCCAGGGAGCCGACCGGGCTTGAACTGCTTGATTCACATCAAAAACCAGTCTTAAGGTCTGAGTGTTAGAAAGTCCACTGCGGATCTGTTTAATCAATGAATTGTTTAATCCAAGTTGTTTCAGATTAAACTTCAGGCTGGTGGAATTCAGATCCAACACAACCCGATTGGGATTTGTTAGAGTAAATACTCGATGAGTAAAGGGACCATTCAATGAGATAAACAATGAGGTTTTTCCCGATTGCGGAGACAGCGTAATATGGTTCAATTCTGCGGCACAAACAGAACCAGAGCTTATGCACAATATCCAACACAAAACCCATGCACGCATTTTCATTATTCACCTGCCAGGCAAGCTAAAATTCTTTTGCCAGCTACGCTCGATGCAGTAATTTGCATTTCGCGACCAGCCCCTTTAATACTTAATTTAAAACGAATATCATCTTGAGGCAATGCATTTCCAGCATGTTCTGCCCATTCGATGCAACACACACTGTCCCTGGTGAAATAATCGCGAAATCCCAAATACTCCAATTCATCTTCATGATGGATGCGGTACAGATCAAAATGATGCACGGGTACATCATCGCACAGATAACTTTCGACCAATGAAAAAGTAGGGCTTTTTATTGCTGACTGTACTCCCATACTTTTTAGCATTTCGCGAATAATAGTTGTCTTGCCAGTACCAATTTCCCCACTAAAACAAAGGATTAAAGGTGGAGCCAAACAGGACGCCAGCTGATTTGCAAAACGCAAGCTTGCCTGTTCATCTGGCAAATCCAAAATCATTATTTTATCATTTTCTTTATTCATAATGGCTTGATACAATTCAAAATATTGGGAAGAACATTGAGCAAATCACTTGCCAGCACACCGGCCTCCCCCCTGCTTTTCGTGCACTGATCTCCGGCGTCAGCATGAATCCATACCCCCAGCTTTGCGGCGTCAATGAGAGACAATCCTTGAGCACACAGACCAGCAATAATCCCGCTTAACACATCTCCCATTCCTGCCGTTGCCATGCCAGGATTTCCCTTGGGACAAACAAAACGATGTCCTTCAGCAGACTGGATTACGGTACCCGTTCCCTTTAATACAACAACGCCACCATATTGCTGTTGTATTGCCATTGCTGATTGATATCTGTCCTCTTGAATTTCTCTTGATGAACAGGAAAGCAAGCTTGCCGCCTCACCCGGGTGAGGGGTTAACACCCAGTTATCATCCACTTGAGGATGCTCTGAGAGCAATCGTAATGCTGAGGCATCGATAACCATAGGTAATTGCGACGTAATTGCGGTTAAAAATAAGGTTCTTGCCCAATCACTCTCGCCAAGTCCCGGCCCGATGACGCAAACAGTCGCTTTATCGAGTAAAGGAATTAAATCTTGTGCTGATTTTACTCCCCAAATCATGGCCTCAGGTATCATTGGCAAGACGTTTTTTGCATAATCAGGCCAGGTAGCAACAGTGACCGCGCCCGCACCAGCTCGCAGGGCTGCTTTCGCAGCCAAACTGACAGCCCCCGGCATTCCGGGACCACCGCCTATGACCAAAACATGGCCGTAATCCCCTTTATGGGAATTTCTTTTTCTAGGTTGGAGTGGCAAAGGCAATACCGACTTACTTAACAATGTTGCATAGGGAGGAACTTTTTCCACCAAGGATTCAAGAGTTAATGTACTGCAATATATGTCACCACAATAATCCGGTCCATCCAAAGTATACATTCCTGCTTTAAGCGCAATAAAAGTAAGAGTAGCTGTTGCGTTTACGCAAAAATTCTCAACTTGCCCTGTATCTGCGTTTAATCCTGATGGAATATCTAATGATACAACCGGTAATCCGCTTGAATTGATTTGATTGATGGCCGTTGCAATAACACCATGAACGGGCCCCTTTAAGCCAATTCCCAATAAGGCATCGATGATGAGCTCAACTTCACTATCCAGAGGTTCATCTGCTGATTGGCAATCAACTCCTGCATCTATTGCTTTATTTGCTGCATTTTTGGCTACCGGCGGTAAATCAGCAATCGCTTTACATTGGTAAACTACAACGGATAATCCATGTTCGTGTGCTAATCTGGCAAATACATAGCCATCTCCTGCATTATTTCCCGAACCGCAATATACAGCAACATGCCGCACATGTGGAAATTGGCCATGAACAAACATAAATGCCTCAGTTCCAGCCTGGGTCATTAATTCATGTTCATCCAATTGATATAAATGCATGGCTTGCTGTTCGCAGGCTCTAATGTGCTCACAACGATAAAGGGCATTTTCTGGCTTGGTCACCTGGTGCTCCGAAATCTGTATTTGAAAAGTAACTGTTCACCAGACTCTTGACGGGCGGTGAACAGTCACCTCGAAAAAATCCAATATCACAACATATCAGGAAGCTATGGGTTTCAGATTGTCCAGAAACCCGGATAACTTACTCTACTAATTTTAATGATGGTTTTTTTCTTGCGGCAGCTTCAGAATCTGGTGAACTGGTTGGTGGTTGAGGTTCTTCACCTTCTTCAATAGCAAAAGCAATCCCACGACCATTCTCTTTAGCATAAATTTCCAATACCGCATTCGGAACTACGAAGATCTGTTCCGTTTGACCAGAAAATCGAGCGGTAAATACAATACGATCATTTTCCAGCAAAAGACCGCGCGTTGCTGATGGGGAAATATTTAAAACAATACGCTCATGACGAATATGTTCCTTGGGAACCTGGACATTTGGATAAGTTGCATCAACCAAAATATAAGGAGTCAGCTCATTATCTACGATCCAGTCGTAAAAAGCGCGAATCAGATAAGGTTTATTTGATGTCATTGCCATGTTATGCAGCTCTTATTTGTCTCTCAGCATCAGTCAAACTCGCTTGGAACGAATCACGTTTGAATACACGCTGCATGTAAGAGAGGATGCCTTTAAACTGAGGGGCAATTTCCATACCTAATTTAGGCAAACGCCATAATAATGGAGCTAAAGCGCAATCCAGTAAAGAAAACTCATCACTCAAAAAATAAGGTTTATCAGCGAATACAGGATCCAGACTGATTAGGCTTTCCAGCAAATTGACCCGAGCCTGTTCAGCATTATCATCGTTTAGAATGTAATTCATCAGATAGTACCAGTCCTGCTCAATCCGATGCATCATTTTACGGGTTTCTGCTCGGGCAACAGGATATACGGGCAATAAAGGAGGATGAGGGAAGCGCTCGTCCAGATATTCCATAATAATGCGTGCTTCATAAAGAACCAATTCTCTATCAAGCAATGTAGGAACTGTCCCATAGGGATTAATCGCTAACAGATCTGAGCTTGGCTCGCTTTGATTCACAGCAAGAATTTCTACATTAACGCCTTTTTCAGCTAATACTATCCGTACCTGATGGCTATAAACATCATCAACATCAGAAAATAAAGACATTATGGTGCGCTTTGCAACAATTGCCATTAGCAACTCCTATCGATTCATGAAAGCCCGAAAACAGCTTCCGTATTTTACAGTTCAAAGAGCAACATTCTACCACATTTTTACCCTTCCGGGTGACTTTATGCCAAAATCTAATTCATTTATGCAAATATATCATTCAATACTCCAGGGTCTGTTGACAATTCATCTATCCCTCCCCGCTTCCTGCGCATTAAGCGCAGAACGTAGGCTAAGAGCAATTGCCAACGGAACCGAGAAGACTCGGAACGTATGTTATTTTATTCTTCGCCAATAAATATTCTTTAAGCGATAGGCAAAAATAAAAAGAATGCATAAAAACAGAATAACAAAGACACCAATCTTATATCGCACCATTTTGGCAGGCTCCCCGACGTAAACCAAAAAGGTGACTAAATCTTTAACCGCACTATCGAATTCAGCCTGATGCATTTCACCTGGTTGAAGAACTATTAAATCCGAAGAATGGGCAGATTTATTGTGCCTTAAAATTACTGTTCCGATCAATGGCTCCAGGATATTGGGCATGGCAACATCAGGTATCAGCAGATTGTTGGTACCAAAAGGCCTGGAACCATCACTGTAAAAACTCTTTAAGTAAGTATAAATCCACTCAGGGCCTCGATCTCGAGCACTTAAAGATAAGTCCGGAGGCACGATACCAAACCACTGCCTGGCATCTTCTGGAGGCATTGCAATACGAATGGGGTCGTATATTGTTGCTTCTGTAAATATTAAATTACTTTTTAACAAGTCTTCATCCAGCTCGCCATCAAAAGTAGTTAGACCTAATTCATGAGCCATTCGATTGTAACGCATGTACTTTAATGAATGACAACCCGAACAATAATTCATGTACAGTTTGGCGCCTCTCTGTAAGCTCTCTCTGTCTTTTATGTTTATAGTCACGGAATGCATAGGCCTATCATCTGCCCTTGCCAACGGAGCTGTGTCAAGTAAAAAAATGCAGGCCATCACTAAGGTTATGAGTTTCATCATGATTCACCTATTCGGGCAGGAACGGGTTTCGTACGCTCCAATCGACTGTAGAACGGCATGAACATAAAAAAGGAAAAATAGATAACCGTACCCAACCTGGCCAGCAATAAGCGTAGCGGTGTAACCGGAGCTGTACCTAAATACCCCAATAGCAACACGCTCAAAATAAAAAGAGTTAAGCTTACTCGTGAAAACATTCCCTTATACCTCATTGAGCGAACGCTGCTTCGATCCAGCCAGGGAATAAAAAATAAAATAAATATCGCGGATTGCATGCAGGCAACTCCCCATAACTTGTCAGGAATGGCCCTTAAAATGGCGTAAAACGGTGCCATATACCAGACGGGAGCAATATGCTCAGGAGTTACCATAGGATTGGCAGGAACAAAATTAGCATGCTCTAAAAAGTACCCCCCCATCTCGGGTGCAAAAAAAACGACTCCGAAAAACAGGATTAAAAACACTATAATTCCAGAAAAATCTTTAACAGAATAATAGGGATGCAAAGGAATTCCATCCAATGGGATGCCTTGCTCATCTACAGTGTTTTTAATGTCAATTCCTTCAGGGTTATTGGAACCAACCTTATGCAAAGCAACGATATGCATAAACACCAAAAGGAGCATTAAAATAGGGATACCAATGACGTGTAAGGCAAAAAAACGTTGTAAGGTAGCATTTGCAACAGCAAAATCACCTCTTAACCAAACCGCTAAACTTTTACCGATGTAGGGTATTGCTCCGAATAACGAGGTAATCACTTCTGCACCCCAGTAGGACATTTGCCCCCAAGGCAATAAATAACCGAAAAAAGCTTCCGCCAGCAGTATAAGATATAAAACCATACCCAGTAGCCAGACTAACTCTCTTGGCTTTTGATAAGAGCCATAAAGCAAACCTCGAAACATATGGAAATAGATCACAATAAAAAATGCTGACGCACCTGTTGAATGCATGTAACGCAATAACCAGCCAAAATTGACATCACGCATAATGTATTCAACAGAAGAAAAGGCTTGATCAGCACTGGGAGTGTAAAACATGGTCAACCATAAACCAGTGACCAACTGATTCATCAGAACCACTAAAGCCAGTGAGCCAAAGAAATAAAAAAAGTTCAGGTTTTTCGGAACATAATAATTACTAAAATGACTTTTCCAGGTGTTTAACAAGGGAAAACGTGCATCTAACCAGTTCACCAGTCCACTCATGGTTCAGTCCTTATTGTGCTTCCTCACCTATCACTATCGTATGCTCATTAATAAAGTGATAAGGAGGTACTTCGAGGTTTATAGGAGCAGGAACACCCTTGAAAACCCTGCCCGAGAGATCAAAAGTGGAGCCGTGGCATGGACAAAAGAAACCTCCTGGCCAATCAGCTCCTAACTCACCCAAATCAGGTTTATATTTGGGCGAACACCCAAGATGAGTACAAATACCGATTAACACCAAATACTCAGGATTAATGGAACGGTATTTATTTTTTGCATATTCTGGTTGTTGTTCTACTAATGATTGCGGATCTCGCAATCGTGAATCATCAACATTTAACTGTTGAAGCATTTCGTTGGTTCGCCGGATAATCCAGACCGGCTTTCCACGCCATTCTACAATCGCTTGCTCTCCAGGTTCCAATTTTGATAAATCAACCTGTACAGGCGCGCCTGCTGCTTGTGCTTTAGCGCTAGGCAACCAGGATGAAACAAAAGGAGTTAAAGCACAAACAGCGCCCACACCACCCAAAACACAGGTCGAAGTTAACAAAAATCGACGCCGCTCTTCATCTAATGGATTTTCTGGTTTCTTATCCACATCCTGTTTCAGATCAGTAGTTTCACTCACCGTCATGCCGTCCTGATTTAAGATAAACTTATTTATAACAAAGAAATGAACTTTTTCAAACGGATGTGAAGGCTATTTTAATAGAAATAAAAAAAAACCCGCATAGAGCGGGTTTTTAAATAAAACGGTATTAACGTTTGGAGTACTGAGTCGCACGACGTGCTTTGTGCAGACCGACTTTCTTTCTTTCCACACGACGTGAATCTCGAGTTAACAAACCACGAGCACGCAGCTTTCTACGAAATGAATCTGGGCTTGGCTCAGCGTCTTCTGCCAATCCATGCTCATCATAGGCAACCAATGCTCTGGCGATACCCAAACGAACAGCACCTGCTTGACCAGAAACACCACCACCAACAACAGTGATGAAAATGTCAAATTTATCAAGAACGTCAACAGTTTCTAAAGGTTGCATTACAACCATGCAAGAAGTTTCACGACAAAAATATTCTTTCAGAGTGCGATTATTGACTTTAATCTCACCTTTTCCAGGACGTAAAAAAACACGAGCTGTTGAACTTTTTCTACGGCCAGTGCCATAGTATTGCTTCATTTCAGCCATAATACTTATTCCTCAATCTCAAGTTGCTTGGGTTGCTGTGCAGTATGCGGATGTTCGCTACCAACATATACTTTCAGTTTGCGATACATCTCTCTACCCAATGGATTTTTTGGTAACATGCCTTTTACAGCAAGCTCGATAATTCTTACAGGATTGTGTGCCTGCATTTTTTCGAAAGTAACCGATTTGATACCACCAGGAAAACCTGTGTGACGATGATACATCTTGTCTTTAAATTTACGGCCAGTCACTGTGACTTTCTCCGCGTTAGTAACAATGATGTAGTCACCAGTATCAACATGGGGTGTATACTCAGCTTTATGTTTGCCACGCAAACGACGGGCAATCTCAGTAGCTAAGCGACCCAAAACTTTATTGCTGGCATCGACCACTAACCAGTCACGTTTGACTTCATGGCCTTTGGCACTAATTGTCTTCATTAAATAAACTCCGAACCGCCTAAATTGGTAATCTTTCTATCATGGACGGGCGATTTTAACCAAAACAGAAACATCCTACAAGTAAAAAGGATAAAAATTTATTAACAATTAATTAAATCTATATAAAAACATCTAATTTCACATGAAAATGTGAACTGATTCCTGCAATTCAACTGCACTTATTATACATAAGAAATAAATAATTTACTTATCAATTAAAAGCTGTTCTGCGGTTTCTCCCGCAATTAAATGGCTTTCAATTATTTGATCAATATCAGCAAGAGAAGAATAAGAATACCACACTCCCTCAGGATAAATCACTATGCATGGCCCTGAACTGCAGCGTCCAAGACAACCCGACTTACTAACCCGATACTTTCCGGGGCCGTGCATATCCAGTTCCAGAAGGCGAGATTTAAGGTAGTCAAAATATTCTTCGCCACCAGTATTCGCACAGCATTGCTTACCTGCCGCCTTTTGATTCGTGCATATCATTATGTGCTTGGTATAATAAGTCAAGGGTTTACTTTCCTATTGCTTCTATCTTTGTTTTTAATTTTAAGCCCGGCTTAAAGGTTACCACTCTTCTGGCAACCACAGGAATTTCTTCACCGGTTTTAGGATTTCTACCGGGTCTTTCAGGTTTGTCTCTCGGAGTAAAATTACCGAATCCGGATAATTTCACAGGTTGCCCATGCTCCAGAGCATGACGTAGTTCTTCAAAAAAATTTTCTACCAGTTCCTTGGCTACCGGCTTGGAAAGCTTTAAATCATCACACAAGGATTCAGCCATTATTGCTTTGCTCAATGCATTCACGATTAGTCCCTCAATATGATTGAAAATTCATTTTGCAGTGTCTTGATTATAGCATCAATTAGCAAATTGATCTCAGAATCTACTAATGTTCGTGTATCATCCTGTAAGGTCATTGCAACAGCAAGACTTTTCTTTCCTTCTGGCACCCCTTTACCGACATAAACATCAAAGACATCAAATGATTTTAACCAATTTTCTGTAACTGCTGATCGGACAGCGTGTTCAATCTGCATGGCATTTATCTTTTCATCAACCAAAAACGAAAGATCCCGTCTTATTTGAGGGTATTTTGAAATCGTTTTATACAGGGGTGCAACAGGATTCTTCAATGCCTCTACATTTAACTCAAATAACAGAACATCTTGAGCAATATCTAAAGCATCGGACAGTCGTGGGTGCAATACCCCAATCCATCCAGCATGCTCCCCGCCTATGGTGATTTGTGCTGATTGACCGGGATGCAAAGCATCATTAACAGCCGGTATAAACGCCACGTCTTTTAATTTTAATAATGCAAACAACGATTCCAGGTCACCTTTCAAATCATAGAAATCGTAGCAACGTTTTGTTTCATTCCAGTTCAAGCTGCCACGTTCGCCCATCAACAAACCGGCAATACAAGGACGCTCTGTTAAGTTCTGTTTCTCAACATCAAACACGACCCCAATCTCAAAAAATTTAATCGCATTTTGTTGTCTGTGAACATTGTAAATCATTGAGGCAATTAACCCCGGCCACATCCCGACTCTCATCTGCGATAATTCTGAAGAAATAGGATTAAGAAGCTGCATGAATTCCTTCTCAGGATAAAGAGCTTCTTGTATCTCTGGATCAACAAAGCTATAACTTATGGTCTCATGATATCCTCTGGAACGGAACCAATGAGCCAATTGAGCCGCTATTCGTTCATTCGAACAGATAGCACCCGCCTGAACTACTGTATTCATTGGCTCGGCCATTAAATTATCATAACCGTATAAGCGGATGATTTCTTCTACCAAATCTACGTCTTGCTGTATATCAAATCGATGTGAAGGAACCGTTACGTCAAATTGTGTACCGGCTTCATGAGTAATAACGATACCCAATCCCTCCAATAAACTTTTCATTTCCTGTAACGAGATAGTCAGCCCGGTCAGCTGTTTTACTTTTGTGGTATCAAAAGTAAATTGGATTCGTTTGGGTAAGTGAGTCGCATCAGACGATTCAATAATAGGCCCGGCTGTACCGCCAGCAATAGATGTAATTAGCGAAGTGGCTCGCTCCAGCGCTTTCAACTGAAGATAGGGATCAACTCCTCGCTCATAGCGTTGTGATGAATCGCTGAATAAACCATATTTTCTAGCGACACCGGCAATGATAATCGGATTAAAAAAGGCACTTTCCAGAAAAACATCCGTAGTATGAGCCTCGACCGCACTGTCAGCACCGCCCATGATGCCCGCCATGGCCAAAGGTCTTTCTTTATCGGCGATAACCAGAACCTTGTCGTTTAATTGAACCTCTTGACCATCTAATAATTTTAATTGTTCTGAATCATTACTGAAACGAACATTAATTTCACCATCAATTTTCGCCAGATCAAATGCATGCATAGGCTGCCCTAATTCGAGCATGACATAATTCATAATATCAACAATAGGATGGAGTATTCTGATCCCGCCCCGGCGCAGACGCTCACTCATCCATAATGGTGTTTTAGCCTGAGTATCAATGTTTCGTATAATTCGCCCACAATACCTGGGGCATGCCTCTGGACTGTGCAAATGAACGCTAAGGACATCATCTATTGCAGGGGTAATTGTAGCAACAGGTTGCTCCATCAACGGCAATTTATTGAGTACCGCAACTTCTCGGGCTATACCCAATACACTAAAGCAATCTGCTCTATTAGGGGTTAAATCGACATCAAAGACGTGGTCATCAAGCGTCAGATATTCACGTAAATCCATACCGACAGGGGCATCATCCTCTAACTCCATAATGCCTTCAGATTGTTCAGCAAGCCCTAGTTCAGTAACGGAACACAGCATCCCCTGGGACAACTCGCCTCTCAGTTTGGATTCCTTGATCTGAAGGCCGCCTGGTAATTTGGCGCCAATCATCGCTAACGCAACTTTTAAACCAGCGCGTACATTTGCTGCGCCGCATACAATTTTTAATGGTTTATCAGCATTCACGCTGACATCACATAAAGTCAGTTTATCTGCATCTGGATGAGGCTTTGTACTTAGAACCTCAGCAACAACCACATGAGTAAACGCTCCAGCAACAGGATTTACCGCATCTACTTCCAAACCAGCCATAGTCAATTGATCGGCTAACTCTTGTTCTGTTAATGAGAAGTTAACCCATTCACGTAACCATAACTTACTTAATTTCATCTATAGTCCCCATAATTCAATTGCTGCCTCTCATATACATGGTTCACTTCCTCTACGGACTATAATTCTGATGTGTATGATTTAATCCGTATAAAGTTCGCAATAAGAGAGGACAGATATCGGTATTAAATGCTTAAAACTGACTTAAAAATGTTACATCGTTTTCAAACATCATGCGCAAATCATCAATTCCGTAATACAACATGGCCAGCCTGTCCATGCCCATGCCAAATGCCCAACCCTGATACTCCTCAGGAGAGATATTGACCGCTTTGAGAACATTAGGATGGACCATACCACAGCCCAGAACCTCTAACCACCCGGTAAACTTACACGAGCGGCATCCCTTGCCGCTGCACTGAGTACATTCTATATCCACTTCTGCAGAGGGTTCGGTAAAGGGAAAATAGGAAGGACGAAAGCGAAGCGCCAGTTTTCGGCCAAAAAAGTGAGCAAAAAAATCGTTCAGCAATCCCTTTAATCCAGCCAGTGTTGCCTGTTTATCAATTAATAAGCCTTCAACCTGATGGAACATGGGTGTATGGGTCATGTCAGAATCACATCGATATACCCGGCCTGGTGCGATAAGACGAAAAGGAGGTTTACGTTGCTCCATAGTACGAATTTGTACTGGCGATGTATGAGTTCTTAGTAATCTGCCATCCCCAAAATAGAAGGTATCGTGCATTGCACGCGCAGGATGGTGACCAGGAATATTCAAGGCTTCAAAATTATAAAATTCTGTTTCAATTTCAGGGCCATCAACTATATCAAAGCCCAAGCGAGTAAAAAAATCATTAATTATATGTTTTACCTGAGTCACCGGATGCAATGATCCCGACTCACGATGCCGCCCTGGAAGGGTTACATCGATTTGTTCTTGAGCTAATTTTTCCAGCAATTGTTGTTCTTTTAATTCAAGCATTTTCGTCTCGATCAGCAAGCTGATCTCGCGTTTTGCCTGATTAACTAATTGACCCATTTTGGGTTTTTCTTCAGCGGATAAATTCGCAAGGCCTTTTAAAATATCAGTCAGTTTCCCTTTTTTTCCCAAAAAATCGACACGAATTAACTCAAGAGCGGCAATGTCCTGGGCCTGATTAATGGCTTCAGAGGCTTGTTCTTGTATGGTGATGATATCCTGCATTTTTATACCCACAAGTAAAAAGGAGGCCTTAGCCTCCTAAATAATTTTATTAGTACTTTCTTTTGCTGTGATAAATAAAGACTGCTTAACCTGCTAATGCAGCTTTGGCTTGTTCAGCAATTGCAGCAAAAGCTACTTTGTCATGAATCGCCATATCAGCCAGTATTTTTCTATCCAGTTCAATTGAAGCTTTTTTCAAACCATCAATCAAACGGCTGTATGACAAACCACACTCACGAGCCTGTGCGTTAATACGAACTATCCATAGAGCACGAAACTGTCTTTTCTTCTGACGTCTATCACGATAAGCGTATTGGCCTGCTTTGATTACAGCCTGCTTCGCTACGCGATAGGTCCGGCTACGTGCGCCGTAATAACCTTTTGCTTGGTCTAATATTTTCTTGTGACGCGCTTTAGCGGTCACACCACGTTTTACTCTTGGCATATCTTAATCTCCCCTTAACTACCGTGCAACATACGCTCTGCCAAACGCGCATCGCATGGCTTCAAAGTACTGGCACCTACGCGTAAATGGCGTTTTTGCTTAGTAGACTTCTTGGTGAGGATATGATTCCTGTAAGCGCCACGACGTTTAATCGCACCACTTGCTGTTTTGCGGAAGCGTTTAGATGCTCCGCGATGTGACTTTAACTTCGGCATAACAATATACTCCGCATTTGTTACTTAGTTTTTTTGGGTGATAATACCATCAGTAATTGTCTTCCTTCGCGCTTAGCATGTTGTTCAACAACAGCTACATCAGCAGTATCCTGCTGGATTCGCTCCAGAATTTTCATACCGAGTTCTTGATGAGCCATTTCACGACCACGAAAACGAAGCGTGATTTTGACCTTATCACCATGATTCAGGAAACGGATCAGGTTGCGTAGCTTGACCTGATAATCTCCATCTTCCGTCGTAGGACGGAATTTTAGCTCTTTGACCTGAATTTGCTTTTGCTTTTTCTTTGCTTCAGCTTGTTTTTTACTCAGTTCAAAAAGAAATTTACCATAATCCATAATACGGCATACGGGAGGTTTGGCTGTTGGAGATATTTCTACCAAATCCAATCCACCTTCTTCCGCAGCCCTTAGGGCTTCTCGTGTTGATACAATTCCTGCCTGGTTACCATCGACATCAATTAAGCGTACCTCAGGTACAGTGATCTGTTCATTAATTCGTGCGCGATCATTTTCACGCTTAGTTGGTGCACTAATGGTTTAATCCTCCAGTTCGTTATTTACAGAGATCCTTTACGGACAATTTCTTGCGTCAAGGTATCACAAATTGTATCTATTGTCATCACGCCTAAGTCCACACCTTCACGTGAACGAACGGCAACCTGACCATTTTCAACTTCTTTATCGCCTATTACTAATAGATAAGGCACTTTTTGTAAAGTATGCTCGCGAATTTTAAAGCCAATTTTCTCATTTCTCAAGTCCAAATGTGCACGAATACCATTTTTTTGTAAAATTCGTGTGACTTTTTCCGCATACGCGTTCTGTTTTTCACTTATGGTGAGTACAGCAGTCTGTACAGGCGACAACCAAAGTGGTAATTTTCCAGCATAATGCTCGATTAATATGCCCATAAAGCGCTCAAAAGAACCTAAAATCGCACGATGCAACATGACGGGAGTCTGTTTGCTGCCGTCTTCAGCAATATAGCTTGCTTCCAAACGAGCGGGCATTGAAAAATCAACCTGAATGGTACCGCACTGCCAAATTCGACCCAAGCAATCCGATAAAGAACACTCAATTTTCGGGCCATAAAATGCTCCTTCACCTGGCGCATCGACCCATTCAATTCCTCTTTCCTGCATGGCTTGTTTTAGAGCATTCTCCGCTTTATCCCATACCTCATCCGCACCAACACGTTTTTCAGGACGTAAAGCCAGACGGTATTTAATTGCACTAAAACCAAAATCGGTGTAGACGGATTGAACCAGCTCCAGCATCATCGCAACTTCAGATTGGATCTGATCTTCGGTACAAAATATATGAGCATCATCCTGGACCATATTTCGTACACGCATTAATCCATGCAATGAACCAGAAGGTTCACATCGATGGCAATTGCCAAACTCAGAAAGCCTTAATGGCAAATCTCTATAACTTTTCAAACCTTGATTATAAACCTGGACGTGGCAAGGACAATTCATTGGCTTTACGGCATACTGACGATTTTCGGTCTCGGTAACAAACATCTCATCTCTGAAATTTGCCCAATGCCCCGATTTTTCCCACAATACTTTATCGACCAACTGGGGGGTTTTAATTTCCTGGTAGCCAAAATCAGCCAATCGCATGCGCATGTAACGCTCTAATTCCTGATAGATTATCCAGCCATTGGGATGCCAAAAAACCATTCCGGGAGCAATATCCTGAAAATGAAACAGATCGAGGGCTTTTCCCAATTTGCGATGATCCCGTTTTTCCGCTTCTTCGATGCGAAACAGATAATCGGCTAGTGATTTTTTATCAGTCCAGGCTGTACCATAAATTCGCTGCAGCATCTCATTATTAGAATCACCACGCCAATAGGCACCAGCCAGTTTTGTCAGTTTAAAGGCCTTTAAAAAACCGGTAGATGGAACATGCGGACCTCGGCACAAATCTTCAAAATCACCTTGACGGTATAATGAAAGCACTTCACCAGCAGGAATATCAGCAATAATCTTGGCTTTATACTCTTCACCCAGATTTTTAAAATATTGAATTGCTTCATCACGCGGTAGTTCTCTGCGAGTAACAGGATGATTTGCTTTAGCCAGTTCCTGCATTTTTGCTTCAATTAGCTCAAGATCTTCGGGTGTAAATGGTCGCTCAAAGGCAAAATCGTAGTAAAAACCGTCCTCAATCACAGGGCCTATAGTCACTTGGGCTTGAGGGAACAAAATCTTTACCGCCTGAGCTAAAAGATGTGCGGCAGAATGCCTTATAACTTCCAGACTTTCTTCTTGTTTCTCGGTGATAATAACCAAGGAGCAGTCATTCTGAATCAAAAAGCTGGTATCAACCAAACGGCCATCAACACGACCTGCCAGAGCTGCCTTTGCTAATCCTGGACTAATATGGTGTGCTACATCGTAAATAGTCAAAGGGGCTTCAAAATGTTTCACACTACCATCAGGTAATTTAATGTTTGGCATAGTTCTGTCCGTCATTCCGTCCGTCAAGCACTTCTTTTCAAAAAAAAACCCTGCAGAGCAGGGTTAAAACTTTTGTATTCAGTGCAGCAGCTGCTCTATAAAATTGATTCAAATGTATCTTTCGATTTAATTGGTAGGCACGAGTGGGATCGAACCACCGACCACCACCATGTCAAGGTGGTGCTCTACCACTGAGCTACGTGCCTAGAATTCGACCTGTATTCAAATAGGTTTGAATTATATAATAAAGTTATAATATAAAGCAAATTATTTAATCGACTACTTCAAATAATTTCTAAATGATGTCGATATAATAACAAATAACACAAGCTCATATTAGCCCCTGCATTAATAGTTGCCAACACTTCAAAGCATGGTTACATAAAAATTTTCTGTGCAAAACCTGAAATGCAACATCAGGAAAAATCAATCCATTAAAGACACAATTTGAAATGCGGCTAAAAGAAGTAGGCGAAGTACTAGATACACCTGAGTCGTAATATGGAATTATTTAATTTTGACTTAGGAACATGCACGAAATCCAATTTAAAGCGGCTTTAAGCGTAAGAAAACAATTAACATACCTGCTTCAAACAACACCCAACCCCAAAGAAGAGAAAATCTATTATTAACAATGGTTTACATCAACACACCAAAACTGTTAGTATTTTTTTTAGAGATTAAAATCACGGATTTCACCTTACAGAGCTGGTTGAAGTAAGTAGGCGGCATAACGCCTTCTCATACTGTACGCCCTTCTCTAAAGCGCTCATTGTGTGTATTGATTGGCCTTTAATCCCTGCCAGAATCTCGGAACAACAATAACTTATTGGCTAATCTAGCCTGCATATCCTAAGGAAAGAATTTATGCTAGAAATCAACAAAAGAAAACAGTCCTTTTTGGTTGGATTGTTGGTGTTTCTGTGCTCCTGGATGATAATAGGAACAGGACAGGCTGAAATGCCATTATGGACCTTTGAGCCGTTAACAGCCACCACAGCTGGCGTAGCCTGGGAGTAGGCCCAAAGGGCCGTATCCCAGGGTTTCTTTTAAGTTGAAAATGGATTATTGCCATAAAATTAATGAAAGAGGTTGGTCTAAGTGAGTTTGGAGAGTAGATGAGTGGTGAACTTAAGCTGGCATAACAATGAAAACCTGGGATACGGCCCTTTGGGCCTACTCCCAGGCTACGCCGGCTATCTCCATGTAAGGATTCATCAAGATATCCAGGTATTTTTCTAACCTCACTTAAACCATCATGCCCTAAAGCATTAATCCATGCAGTTAATTTAGCTATAATGTGTTTAGGAAGTTTGTTTAAGCTTGGTATTAATGGACATTAAATTATTAACATCGATTTAGTAGGCAAATTGGGTAATGAAATAGGCTATAAACAAATCCAGCAGTACAAGACTTTGAACCCAGGAGTAAAGGTGGGGTGCAAACGTATCAGTTCAGGCTTTTCACGATTAACGCGATATAGCACAACACTGACAACAGAACGCTCTCCATAAAAAAACTTATCGGTTCAAATATTTTGTACTGCTGGCTAAAATGATTATAGCGCCTGAATTATCTTACTGATTAATATTAGTCACTATTTTTTACTCAGCCAATCGCTTAGAAAACATCGGTTTAATTAGCGATTGGGATTTATTGCTTTACCCTGTCTAGCTCCTTGCCATGGCGTTTTTTCATAATAAAACTTTTTTCTCTAAGCTCTGTCTCATTGCACGGTGAATATTGGCCCGCATAGGAGGACAAATCCAAAGTATAACGCGGCAGACTAACCTGAACTTCATTTTTTTCATTTTTCATCACATCTACGTTAATAGCAGAAACTGGCTCGCATTTATTGTTTTCTATATCACCAATATCATCTTGACGGCATATAGAAAATGTAACGTTATATTGATAATACTCAGGCTCTGGATTAACTAAAAATATTTTTAAATCAAGAGCTTTTTTGTGATTACGAACACACAAAGTCTGGTATCCGCTTTGTGTTATCTCTCCATTTCTAGTTTCCAAAATATCAGCTCTTAAATACTGATACTCATCATTATTCAATCCCTCTGCATAGGTTTTATGGACAGTTAACAAATCAGGATGGCCAGAGACGTTATGAGCACTTAGTGTTAATGAAGTAAACGATAGTAAACAGGTTAATATTCTTTTCATTTTTTTCCTTAGTTTAAGATGAAACACATACACCAGCATTGAAACTCTTTTAATTTTTCTTTTTTACGCTTGAAAATTTCTTCACCATTAGGATCAATCTCTCTTGGAGCATCGATTCCAAGCTTAATATTTCCAGGATCGTTTTTTGTGAAAAAAGGATTTCTGTCGATTTATTAATTATTGATAATTAGGACTAATTTGTTTTCGAATTGAATGGTTCTGATTTCCATAAAATTGCTCGCTTTTAAATAATTTTCCATAATAACTGCAACCAGATTTTAATAATTTTTTTGCACCAATACAATTGATTTGCTGCATTTTTAAAAAATTAACTTATAGGGGTTCTTCTCAGGAAGGTAGGAATATCCTATTCTAGCTGGCGTAGCCTGGGAGCAGGCCCCAAGGGCCGTATCCCAGGGTTTCTTTTAAGTTGAAAATGGATTATTGCCATAAAATTAGTGAAAGAGGTTGGTCTAAGTGAGTTTGGAGAGTAAATGAGTGGTGAACTTAAGCTGGCATAACAATGAAAACCTGGGATACGGCCCTTGGGGCCTACTCCCAGGCTACGCCTGATAGCCGATCAGGAAATCTGGCAGGACAAGCTGGTCTTAGGTTTAAACAGCTCGGGGTTATTGGTTTTAATCTTAAGCGCTTCGTCTGCCGGTAGTTGCACGCCAAGAAACTGGATATCAACATGACAAGTTCGCTTTTCGCCTCCATCTGTGGAAGGTATTCTCATCACAAAATTAAGTGTTAAATCGACGGGATAGAAGTATTCCTTAAAAAATTCGTCTTTTTTTGGGGCGACCTTTTTTTCTCCAATGGCGGAGTTCCAGAGTAATTGAAGTTCATTTTCCAACGATCCAACGCCATCATTCTGTATGTGATGCTTAATACGCTCCATAGGCAGTCCATCAAAGTTGGTGATTCTTATATTGCCATTTATTCCCGGAAAAATTTCATAAAGCATCTCTGACTCGGCAAAAGCCAAGGCGCCTCGCAATATACGCACCTGAGCATCGCGAGTATCCAGTTCCTTGGCAAAATCCTGACGTTTGACCTTTGAGATTGATGATTGCACTTCATGAGCACTGGCTGACATATCACACCCCCTATTTATATGATTCGGTCTGATGGTATATTTTAAAGAAATATAGATCAAGAGTGAGGCTGTTCATTATTTCTGCCGGCACCTCGGATGCCACTACCTGTCGACGCAGTATATAAGAGCTTTGGAAAATCTCATTTTTGATATTATCACACGCCAAGCTACTGATTACGGTGAACATGAAATTGATACTCAAATTAAAAAGAAACAACTAATAAGTAAACTTGATTCTGGCGACGCTATTATTATCTATTCCTCTAAAGAAGATTTTTGCGACATTATTAGGGCAGAAGACTTTAAATCCTTCCAGACTCAACCAAGTTATCCATAAATGTTGTCCACGATGAATCATTTTTGATAAAACGTTCTATCAATAGAGCGTACCTCATTGAATGAAGAAAACCTTTAACACTACTCAGATAAATTAAAATCGCAGCCCATTTTAGGCCCTCTAACTCAAATTAAGAGATTTCTTACATGATTATGCGCTATTTTGAGTATAACTCATTAAAATTATTCGCTATGCTTAAATCAGTACGAGGAAGGACAGCGGATGTCTTATTAAGGATTATTTGAACGCATCAAGGACGATGCACTACCACAAGGATGTGGTCTGCCTCCTCGGAACACCATTCACTATAGCCATTATAATTAATCAGAATTTATTACGATTTTTATCACATCTCAAGCCAACGAAACCACTAGGTAAACCCCTCCATTAATTCAATTATTTTGGTATTAATTTGAACCTTGATTAATGGAGACAGTTTTTGAACTAGCTTCCCAAGTGAATTACAAATTTTGAAACATCCTTTTTACGGATTCTCAAACCCATCCTTTAACAGACAAAAGAGTCTGTCTTGGCGCCTAAAAAAGGCTCCTCTGAACAGTTCACAATTTATTTTATATCCATTGCAGGCAACTCTGGGTCCATTAAGAAGATAAATTATGGTTGAACCCAGCAATAAAATTTTTGATAATCCCATACTAGCACTCGCAATCTGGCTGCACTGCATGCCTCCCGGATTAATATCAATGATACTATAGGAAATACAATGAGTAAGAATGGCCCAAAACACATCAAAGAATATCGTGTATTCAGAACTACATACAGCACCGGAGCACTGCTCTCTCTTGGTATGAACTTCAAATTACATGGTTTGAGTTTTAAACTACTCTATTGCCTTTTATCTTGGATGAATGTGGGTTATTTGATAGCGTGAAATTGCCACTCATAAAAAATTCCAATTATCATGGCTCGGAGTGAGCATTTGGAAGGGCGGAGCTTGCTTTTTACTAGGTATATTGCTTTGGAGCAAAAAGCAAGATACTTGTACATTAATGACTTTAAACATTTAAAATTGCTTGTAACACGCGAACCACATAAAATTCAGAGTTTTTTATAAAATTGACTTTGAATCAAAACGCCCCCAAAGTCGTAGCTTTTAAGCTATATAATCCCATATAATTAAACGCTAATTACTTCTACGTCTTGCTCAAAGACATTTTTGTATGGTTAAAGTGATGCCAAAAGAGTTGCGACAATTTCTCACGTTTCTAGTATTCGTTGTATCTTCAATGACTTATTCCCGAGCGACTATAGATGAGCTACCAGACACAGCGCAGGATGCTTATTGGCTCTATATTCTCGGCTTGGCAATTCTTGCTGGTTGTTGTGAGTCCATTGAGGTATACGATCATCTTTTTCCGGCGCAATGTGATGAATCTAATGATGCACATGAAGAGCAGAAACAACCATCATTACTTCAGCCTGCAAAAACGA
The DNA here is from genome assembly GCF_003990085.1 of Legionella sp. km535. Lineage (NCBI taxonomy): Bacteria > Pseudomonadati > Pseudomonadota > Gammaproteobacteria > Legionellales > Legionellaceae > Legionella > Legionella sp. km535. The sequence continues at coordinate 37,381 of NZ_RZGU01000014.1, read as the reverse complement.
GTGATATTATAGTCATGTCAACGGGCTTGATGTTACTTGCACCACCATTAGCCATGTGTGGTTGGGCGCATCGTTTACAAGGTAGCTTATTGGCCAGTTCATTAGGGATACATGATAATGAATTTTTAGGATTGGTTTTCGCTGCACCTGCGTTAATAAAGTTTTGTGCTATCTCGATACCTCACCTTTTTCACACCCTGAATGGTACGCGCGAGCATTATAGTTTGAGTGTAACGAATAGTCAGATAATTGAGAGACCACAAAGCTCATGGCCTCCTTTAAAATGGTGGTTGATGTTGGCAGCAATGGTTTATCTGCATTTACCAGAAGGACAATTAATCGCTGCCCCAATTAACCAAGAGTTTTACAAGCGTATTGCTGTATATGGTTTTGCCATTGCAGAGTCTGTTCCTCATCTTAATCAAATGGAACAATTACCCAATAATATTGCCAACATGCTTAGGCATGGTGATTCATCTTCTATGATTTTATCATTGAGTGTTGGGGCTTTGGCTGGGGTTGCACATGCCTCTCAAGCTCTGCTTGCAGCCATCGCAAATGGCGTAGATTATACTGCCTGGCTTGGGCCTTTAATTGAGTTTGTAATTGGATTTAGTGAGGCACAGCAACACGCCGTTCCAGCGGCAAGAAGACTGTATCGTTCGACTTTTTTCAACTCAAGATCTCCTATTGAAATAGAAGCGAGTGCTTCAATGCCAACTGAAAATGCCATCAACACAGACATACCGAAATTAGCATGATGAAGAAAGCACCATACCAGGGATGAAATTGCAGTCATAAAGAGAGAGTATCGATATGATTTGAATTTTAAACAGTGAAGCATTAATATGATCAAAAATGCCGAGACTGGTTGATGTTATGGACGATTCACACACTTATCATTCCCCTCAATTGCAACAATTGATTGAAAAATCAGGATTATCCAATTGGTCGATTTCTGAGTTCGATTGGGATCTACCCCCTATTGTACCAAACGATGTCACAATAACAGATTATGTGGATATGATAAGTCAGCTTTACCATGCGGAACTGTTTACCCTAAAAATTTGTGCCCGATTAATCACTGAAGTTCCAGACTTTCAAGCGCTTCGTTTTATCTGCACGCAGATGAATGACGAGGCACGTCATGCCGATGTATATGCAAAATATATTCAATTGCTTGGCGAAATTGCACCTGTCAATGAACGGCTTGCAGATATTTTTTCCAAGACGCTAGCTTGGACTGGATCCTATTGCGGATTGATTGTTGCCTTAAATGTAGTCATGGAAAGTGAAGCACTGAATCAACAAAGAAAGCGGATTGAAACGCTACCCTGCCCTATTTTCAAGGCAATTAATTCACGTATTATCCAAGATGAAGCCAGACATTCTGGATTCGGTTTTATCTATATGCGAGACAAATTACCTCTTCTGAGTGAAATAGAAAAAAATAATATTATTACCTGGATTGAAGGCCTTTGGTCTGATTGGAAACTGGCTAATGAAGACCGTTATATGGAAACGGGGGCTGCAATTTTAAGAACTTCTCCTGAAGAACTTGATATCCGGTTGAAAGCACAACAACGTATGTTTTGCAAATTAGGGTTAGTTACTTCACCTCATGCTGTTACCGAGGAAGTCCTCTAAAATAACTTTTTTGCGTTTGATCATAAGGACAATTGATATGGCAAAATTATTTAAGTTTAGAGATCTTAAAACCGCAACTGAATTTGCGGAGTTTTCCAAAGGATACATGGACTCTTTTCAGGGGAAACGACTTGATCCAATACAGGCTATCAAAACGGAAAATCTATTCTCCTATAAGCGCATTATAGGTGTTTATGAGGGCACACAATTAGTCGCTGGATACATAATTAATCAATATCCACATCGTTGTTTTGAATATTTTACGGCTGAAGAACAATTAAATATTATTGAAGCTTTGGGTGGCAAGCAAAAGGTCTGTGAAATAGTTGCACTTTGGAAATCAAAATCAATTTCTCGCGTGATGTTTAACTTGAAAATTGGGTCCCATATTATTTTTGATGCTCTAAAAGAAAATCGTCCCATCATTTTTGGCTGTTCCTATGCCGGCCATGGAATGATAAAACGCTACACTTTATTAAGCCCAAAGCTTGTTCGCAAAGGAATACACGATAATGATCTCACTGTCTTTTATTTTCGTCGCAGACAGATGATCATGACCTATTTATTGACACTGACCATCACAATTGCGCAAGCAATTTATCGTAAACTATTTCGAGTAAAAAAATCGGCACAGGTGATAATCAATGACTGATCATCGAAATTTAAAAATACCCCATTATCTATTTTTTGATCTTCTTAGTGCATTCTTCGCCGTAGGTCCTGCCGTTTTATCATGGTCTGTTATTATTTTTCTGGTCTTTTATTTTTCTGGCTCAACTACCTTATTGATTCTTGTTTTATTACTGTCACCTTTATTGTCAGGTTTGACCTTCATATCTTTTTTAGCACTATTTAAGTTCTTTATTCCTAAACTAAAACCTGGCGTGACCCATATAGGATTCAATAAAAATACTCTTTCATGGTATTGTCATTTAGCATTAAATCGTTCCATAAAGGTGTCTGGACTTAAGTATCTTCTGAATATTTCCTATTTTCTTAAATTTTTACTATATCGTGCATTAGGCGCCAAAATTGGCTTTGGCATCAATACGCCAATGGAATTTACCTTTGTTGATCTTCCCTTGTTAACCATTGGTTCAGGAACAACTTTCGGTGAAAATGTTCATGTCTCTTGTCATTATTTTACAGGGGATCGCCTGCTATTAAAGCCTGTCACAATTGGAACAAATTGTTTTCTTGGCGCAAATTGTATTATAGGCCCTGGCAGTAAAATCGGTGATAAAGCGTATGTAGGCTATGGAAATATTGTGTCTGGCGACGTTATTGCCGATAACGAATACATTGGAGATTTGGAATGGAGAAATGGCAGTCCAATAAGGGCCATGAAGATTCAAAAAATCAATTTAACACGCCCCAAAAAAATACAACAACATTAGAATTGATGTACAACGATCTCTTGGTCCCACTAGAACAATATAACCGCTATCTCGTTATTTTTTTTGTTCTATTAAGTCTGTATCAATATTTTATTCTGCCCTTTTTATTGCCAGAGACAGGTATCTTCTTGATACTAAATTTACTGCCCCTTATGCTGGTGAATAATAGCTTCTGGTCACTAATCCACGAGGGAATCCATTCCAAACTATCAATGAATCGAAGGGGTAATGATACGATGAGCCGCCTATTGGCTATCTGTTTTGGCTCACCCTTTCGAGCGATTCAACAGGCTCACCTTTTACATCACAAATTTAATCGAACAGCAATGGAACGACATGACGAATATGATCCAGCTCTACTATCGCCACGAATAGCCCAACTTGCTTTTTATTTCCGTTTATTCATTGGCTTATATATTCAGGAATTATTTTTTCCGCTAATTGCCTTATTATCACGCAAAACACTAAAAACTAAATTAACGAAATATTTTCCTGCCAACTCTTATCAGTTGATTGCGATTGAACGATTCTTAAAAAAGAACAATAATTTGCCAGAAACCAGAGTTGATCTTTTATTGATTTTTTCTATGTTTTTTCTTAGCTTTTATTGCTATGGCTCACATTGGCCTGTATTAATTATTTTAATGATGGCTCGCGCATTATTTATTTCTGTATCGGATTATTCTTACCATTATGGGAGTAAAACAGACGATGTATACTTTGCTTTTAATTTCAAGCTACCAACGTGTTTCGCTATTTTTATCCTTAATTTTAATTATCATGGAACACATCATCGTTTCCCAAGGCTTCCCTGGCATGCTCTACCAGTAGTTTTTGCTTCTGAAGGGAGGGATTTTGAATACAATTTCTTTCATGGAGTAGCAAGACAATTGCGAGGCCCCCATCCCGTTTCAAAAATAGAACGGATTTAATCGGAAAGAAAGATAATAATTCGCTTTTCTTATGATTTACTGCATTTAAAATGATTTATATTTTCCTCTGTACTAAAATAACAATGATTAAGTGATGAATATGGATTTATCCTATGTCGAAAAAACACATTCTTCTCGTTGAAGATAATACCGTTGCAGCACAGGTTGCGAAATTTCTATTTGAGACTCTAGGCTGTGATGTAGACGTTGTTAGTGATGGGATCCAAGCGCTCCTAAGAGCAGAACAAACAGATTTTGATGCCATCTGCATGGACATAGGGCTTCCTTCAGTATCCGGCCTTGATGCGTGCAAAATGATTAGAGAGCATGAGGCTAAAAATAAAATTGCTTGTGTTCCTATTATTGCTGTCACTGGAAACGCCAGTCCTGAGGAAACGCAAAAATACCTGGCTGCTGGCATGCAAGATGTTATTCTTAAACCTTTAACCAAAGAAAAAGCTGAACATCTTCTCACTTTTTGCAAAAAATGAACCTCTGCATCAACCCCCTATAGAACCATAATGTTCCGGCATAATTAGTGTAAAAGTTGCTCCCTTACCTTCGGTGCTGTCTACTTGTATTGAGGCATTTATTAATTTTGCTCTTTGTTTGGCAAGAAAAAGACCAGCGCCAACACCATGGAATTGAGCACCATATTTATTGGCACGTGATAACATGGTGTATTGCTCAAAAATGAAATCCATTTTATCCTCAGGAATTCCCCTACCCGTATCAGCAACCTGAAAAAAGTATGTCCCGTTTTTCTTGTTAACAGAGACAATCACCCTACCGTTTTCTGTAAATTTAATTGCATTGGATATCAACTCTATTAAAATCAAATGAAATTTGAGCCTATCTGTTTCTATTAAATCTCCTTCATTAGAGTTGAATGGTTTAACCATAAATTTTAGTTTTTTAGCATAAGCAGAGGGCTTGAGAATACTCTCTATATTTTTAAGTTCATGATTGATGGAAAAAGACTCAACCTTAACTTCAATTTCAGAAATAGAAGTCGCTCGGATAACCTCCTGATATACCTTCTCCCAAGCGCTGCATCCACGAAGAAGCTCTTCAAATAAAGGTTTTAACTCCAGGTATTTATCCCCATAGCCATACAGTAACATGGATGCCATCCCACTAATTGAAGAGAATGGGGTAACCAGCATGTGCCCCATATTCGATATAAATTCAGTCATGATGTAACTGGAGGCCTCTGCTTTTTCTTTTGCCCCAATAAGATCATTTTCTATTTTCTTCTTTTCAGTAATATCTATTGAAAATCCAATCAATCCAATGATATTACCCCCCGCATCTTTTAACGGTTGTTTTTGGGAAAGAAAAATTCTTTTTTCACCATTTGGAGTTATTACCGATTCCTCTAAAATTTGAGGAATTCCAGTCTGCATGATGGCATTATCTATATTGTCAACAGCCTTTGCTGATTCATAATCATCCAATACCTCATAGATAGTTCTGCCTATAAAACCATGACCTGAATCAAACATTTTTAATTGATTGGCACTTGCTCCCATATATATCCCATCCCTGTTTTTCCAAAAGACATAAGAAAATGGGAGACTATTAAAAATCGATTCAATTAAGCCTATCTGATCAAATGGTTTGGTATCCATAAAAAATCTTTATATTATAATAAGATACCATAGACCATATCTGTCTTAATGGCAAAAATGAACAAACATTGAACACATGGGGCTGTTTGTGTTATAATTCAGTCCCCTCCAATCGAGTATTTATGGATAAATATGAAAGTCTATGTTTTTATATACAATGTTGTTGCTATTAAAGCGAATTTGTCCGAATTACCCTACGAAAACGATTCTAAATTTATTTTAATTGCCAGTGATTACTGCATTAATAAATTAACCCAAGAAAACAAACAAATTTTCGATGAAATACACACCATTGATAGAAATTTCCATACGCCTGATGCACATCGAATAGAAGCCATAATAGCTGATTTAATAATCCAATACGGTTCAGAAAAGATAGTCCTGTTAAGTAATGAAGACAGCACGCAACTCACATGCGCCACTATTCGAGAAAAATATCAAATCAATGGAAATTCCGTAAACGAAGTCCTTCCCTATGTAAACAAAAATGTTTCTAAATTAAAACTAGGTGGGCTATTAAAAACTCCTCTATTCAAAATACTTAACAAAGAACAGTACAAAAAAAATTCTCAACACTATACGAGCGAATTAATTCAGGATATTGATTTTCCTATGTTTATTAAGCCAATAGATTTAGTGAGCAGCATAGGAACGTACAAAGTAGAGGATGAAAAAACTCTATCGAACGTTCTTGATATAATCTGCAATAGCCCATGGGAATTTGAAATCGATGAATTCATTGATGGTAAATTATTTCATTGTGATTTTATTATCGTAGAAAACCAAGTGAAATTTTTCGCTGCTTGCCACTATGCCAATCCTTTAGCTCAATTTTCTAAAGGAAGCCCTATGGGCAGCATTCCTGTAAATGATTCTTTGTTATTCAATGAACTTTACGAATTCAGTAGTTCAGCCCTAAAATTATTAGGCACTTTCTCTTCAGCATTTCACGTTGAAGTGTTTAAAGATAAGAACACTGGGCAATTGATTTTCCTTGAAGCAGCAGCAAGAACTCCTGGGGCACTTGTTCCTGAAATGTATGAAATCAGTCATGGTTTCAATCTTGAACAGATGCACTTCATGACCAAAATAGCTCCAGATTTAATCCAAACAAGCCCAAAACCATCAATCAGTGCGGGCTGGATAACTTACCCCAAAACACATGGAGTACTAAGTGATATATGCTTTCCTGAAATTACTATTAACCATAAAAAAATAACGCACATCCAAAAAGGAGATACGTTAAATCAGGCAAATTGCCTGTTAGATAGCGCATGCAGTGTTTTGTTTTGGGATTTTTCTTATGAAAAAATAAACAAAACCTTTGAAAATTTAAAAGAATCAACCCCAGTAAAAACGGATTAAAGTGTTCGCTCATCGCTTTATAGCCCCTTCCCGGGGCATATAAGGCATGTACTTTACTATCAAGTGATTCATTGAGTAGCAAGAAAGAGTCAGGACTTGAATTGTGAATATCAATAAATTCACAATTCAAGTCCGGCCCCTTATACTGACCCTTATAATTCTACTGGTAAGCTCTCTATCTTTGAAGCTATAAAAAAACTGTAGTTGAGGGCGTTTTAACCATGATAACTGATTTATAGCAAGGCAAACCTATGGTCCTGTTTTTTAATAACGACAAAGAAATCAAATTAAATACAATCCAAATTTTATTAGTTAATAGAATTATCGAAAATAATTATGCCGAATTTATATATTTTGCTGAGCAAGGGAAGCTGAATTTGAATTTTCAAGATAGTTGTGGAAATACATTATTACATTTCGCAGCATCATATCAAAACAGTGATATTATTAATTGGCTATTAGATAGAAATGTTGATCCAAATCTGGTGAACAACGAAGATTGCGTTCCTTTAGAATTGTATTATGGAGTTGAAACAGAAGCTTTTGAGCGCTTAGTAACATTAACTAATCGAAAAGTAATTTTGAAGCTAACATCTTGTAGCAATAAATTGCAACGACAACTCTTTTGGTACGCCGAGCACCTTATTGCAAAAAATAGAATCGCTTCTTTGGCAAAGTTGCTTCAAGCAGGATTTGATATAAACATACGAGATCTTGAGTATAATGGAAATACTTTGCTACACAAAGCTGCGATTTACAAGAAATTTGAAATGATGAATTATTTAATTGAGAAAAATGCCATCCCGAATGTTGAAAATAACGCGGGGCATGTAGCACAAGATTACATTGAGAAACCTGAATTAATTGTTATTAATAACGATTTAGTTGATAAATCTTCAAATCATGATATTGACTCTTTTGCCATCAAAAAAAGATCCGAAGAAATAATTCTAAAAGCAGGAGGAGAAATTTTAGATTGGTTGCCAATTATCGATTTAACTACCCCGAGGACTCTTCCACAAATAATAGATCGTGCTCTAGTGCTTAATGCCATGTATCAATTATGTATAAAAGCGCCCAAACATGTCATAGCAAATTGGCTATCAGAAAATAATTTGATAGATGATTTATCACCTGATGAATATTCCCTTTTATCTCAATATGATGAACCACTAACCGAAGGTGAACTTAATTATATTTATTGGCTAATAGAAGCACTATGGGCGTTAGTCTGGGTAACTAAATTAATTAAGAACCTTCCCTTTGACACAGCTGTGGGTGATGAATTAGCTAGCCTTAGCCCCAACCTCCAATTAGGCGAAGACGGGGCTAAATATATCAATTGCATGCAGTTAAGATCATACAGCGAACTATATGAAATGCGTGACCTCTATTATCGATTGCATTGGTGGGTTCATCATTACCGAAATAATATTCCAAATGAGTTTTTTGCCAGAATTCTTCTAAGAAGGAAAGCATTAGAATGGGTATTAAACTGCGAATCTGACTGGGATGAAGTTGATTTGTCATGTTGAATTAAAACAATATAGGATTACGGCACATTCCGATAGAAGGATAAAGTTGTTTAACGATTTTTGTAAGATATTCTTTAAGACAGTTTTTTAAGGGTTCATAAATTCAAACTATTAAATCAAGAAGTTTTATTGGGCTATATGTATGAAGAAGATGAAATCATATTAACCCTATTGAAATTAGGAACACATGAACATTTTTATCGGGATATCAAAAATACCATCTAAAAAAATTACTGTGGAAATTTATTATTTAGTGTATGCCCCAGTGAGTTATAAAGACTTTATTTGTGGCCGAGACCACAATCTGACAGCATCCTAAATGAACAGGCAGAATATTTTATGTGGTTTAAAATAGAAAAAAATTATGTGGTGCTCTCTGTCTATGCCAAGCCCAATGCAAAAAAATCAGCGTTGCTTGCCATTGCTGACGAAGCCTTACATATAGCGCTGCATGCCAAACCACAAGATGGGGAAGCGAATAAAGAATTGATACAGTTCCTATCGAAGCAGTTCAAATTACCCAAATCTCATTGTGAATTAATCCGGGGCGAAAGCAGCCGTCATAAACAAATCAGGGTTCCATTATCAGATCATTTAATTCGACTGATTAATGAGCTCAAACTTCCCAATATAAAATAGAAAGGCCTGAATGGAGGATAGCCATTCAAGCCATTAGTTTGCGAGGTTAACTGCTATGGTTACACCACTGTTCCATTAATTGGACTTAAATGTGATACCGGTTCCATCCGGTATCACGTGCTTCCATGTTTGGACTATTGAAACTGATTCCGTACGTTTCGGAGGCCATTATACTCAGTTGATTTCTATTGTCAACTGATAATTTCCAAACGAAACCAAAAGTTTCCACTCATTTCAAAATTTGCAGGTTTTATTACCCTTTGTTACACTCTACTCAGCATTAAGAGATTAGGAACATTGCTTCCCCATGGAAAAAGTTAACTTAACAAAACAGTTTGCTTACCGCTTGCGAGACGCAATGATTGCTGCTGGATTTAATTCACAACGCTCAACATCAGGAGTGTGTATCCATAAATTAGCAGAAATTACTGGTTACTCTGTTCAAATTTGCCGAAAATATCTGCGGGGTGAAGCCATACCCGAGCCCGTTAAACTCGTTGAAATTGCTGCGAAACTTCACGTTTCTCCGGGTTGGCTGCTGTTTGGTGATGCTCATAATGACCCTGGATTATCGAAAGACAAATTAACAATCAGCAAGAATTTGCTTCACTATATTTTCACACGAGCAGCGTGTCTATATAATGGCGACTTAATGGAAAATGAGGTGCCTGGGTTTTTGATGGAATTGATTAACGACATCAGCTTAATCAACGCTAACGAAGAACAGTCAAAAAAAATTATTGACCTGGCTTTGGCTTCAGTGAAGCATTTTAGCCATCCGCAAGGAACGTAGAGAAGTATTCATGGAACATAGCCGTAAACTGATGCTCCACCCACAGCATCTGGAAATTCTATTTGCATTCAAAAGTAAACTTTCAAACGTATTCAGGGATGTATTGGGAATACATGAAATTCATCACATTGCCTTAACTCGGATTAATGAACGGAATGAGCTGGTTTCCTTATCCTCCACCCCTTCTATGGAATTTAATTTGTTCAGCAGCTCACTTTGGCATTTTGATCAAACCTACGATCCTGAATGGTTTCAATTGGGAGCTCAGGCTAGCTGGCAAACATTATATATACCGGAGCGATATGATGAACTGTATTACCTTAAACAGATTAAACATGCATTCCCGATAGGATTATCAATGGCGGCAAAAATTGATAATGACTACGTTATCTATTCTTTGGCTAGTCGTAAATCATGCCCTCATACACAAGAACTGTTCACTAGCCAACACGATGATTTTTATAAGATTGGCCAATACTGTTCAAATATGCTTAATCCATTATTTAACTATTGTGACTCTTTGTCAGCACAGAATTTACCGCTACAGGTTCATTATGAAACATCAAAATAAAGTAATATTAGGCGGACTGATGGGAAATATTGTAGAAGCTTACGATATGTCCATCTGTTATTTCCTATCAGCCGAACTATCCCGCAATTTGTTAGGCGACACGAAGGGAAAACCCACTGTAATGCTCTCTCTTATTTTTATCGCTTATCTGGCGAAACCGATAGGAGCATTTATCCTTGGGCTACTTTCTGATCTCTATGGTAGAAAGAATGTTCTAATGGGCTCAATTCTCATTATGGGTATCTCTACCGCTCTGATTGGTGTTATACCCGCTTATGACCGGATTGGCATCATGGCTGCGGGCTGCTTGTTAGCTTTTAGGATAATCCAGAGCATGGCTATCGGTTCTGAATTTTTAAATTCATCTTCATTACTGGTTGAAAGTGGCGATACCAGTCAGCGGGGTTTTAGAGGATGCTGGTCATCAGTTGGTGTAAAAGCCGGGTATTTGGTCGCATGCCTGGTGGCAGAGCTTTTCCATTACTATTCAAAAACCAATCCAGATCTTAATAATTTATGGCGCATTCCATTTTTATTCGCTTTACTGACGACCCTGATTGGTTTTTATATCCGTGCAAAAATGCCGGAAAGCTTGGCCTATATTATTTATTACGCAAATAGAAAAAAACCGTCAACACGTGATATCTATAAACAATCACTTGATTTTGTAAAAAAATACCCATTTATGTTTTACTTTGCATTTTTCTCTGTCTTTTTATCCGTTACAACAGGATTTTTCTTTTACTTGTATATCCCTTTGCACGCCATTCAATATGCTCACATACCGCGGAACCTGATTATGATGTCCAATATTTTGTCTTTATTGTGTGTCACCGTGCTTATTCCGCTGTTTGGCTGGTTATCAGATAAACATGACCGTTTAAAAATGTTAATTTTTGCCAGCAGTGGATTACTGGTTATGACCTACCCATTTATGCATATGATCAATTACGGTAATGCCGGATACTTTATCCTAATGCAATTAATAATCTCCATTCCCTGTGCCTGCTATTACAGTGTATCGACTGTCCTTTTGACAGAGTTATTCCCATTACAAATACGGTGTACGGCTCTTTCTATTGTCTATTCAATATCTGCAAGTTTGGCTGCTGGCCTGCCTCCCCTGTTAGCTGACTATTTGGCGAGAACAACGCATATGCCCAGTTCACCGTGCATAATTATCATGGTACTGGCAACTACAGTCCTGATTAATGTTCGCTTTCTGGCTCGTCGTTATCGAAAAGGTATAAACAATTATCAAATTGCGCAGATGGACTCGGAAAACCCTGTTTTTACTGTTCAATATCAAAAACCAATATAATGAACCTTAAGGGTGTTAGCGCTCCTCACCAAAGGACGAAATTGAAAACACCATTTATCGAAGAGATTAGGGACTACTGATTTAAAGTCTCTTCCTTAATTGTGACATTTCATTTAATTGCTCTGTTATGATGCTATAAAATTTCTGCATGGTTTCACTTTGATAAAATGTTTGTTTTTCCTCATCGCTTTGAGAGTTCGCCAAATTGATTAGCGTATCTAAACCAGCAATGGCATCATCCAGTTCTTTTGCAATGGAACTGAGGCTGGTTAAATAGGCTACTCGATTTTCACCTTCATATGCAGAAAAATTATGAATTTTCACATCAATTTCAGCTCGCAACCCCCTTAAGCTCCGTTCAAGATTAATAATATTCTCAGGTAATGATTTATCCAATTTTGAGTGAACCAATTGTGTGTGACTATGAGTATCCGGTTCCATCGATGCCCTCCAGGTAGAAAATAGTTCTTATGTATAATTCTAGTTGAAGCACAGTATTTCGCCATTTGTTTTAATAGTGTTATCATTGTTTTTTTTCATAACATTGAATCCTATGCTACTCCATTACCTTTTTCTTTTGGGCATTTGTGTAGAGGCGATAACTGGTGCGTTAGCTGCCGGGCGAAAAAAAATGGACTTTTTTGGTGTGATGCTTATAGCCTGTATTACCGCGTTAGGCGGAGGCACGGTAAGAGATGCGCTATTTAACACCTACCCAATCACTTGGGTCGCTCATCCAGAGTATTTATTATATACCTCATTATGTGCATTTTTGACTATCTTTATCGCTCATTCCCTGGTCAGAATCATGAAAGTATTTTTAATTCTTGATGCTCTTGGTCTGTCTGCTTTCGTTATCATTGGAACGCAAAAAGTCCTTTCTCACGGAATGTCACCTAGCGTGGCAGTAATCAGCGGGATGTTAACGGGTATTTGTGGGGGGATGTTACGGGATATTTTATGTAATGATATTCCTTTAGTACTGAGAAAAGAATTATATGCTGTAATTGCTCTTGGTGGTGCGGTGTTATTTATTACTCTTGCGCATTTTCAGGTTCCACATAACCTGAATATCTTGATTACTCTGATTAGCATTTTTACAGCGCGGTTATTGGCAATTTTCTTTCATATAGAAATACCAATCTTTGATTATTCAGAAAGTATAAAAAAGCGAAAAAAGAAATAACTGGAATAACGTTTTAGCCCAAATCAATGGCATTGGTAATTGAGTAGCAAAAAATTCGTCCTTGTGTCGCTCCAATAGATTCTCGCAAATTCACGCGACTCTCCTTCGCCTGCTTCATCACCCTCAGTTCCCGTCACCCTCCACGAAAACGTGGGGGCAGAATCAGGAGAAACTTGGTGAGCTGCTATAGACCCTCCGCTTTCGCGGAGGGTGACGAGGAGGTAAAGCGAAGGGTTACGTATTGGGTAACGCGGAGATGAAGAGCCGTGAAGTTGCGAGGGACGATGGGAGCTGTTTAGGTCGTCGCGCACAAGCATCACTTCGCTTGCAGGGAAAAGTGAACCTCAGATGGTTCACCTTATAAATTTTATTTTTTACTGAGAAAAAAACTTATTAAACTTCTTTGATTGAAATGATGCTCACTTCTTCTAAAGGCACATCGCCATGCCCCATTTTCTGTCCTGTTTTTACCTTTGCAATCGCATCGACAACATCCATACCCTCAACCACTTCACCAAACACACAATAACCAAAGCCTTGAGCATGATCGCCACTGTAATTAAGAAAACCATTATCCGCCACGTTAATAAAAAATTGAGCGGTAGCAGAATGAGGATCCATGGTTCTTGCCATTGCTATGGTTCCACGCTTATTAGGCTTGGCATTTTTGGCTTCATTTTTAATGGGTTCTTCGGTTGGCTTTTGCTGCATATCCGCATTTAAGCCTCCGCCCTGAATCATAAATCCGTCAATAACCCGATGAAAGATCGTATCATTGTAAAAACCGCTTCGAACGTAGTTCAGAAAATTTTCTGCTGTTCCTGGAGTACCCTCTGTATCTAACTGTAAATGAATATCACCTTTAGATGTGCTAATTACAACCATTATATCTCCTGTTAAATCTTAAATTATGAGCAATTTATTACTAAAGCCCGCATTTTAGCACAAACATCATGCAATACATGGATATTATGAATGCTGGCCAGAGCCGTAAATAAATTGGCTTTTCTTTTAAATAAATGATGCAAATACGACCGTGAATAATTGAGGCAGGTATAACAAGAGCAACTCGCCATTACAGGGGACAAATCATCTGCAAAACATGATTTTTTTATTTGAATTCGTTCATTCTCGTATTCACTGGAAAAACGTAACCAATTTCCCTCTTGTACCAACTCACCACAATATAACGCCCCATGCCTTGCATTGCGTGTAGGCGCGACACAATCAAACATATCAATTCCCTCTGCAACTACATCCAAAAGATCCTGAGGTGACATACCCACCCCCATTGTGTAACGAGGCTTATGCTCAGGCAAAAAATCACGAACCCAGCGAATAACCTCAACTGTAGTGTTCATATCAAACCCTATAGTCTCACCGCCTATTGCGATTCCGTCTGTATTCATTGATGCAACAAAATCAGCGCATTCCCGCCTCAAATCTTCGAAAATGCCGCCCTGAACAATCCCAAATAAAGCTTGTTGATTCCCATAACGTGATGCTGGATGCTCGAGATGATAATTAACCGACTGTTTTAACCAGCGATGGGTACGAGACATAATATGGGCGACTTCATCCTTGGTACAACTGTCGGGAGTACATTGATCAAAGGCCATGATAATGTCTGCACCAATAATTTTTTGTGTTTCCAACGACATCTCGGGAGTCATATGAATCAGTCCCTGACTCCCAGGAAGTTTAAAATGAGCCCCTTCTTCATCAATGGTACAAATCTCTTTATTTTTAGATAAACTGAAGACCTGAAAACCACCGCTATCCGTTAACATCGGACCATGCCATCCCATAAACGGATGCATTCCCCCTGCTTTTTCTATTACGTTCATACCTGGAGCGCACAACATATGGTAGGTATTGCCACCTAAAATAATCTGACTGCCAGCGGCCAACAACTCTCCTGGAGTCATGTTATTTACTCCGGCACGAGTTCCAACGGGCATAAACACCGGAGTAATGAACTCGCCATGAGGGGTCGTAACACGGGTAACACGTGCTTTAGTACCGGCATGCCGGTACAGCACTTCACAAGAGAATTTATTCATCTAAAAAAGACAACTCAAAAAAAGAGCAATCATAGCCAAATCAAATCATGATTACCAGTTAATAAATTGAAGTGCGTGTTCGTAGAAACAAGAATAATCCTGTAATGGCCATAAAAAGAAAATACAAACTGACCCATCCAGGCATGGAAATACCCAACAGACTCCAGGTGGTTTCGGCACAATCTCCGGACCCCCAAAATAATGCTTTAGCGACAGATTGCCAGGGAAAATAACGGATTAATACATCCAGGCCAGGCATGCAGGCTGGGGCCTGATCGGCAGGAAGTGATTGCAACCACAACTGTCTTAGCGAAAAAAACAGACCGGCACAGGCGACGATAATCTGTAACAAGCTGACAAAATGAGCCTTTTTCAGAGTACCCAGACTCAGTCCCATAATTCCCAACAACAAAAAGACACAAAGACGTTGCATTAGGCATAGTGGACAGGGCTGAAGACCGACTATATATTGAAAATAAAGGGAAGACATTAATACAAAAAGCGTGATCAATGCCAGAAACGATTGAATTTTTCTATAGGCAAATTTAGTCATGATTTTGGCAACATATACTGGACAGCCGCTTTAAGCTCTGCTTCGGTACATTCAACGCAAGTTCCTTTTGCTGGCATAGCATTCAATCCTTTAATGGCTGAGGCAACCAGTTCATCAATCGTCCTACCTGCCAATCGAGGCTTCCAATCTTTTTCATCGCGAAATTTGGGTGCCCCGGCTAGTCCATCACGATGACAAACAGTGCAATATTGTTCGTAAGTCTCCTGGCCTGGTTCTTTAGCTTCTACAGTTGTTGATGCCTTATCCACCGCCCCGGCTCCAGAAGTATCATTACCTTGTTCCTGAATACGCACTTTACCTATGGGTTGAATTCTTTGTTGTATTTGCTGCCTATCGACATCATCCAATGCAAAAATAGAAAATGAACAAGCTGTTAACAGCGCTACGCTAATCAACCTCATTAATGCGCCCTCTCGATTACAATTTAAAAATCATACCGACAAGTGACGCTTTTTTCCAGCATCATTTAAAGAAGACGGCAGAAAAATGCGCTCTAAGTTCTGCAAAAAACGACTAAAGTCCTACTTCTGCCGCAAGTTCGATGTGTACCATCTGACTCTTGGTCTCACTTATGAAATCTTGAGGAAAAGTCAGATTTGCGTCCTCCATTTACAGGATTATTGGGGGAACGGCTAAAGCCATGTTACACTGCCGCCAATGGACAAGAAGCTGAGCTAGGGATGGGAATTCAAGATAACAGTACAGAAAATAATCATTCAGCGTCATCGATTTGGGAATCAGATGTAGAAACCGAACGCTACCCTGAATTCATCAACGATGCGATGGAACACTATTTCGAAGATCGAGTGAAAAAGTCATGGCAAGGTCGGCATATTCTTAATGGAAAAACCCCTACTCCCACCGCGCTTATTTTTTCAAGTAATGACTATTTACATATTAGCCAGCATCCCGAATTAATTAATGCTCAGATGGACGCCATGCGAAAATACGGTAATGGCCAAATGCAATCAGCCGTGTTTTTGAGTAACAATAGCCAATTGCTGGATAATTGCGAACAACAGTTCAGCACCTTTTTAAACTATCCCTCAAGCTTGCTTACTCAATCAGGCTGGTGTTCCAATGTAGGGATCATTCAAGCTCTGGCCAAACGAAATACACCAGTATATCTAGATTTCTATACCCACATGTCTTTTTGGGCCGGAGTTAAAGCGGCTAACGCCAAACCCATTCCGTTTCAACATAATTCGACAGAATCATTAATAAAAAGATTGGAGCGACATGGACCTGGGATTATTGCAATTGACTCGATATACAGCACGACAGGAACAATTAGCCCCCTCTCGGAATTTGTCAAAATTGCCAAAAAATACGATTGCCTGTTAATTGTTGATGAGTCGCATTCCCTTGGAACTTATGGGCCAAGTGGAAAAGGATTGGTTACCCTGCTAGGACTGTCCGATCAGGTTGATGTAATCACCGCAAGTTTGGCAAAAGCATTTTCAGGGAGAGGTGGATTAATTGCCGGGAAAAAACGATTAATTGAATTTGTACGCTATTCCTCCCTGCCAGCAATATTCAGTTCAGCATTGGTTCCTCATGATTTGGCTGGATTTTCATCTTCTCTGGAAATTATTTCCAGGGATGAATGGCGCCGAGAGAAATTGCATGCAAACGCAACGTTTTTACGAGAAGCCCTGTCAGCAAACGGTTTTGATATTGGCGATAGTGAGTCACAAATCATTCCAATTATGACGGGAAACGAAGCAAATACGATTTGGTTACGCAATGAACTGGAAAAGGAAGATATTTTTGGAGCGGTATTTTGTTCACCTGCCACCCCCAAGAACAGAGCATTGATACGTTTATCCCTTAGTTCCAACCACGAAAAAAGGGATCTTCTCCGAGTGATAGACTGCTTGCTCAAGTTAGTAGCGCATCAACGAGATATTCCTTTTTTTAATAGGTAGTATTAAGTAAGGAACATCTCCTCAGCATCTAACTCTTCAAGATATTGGTGATAGGATAAAATTTTATCCAGGCGAACATCAAATAAAACAGCACCTTGCACATAAGCATAGTAATAGGTTTCATCGGAAACAAATTTACGAGCTGGGACCAGACAATTGGTCCATTCGTTCCATTGTGGCGTCACTGAATTAGACTGCCAAAAACAAGGAATTTTCTCTCCACTGAGTAATTGGTCCAGAACCTCTTCACTGGCTCCATTATCCAGCGCCAAATCATAATGAAGGCGCATATCGGCTTCATTTTTTACAATTAAAAAACTGATATTGGCGTCATCATCCAACATGAAAAAACTACCTGAATTATCAGCGAGATAAAATTCCACTATCCCTTTCTTTTTACACAAATCCCAAAATAATTCAGCAAATTTTTTATCATGAAGACAGCTTGGCGAAGTGACCGAGAGCATACGAACAACCATATCGGACATACTTTGGAAGTACTGTAATTGCAAATCATGAATGCTCTTGATGATCAGCCCAGCCACATCGGGATCACTTTTTTTAATGTAGCGATGTATCAAACCTTCATTAAAGGCTTCAATCGCCAGTTTTTCATCAGCCTGTCCTGTTAACAAGATTTTTTTTATATTGGTATCTTCAATTCGTCTGCAAAACTCCAGGCCATCCATTCCTGGCATAGCGTAATCAACAACGACTACGGATATTTCCGAAAATCGTCTCGAATTATAAACTTCAGCATGAATAGCGGCTAAATCCAGATTGATTGTATGATTTGTCAAAGGACAATTTTTAGCTTCTGTATATTCACTAATGCAGCGCTGGCTCAATAGCTCCAACTCACAACGCTTTTTATGGATGCATTCCAACGCTTTAAATGGAGAATCAAAAACGCGATAAGCCAATCCTTCATCTAAATGCAAAACAAAGTTGAGCAAAAAATCGCGACTATCATCTACAAATACCGCAGTACTTGGAAAGTAACAGGTAGGTATAGAGAAATGTTGCATAGCTCCTCCTGAGCAAAACGATATGAAAACAAATCCTATTGTAACGCACTAAATCCTTTACAAACTAAATCAAGAAACAAGGCGAAACCTGCCTATAAAATATCATGATTGACTACTTAAGCCAAATTATTTGCGATTTATATGCATTAATCATCAGTAACTAATTTCTATCATATAAAACTGGGAACGACGAAACGAACATTCGACAACTCCTTGAATATTAGGGGCTGTTGATATTTCATTATGTTCAAGCCTACTTTCCGCGACTTGTTCGCGGAATCGATAGATCTTGCGCAAAACAAGAGTATATTGCGCCTATAAAGAGTGAATTGGATCCCGCGAACAAGTCGCGGAACGTCGAAACTTGAATTGTCAACAGACCCTAGGCTATATTAAATTGACTTCATTACTTTTTTCTTAAAATTCGAAGTCATCCTGCTCACAAGTACTGAAATTAAATAAGGATATTTTTATGGCTAATTCGAATGACGTTTATCAACCAATAGTCGGTGAATTAAAGCGCAACTGGGGTTGGATTTTAGGGCTCGGAATACTCTTTCTCTTTCTGGGCTGTATCGGTCTGGGCATGGTAGTTGGTTTAACACTGGTTAGCATGTATTTTTTTGGCGCATTACTAATCGTCTCCGGTATCACTCATATTATTGATGTATTTAAACATAAAGAATGGAAAGGGATCATCTGGCAAGCCCTGATTGCTGTGCTCTACATTGCAGCAGGATGCCTGGTATTTTATGACCCATTCCTGGCATCAACATTAATAACAGGAATTTTAGCCTCTGTACTCATCGTCATTGGATTTACCCGAATTATAATGGCTTTAGTGTTGCGGGATTCCAAAGGATGGGGTTGGTTATTATTAGCAGGTATCACTGCAATTATTTTAGGGGTTCTGATATTAGCGCAATGGCCTATTAGCGGCTTATGGGTAATTGGGCTGTTTATTGCCATCGAAATGATAGTCAATGGCTGGACCTACATCTTTATTGCTCTATCTTTACGTTCATCACAGTCTTAAAATCAGTGCAAGACGGTTCATTTTAATAACGGCGTCGTTCTAGTTCAATCAGCAATAACGCCGTTACTTCCCAAGCATACACAAGTAACGTGATAATACCCGTGCAAATGGTCTATTAAAGATTGTCCTTGGTTCAGCTGAAGCCAACAATGCACTTTTATGGCATTTCCAGGCACAGGTAGTCCACCCTGCCAAAATTTCTATACCCCCTATTCACGCGCAGTAATGTAGATATTCAAAACATTCTGGGGCAAAGGTTCTGAGCATAAAAAAGGATCGGGCTTATCCTTATCAATTCTCTTGCATATTATTGGCCCGCCAAAATATCCAGTACCGGGTATTTGGCTTCCCTGGATTTCAAGTTCCAATACACAAGACTGATTTGGTGCAAGCAAGAAAAAAGCATCAACGCAGTTCGTTGCACCCCCGCCAATCATACTAATACCAGTCATGGGTACCATAATCAACGGACGGGATAGTTTAGTGTTATTGGTTACGATATAAGTTACATTCCCCGTACCATTAGCTGGAACCCTGACAATATTGCCATTGGGAACTGAAGGAATAATAGAAAATTCAGGCGTAGATCCCGAGTACAAGAGATTCGAACAACACATAAAAAATATCAGATAGATTAAACAGGGTAATTTAGTGCCTTTCATTTTCTACTCCAGAATATTAAAAATTAATCGATAATTGGAAAGCTCAAGCTGAATAAAGCGTAATTTCCTTCTTCAGCGTCACAAGTAATATTGCCCCCAAAACCATTCATCACCAATTTACAAAAAGACAGCCCAATACCAGTCCCCATAAATGTCGTGGTATAGAAATGGTTAAACAAACGAGAAACTTGTTGGCTGGTCATTCCTTTTGCAGTGTCTTTAAAGTACAAATAATTGAATTTATCACCGTATTCGGTCCAAATTTGAATCTCTCCTCGTTGGGCGGTAGCAATCATATATAATGCATTTTTTATTAAATTAAATAAGACATGCTCCATGAGCAACTTCGAACCTTTAAATTGAAAATCTCCTTCCCAGGTAATTAAAGTTCTCTCTCTTGGCGATAAAAAAGGATATCGAGAAATCGCTTCACTTAAACACTCGGCCATGGAACACGTTTCCATAATACAATTGTGTATTGTATTCTCTCGACCCGCCTTAACCAACAACATATCAATAATTGTATTGGCGTAATCAATCTCACTGACAATGCGATCACTAACCCCTTCAAGTTGAAGCAGTCGGCGCTCTCTCAAGGGAGCAGGAATCAACTGATGCTCTTTTGCAAGTTGATAACCCTGAATCAATCCAGGTAAATATTGAACCAATGCCTGTGCACCGCTTTTAATTCCTAATAATGGGGTTCTCAACTCATGAGCAATCATTCCCGCAGCAGCAGCCATTCCAGCCAAACGCTGTTGCTGCAACATAGCAGTTTTATAATTTAAAGTGGAGCCGGCTATTATGGTAAAGACAATCACTAAGGCCATTTCTATATGTTCCTCTCCGAAATAAATATGCGGAGAGAGCCAGTAGTATCCTATTAACGCCATACCAACGCCCAAATTCAATAAGATGGTCAAGCTCAGTAAATCCACGAGCAATACTAACAAAAATACACTGCATAATAAGGACATTGCGGAAATAACGCTGGCTTGATTCATCAAAAAAAGAAAGGTAAAAAAGAACGGTAAGGTAAACAATAAGGTTAAAAACCAATACCAGGATAAATAATTCTTCCATTGGGCAGGCCAATATGGAGTCAGCATTAACCCCAGACCTAACAGACTGCCAATAAGACGCAAGAGCATACTTTCATAAGGCTGAGGAAACCAATATGCCCAAATCAGGTAAAAAAAAGGAAACCCTAAAAAAGCTATGGCGCCAACAGCAACCAATTGATGAGCAGAATTGGAAAGACTCCGCTGCATGGACTCGTCTAAATGCTTTACAATGTTTTTAACTTGCCACATTGTTTACTCCCTTCCCCTTTTTATAAAATGTGTTGAGCAACTCTCAATTGAACCCCAACATCACTTCTCAGAACATTGAAATTAAAAGGCTCAACTCACCCTATAATTCTGAGCTTGCCAAACGACATCCCCTTAGCAGAAAGAACGAATCAATGCTATTATCAGCGCTTATTTTACAAGTATCAGATAATCCATGAAGCAAAAAACCATTCGTATCGCTACACGTCAAAGCCCTCTGGCACTATGGCAAGCAAACCATATCAGAGAAACCCTTTTAATGAAATGGCCTTCTTTGACTATCGAATTACTGCCCATGGTAACCTCAGGCGACAAATTTCTTAAAGATAAATTATTAGTGGCTGGCGGAAAAGGGTTATTTGTTAAAGAACTTGAAGAGGCCTTGCTGGATAATAGAGCCGATTTTGCAGTTCACTCCACAAAGGATATGCCCGCAGAACTGCCCTCTGGGCTTAGTTTGACCGCAATTTGTAAACGACACAATCCTTATGATGCCCTGGTTAGCTCTCGGTTCTCCCAATGTGATGCTCTTCCTCTAAACGCTGTTGTAGGCACATCGAGTCTTAGGCGACAATCGCAATTACTGGCTTACAGACCCGATCTCCAAATTAAAACCCTGCGAGGAAACATCAACACCCGCCTCGCCAAACTCGAAGCGGGTGAATATGATGCCATTATCCTGGCAGCAGCGGGTCTAGAGCGGATGGGACTGGAGCACTCCATTACAGAACTGCTGTCCGACGACATGATGTTACCCGCATGCGGTCAGGGCGCATTGTGTATTGAAAGCCGTTCAGATGATCACGACATGCAAAATATTCTCAGCGTTTTAAATGATCCACTTACCTCACTGTGTGTTCAGACGGAGCGAACGGTGAATGCTCAACTCGGCGGTAATTGCCATGTTCCATTAGCTGTTTTTTGTAAACCGACCTCAAACACTCAACTCCTGTTGAAAGCAAAAGTTTTAAACCTGAATGGGTCTCAAATCATCTGCGATACTCAAACAGGAACTCTGGATCAGTCTCATCAATTAGCAATGCAATGCACCGAAAATCTCTTAAAGAACGGAGCGGCACAGTTACTGGAACGTATCGCTCCATGAGTCAGTCATTGCATGGGCTGCGTGTTTTGAATACACGTCCCAAAGAACAAGCTAAAACCCTTAACAGCGCAATCACTGAAGCCGGTGGAATCGCCATACCATGCCCTACTCTGGAAATAGTTGCAACGGAACAGGAATGGATAAACTCATTACCCGATTTAAATAAGGTACATCATGCTCTCTTTATCAGCGCTAACGCAGTACAATATTGTTTTACTCAACTCGCACGTCATAATATAGTGTGGCCAGAGCATATTAATGTCATCGCAATTGGTCATGGGAGTGCAAAAGAATTAAGCAAGTTTCATATTGAAGTCAAAGAGATTCCTGATGTTCCCGATAGCGAACATTTATTAGCACTCAACAGTCTGCAACAATTAAAAAATCAAACCGTGCTATTATTTAAGGGAGTAGGAGGCAGGCAACTCATTGAACAAAGCCTATTGGAAAAGGGAGCCAATCTATTCAGCCTGGAAGTGTACCAACGAGTAATGCCTGAAGTGAATCATCAACTGATCAATTCATTATGGCGTGAAGATTTGGTGGATATTATACTGTTAACAAGTGAACAGTCCATGCATAACCTTTTTAACATGTTCTGCAAGGACGCTCATTACTGGCTGAAAAATAAACCCTTTATTGTTCTAAGTGAACGACTTGCTCATTCAGCTGCTTTAAATGGTATTACGAAAACTATAATAAGTCATCCAGACAGGATGATGAATGCATTGTTTGATTATTATCAAGGATTAATCCATGACCAATAGCAATGAAAACGAAAAAAAAGAAACAACTCAAGTACACCATGAGGCAGACCGTACCCAGGATAATCCAGTACAAGAACTCAATCATCGTCCTTGCAATAAAAACAATACCTTACTCGCAAAAGCTGCGCTAATTCTAGCCATTACAGCAATAGCCTTTAATCTTTATAACACTCAGACCAATAAAAAATTACAATCGCATTTAGCCGATGAAAATAAAACCCTGATGGCTCAGGTTGAGGACTTGGGGCAAAATCAATCCAACATTCAGGATCAATTGACTGAGAAAGAAAATAAAATACGAGAACAGCAACGCGAACTGCAAAACCGAATCGATAGTTTAAATAAAGAGCTTCAAGTTGCCATGCAACAACGCCTGTATCAAAATCAAGACTGGCTTCTTCTCAAAGCACGTTATTATCTCGAATTAGCGCAAATCAATACGCATTGGAGTGACAATTTCAATGCGTCAATTTCGCTGCTTCAGCAAGCCGATAAATTGCTAAGTCAATTAAACGCTCCTCAGATTTTTGAAATTCGGCAAATAATCGCTAAAGAGATTGCTCAGTTAAAAGCGATGCCACCTATTGATATTCCAGGATTACTAAGCCAGCTGGATGCAGCACAACTCAGTGTGAGCAATCTGACCATTCAATCACCCCTCGAAAAAAATAATGTAACAGGTCAGACAGAACTCCCTCAATCATCAAACGCCTCAACCTGGAAATCACGTTTAAAAGACAATCTCAAATTGTTAGAACAACTGGTCATTGTCCGCCGTACTGATGAACAGATCAAACCTCTGATGTCCCCCTTATTCGAATCTGCATTAAAAGAGAGCATCAGACTGAATCTCCAGGAAGCACAGTGGGCAATACTGAATAATAATACCGAGGTTTATCAATTATCGCTGAAACAAGCCAGTAGTAACATCAAAAGAATATTTGATGAGCAAGCACCCGAAACGCTGGCCTTGCTAAAACAAATAAGCGAATTACAAAACATCAAACTAATTCAGGAAAAACCCGTAACAGGCTCAGCCCTGCCGCAACTGAATCAAATCATTGAGCAAATTGAACAGCAGGACAATAATGTAAATAAAAGCGAGAAGGGAGCGAACTAATAATGATACGAATTCTCGTTGCATTTTTAATCTTATTAGGTTCGGTATATCTGGGAATTCAGCTCAATTACGATCCGGGCTATGTATTAATCGCAATTAATCACTGGACTATCGAAACCACATTATGGGTCATGCTATTCGGCCTGCTTTTCCTGTTTATGGTACTGCATATTGTTTTACAATTGTGTCATAAAATTGCTAAAACCCCTGGAGCCCTTGGTAAATGGAATTCCCGACGGTTGGCGCAAAAGGCTCAAGCGACCACTCGAAAAGGATTAATTGAATACAGTGAAGGCTATTGGCAAAAAGCAAAAAACCATTTAATCCAGGCATTACCCAATACAGATACCCCTTTGCTGAATTACCTGACAGCGGCGCGTGCCGCGCAAAAAATGGGCGACAGTCAATTACGAGACCATTATTTACGTGAAGCACAACAATCCATGCCAGAGGCTAAAATTGCAGTGGAATTAACCCAGGCGCAACTTCAGCTTGCAAACCATCAATGGGAACAGGCATTAGCCACTTTAAGACATTTACAAGATTTAGCGCCACGACATCCCTATGTTTTAAAATTATTGATGAATCTTTATGAAGAAGTTCGTGATTGGCCGCAATTAATAGCCCTATTACCCGATTTAAAAAAGCATCATGTGATTTCTGATAGTGCTTTTGAACAATTACAAAAAAATACTTATCAGCGAGCCATCATTGATTTAACCAAGCAACATCAATCTGAGGCAATAACCAATCTTTTTAATTCACTCCCCAAATCCTTAACGTACAATTCTGATATAGTCTCAGAATACGTTCGTTACTTAAATCAAAAGCAAGAATATGCTCAAGCAGAAGCATTATTAAGGCGTTGTCTGCGCAAAGAAATGGATTCGCAACTCATAGAGCTCTATGGTTTATTTTACTGTGACGAACACCAATTATCCTTCGCTGAATCATTACTTAAAAAAAATCCCCATTCAGCCCCCTTGTATCTATGCCTGGGACGACTCAGCATAGCTCAACATTTATGGGGAAAAGCGAAACAATATTTAGAGCAATCCATTGAGCTAAATCCTACGCCGCCCGCCTACAATGAACTGGGTAAACTGTATGAAAAACTAAACGACCCATTTATGGCATGTCAGAGTTTCAGGAAAGGATTGGAAATAGCGATAGACAAGTCTTGATGCAGCCCTCACTCAATTTGAATTAAGATTGAGACACTTAGGCTATGGTTGTTCAGACGCATCAACTGGCCAATAAGCAACGGCTATGTTATAACTAACCCATTGAGCTTAAAATCTGAGAAGTCTGTAAATTATTTTATGTCTTATCTATGGAGAAAATAAAGGTTTATCATGGTAAAGAAATCAAAATGGCGTAACAGAACGTGGTTGTATTCAGGCATTATTTCTGGATTTTTATTAGGATTCTTTTATTTTGCTTTTGGGGTATATACTCACTCACAAGGAAAAGTTCATTCAAATTTGAATCATCTAAACCCAGAACATGTTCATGCTGGAAGCACACAATGAAACAGGAAAAAAAACTCACTTATATAGAAAAAGGCTTACAATACGTGCTTGGAATGTGCATTGGCACTGGTCTTTGGGCATTAACATTAATGATTTTGCTTATCCTTAATTGACTAAAAACCGATTCTTTGCCTATACCCATAAATTACTGGATTATTTTCAAATTCACTCAGCCCATTAAATCCAGGTCATTGGTGAATGACAGGCATCATGACAATCCTTTTCTGTCTTTTCTGTCTGAATCGTCACATGTTGAATCCCGAATTGTTTTCTGAGCTGCGCGACCATTTCTGCTCTGGATTCGTCCGTTAAAATATCATCAGGCATATAAAGATGTACTGAAAGTGCATTTTCTTTAGTACTCATAGCCCAGATATGCAAATCATGAATACTCTGAACTCCAGGCCAGGAAATAAGGAACTCACTTACCGCCGCCCAAGAAATCCCCCTGGGAACACCATCAATAATGAGCCTAAAGCTATCGGCAAATAATGACCAGGTTCCCTTAATTATCACCATGGCAATTAATAAGCCCACAACAGGATCTATCCATAACCAACCAGTCCAATACAATAATGCAGCAGAAATAACCACACCAACAGAAACTAACGCATCATAAAATAGATGCAAATAAGCGCCTCGAATGTTGAGATCATCAGATCCGCGCAAAAATAATAGAGCCGTAGTACCATTTACAACAATTCCAATCCCTGCAACAACCATTACAGACACCGCTTGAATTTCCGTGGGAGAAAGTAATTTATACATTGCTTCTGTGGCGATTATGCCGCAAGTAAAAATTAATAAGCCTCCGTTGACTAATGCAGCCAATATGGACGTTTTCTTCAAACCATAAGTTGCTTTTTTGGTCGGTTTAAGACTCATCAAGCCGATAGCAATCCAAGCCAAAATCAAGCCAAGCACATCACCTAAATTATGAAAGGCATCAGCTAATAAACTGGTTGAGTTGGCTACATAGGCATAGATAATCTGTAAAACCACAAAGACACTATTGGCAATAATCGCAATTAGAAAGGACTTGTTGTAAGTGACCTCACCGTGATTATGACCATGGTGGTCATGATGATTATGTGATCCTTCTTGCGAATGTTTGCTCATAATGCTCCTTGTGATTACTGCTCGTCGGTATAATAATTGATCCCTATTTTAATTCTGTCACGAGTTTTTTGTTTTCGCCAGGCATTGGTGTCTCTTAAGGAGTAAACACAACCACAATACTCCTGTTTATAAAATTCTTCCCGTTTAGCGATCGCATACATTCGTTCAGAACCACCATTTTTTCTCCAATTATAAGTCCAATATACCAAATCGGGATAATGACTTGCTGCGCGAACGCCACAATCGTTAATTTGATTCATATCCTTCCAGCGCGAGATCCCTAATGAACTGCAGATAACCGGAAATCCGTTTTCATGAGCATATAAAGCGGTTCGTTCAAAACGCATATCAAAACACATGGTACATCGTTTACCGCGCTCTGGCTCCCACTCTAAGCCCTTGGCTCGCTCAAACCAATTGTCCTTATCATAATCAGCATCAATAAAAGGAATGTGATGTTTTTCCGCAAATTTTATATTTTCCTGTTTTCTAATTTCATATTCTTGCACCGGATGAATATTGGGATTGTAAAAATAAATAGCGAATTCAATTTCAGAAAATACCAGTGCCTCCATTACCTCTCCGGAACAAGGGGCGCAGCACGAATGCAATAGTAATTTATTCGCTCCATTAGGTAATTCCAGTCGTTCTCTTTGTATCATTTTGTTACTTCCGGCAAGTTGATGAAATGCTGACGATAATATGCTAGTTCATTAATTGAATCTTTAATATCATCCAAGGCAAGATGCTTGGATTCTTTAACAACTCCATTCAATAATTCAGGCCTCCAACGAATAGCCAATTCCTTTAAAGTGCTTACATCCAGATTTCGATAATGAAAAAAAGCAGCCAGCTCAGGCATGTATTTATATAAAAATCGTCTGTCCTGACAAATACTATTCCCACACATAGGTGATTTACCTTTATCCAGGTATTGTTTTAAAAAATCGATGGTCAATTGTTCTGCCTGGGCTTCACCAATATGACTTTCCAATACCCTTTTTACCAAACCAGACTGATTGTGTTGCCTTGTATTCCATGCATCCATTCCATCAATCAGGGCTTTGGGTTGAGACACAGCAATCACAGGACCTTCAGCTAAAATATTCAGGTGAGGATCTGTGACAATAGTTGCCATTTCAATAATTCTATCCTGCTCAGGATCCAATCCTGTCATTTCTAAATCTATCCATATTAAATTGTGATTATTTTTCATTTCATTTCCAGGAATTTAGTAATTGTTTTACGCGGGCTACACGACGTGCATGCAAAGCCTCCTTGATGGCCTTTCCTTCATAGCCTTGCTCTATTAACTCTTTGGGGGTTACTTTAACACATTCAGATAAAATTTTAGACCATAATTCTCTTTGTTTATAGTCTAGCGAGTTTCCACGCCCCTCAGCATCCGCCTGGCAAGCGATCAATAATTGATGAAACAGATTGGGCCTTCTAAATGCATCGGTACGCTCCAATAAATTCACCATAGTATTAGCTCGCAATTCGAAAAAACGGTGAATGGTCAAATGATGCCGTGAAACAAGAGTAGCCAAAACACGGTAATCATTGGGTATTCGCAATCGCATACACAAAGCTTCGATTACAGCAACTCCAGTCTCTTCATGCATATAATGTTTTGGCCATTCGCGTATCGGCGTCATGGCTTTACCCAGATCATGTACCAAAGCAGCAAAACGGATTACAGGATCCGGGCTTAAGGCTACCGCCGATTGCAAGACCAATAAACTATGGATCCCGCTATCTATTTCCGGATGATGTTGATAGGGATTAGGTACCCCAAACAATGAGTTAATTTCAGGCAGAATCACTTCAAGAGCGCCACAAGAACGCAAGGAAATAATAAACTGCTCGGGATTTTTCTCTTCCAGGCTCCTTTGGAACTCTTGCCAAACTCGCTCAGGAACCAGATGAGATAACTCACCTCGTTTAACCATCTCATACATTAAAGAACGCGTTTCATTTGCCAGAGTAAATCCTAGACTATGAAATCGGGAAGCAAAACGGGCGACTCTGAGAACCCGTACCGGATCCTCTATAAAAGCCGGAGAAACATGCCTTAATATTTTACGTTCAATATCCCTTTGCCCGTGATACGGATCAATTAACGTGCCTTGCTCATCCATCGCCATGGCATTAATAGTTAAATCACGGCGTGCCAGATCTTCCTCCAAAGTGACCTCGGAGCTAAAATCACATTCAAAGCCATAATATCCTGGAGCTGATTTTCGTTCCGTTCTTGCCAAAGCGTATTCTTCATTAGTTTGAGGATGCAAAAACACTGGAAAATCACGACCTACCTGCCTAAACTTCATGTTGAGCAACTGTTCTGGAGTTGAACCAACCACAACCCAATCACGCTCCTGAATTGGAATGCCTAATAATTGATCCCGAACCGCTCCACCCACCAAGTAGACTTTCATTAAATAGGATTTACCTTCATACTGTATCATTAATAAACGAGACAATTATAATATAGATCGATACCATGAGTAAAAGACGAATCAATAAACAACAAACCGCACGTATTGAAAAAATACAGCAAAATTATCAAGAGGCAAAAGAAAACAATCCTGACTCTCTTGCTGATGGTTTAGTGATTACTCGATTCAGCAGACATGTTGAAATTGAAGACAATCAGGGAAATCGCATACGATGTTCGATCAGACCCAATCTGGATACCTTGGTCGCTGGGGATCGAATTGTCTGGCAAATGGAAGGAGTAAAACAAGGGGTAGTAGTCAGTCTTTATCCCAGAGGAAGTATCCTGGCAAGGCCTACCAGCACCGGTTTAAAAAAACCTGTGGCTGCGAATATCACTCAACTCATTATTGTAATAGCCCCTAAACCTGAAATTAGCTGGCCATTGCTCGACAGTTACCTCATTATGGCTGAAATCCTCCATCTTCACGCGTTGATTGTCCTGAATAAAACCGATCTTCCCTGCGATGAAATCAGAACACAATTAATCAATGATTATCAGAATTTAGGCTATCCCATCATCATGACCAATAAAAAAGAATCCATTGGATTTGAACAACTCAAACAAAGCCTGAACCATCAAATTAATGTTTTTGTAGGGCAATCCGGTGTTGGAAAATCGTCTATGATTTCAAGAATTCTTCCACATGAAGAAGATATTGCGACAAATGAGCTTTCTGAAGGCAGTGAACTAGGGCGACACACTACAAGCAACTCGCGCTATTATCATTTACCAAGCGGTGGTGCTTTAATCGACTCACCAGGTGTTAGAGAGTTCAGTCTCTGGGATATGGAATCCTCCCTGCTTGCCCAGGGTTATACTGAATTTAAACCATTCCTGTCTCGTTGCAAATTTCGAAATTGCACCCATGTTGACACCCCGCACTGTGCCATAATTGCAGCAGTACAGAATGGTGAGGTATCATTGAGACGCTATGAAAATTTTATAAAACTATGTACTCAATTTAGCAAGAACAAATATTAAATCGCGTCTATCCAGGTTCCGTAAACAAAATTTAGTTATTGCATAAAAAACCTTCATTGCGAGTATTAGCGTAGCAATCCAGATCAAATCTTCGCTAACACGCTGTAATGGATTGCTTCACTTCGTTCGCAATGACGACTTATTTGCAATAGATTAAAAATTCGTTCACAGAACCTAGAGGCTGTTGGCATTTCATTTTTTCAAGCCTACTTTCCGCGACTTGTTCACGGAATAGATAGATTTTGCGCAAATCAAGAATATATTGCGCCTATAAAGAGTGAATTGGATCCCGCGAACAAGTCGCGGGACGTCGAAACTTGAAGGGATTATCGAAGCTTGCCAGTCTCAACGTCCTAAGACGCCATCATGGCTATTGTCAGCACACCCTGATGTTTTTATAAGGAGCTACCACAAATGTATTTGGAAATCAGATTACGTTGGAGCACCCAAATAATCCAAACACTGAGAACTATTGCTAGCTACTTCCAATTCACCAACGGTTAAAATAGGACGCGCCAGGTTTCTAAGATAAGACAACATCGATTGGCGTGAACTCTCAGTCAATTTCAGGCTTGGCGAACTCGACGCTTCTTTGAACGCATCAATAATGCAACTTACCTGTTTTAAACCGGTCATTGAAATGGAAACTTTTGATTTATCGGCACGACAAACAAAGCTGTAAAACAACTGGGGATGTCCAGGCTGACTTAAATTGATTTGATTTAATCTGTTTCCAATATGATGAGCACAATTATCGAGAAAGACAGTGCTGGTTTTACCTAAATCATACAATTGCAGTAACCTTATCAAATCTGTTTTATCCTCTGCATCAAATTTCTTCAATAAGCGAGTAAAAAATATATTCACTCGAAACCGCTTTAACAAGTCACTGCCTGTTTGTGCATACGTATGGAGTAGTTCATCAAGAAATAAATTAATATGCGGTGTTATAACAGAACTTGTCGGTTTAAAACGTAATAATGCATGAAGTATTAACTCGGGTTCATGCCAATATACACCTAACCTATTCAGCGTTTCTTGCCTTACATGCTCATACCACCTTGTTGTAGAATAAAATCCTGAAATCCAGGAAAAAAAACCCATTTTTACAGGAGCCGGAGCAAAATAGTGCTGCTTTACAAACAAATAAATGGCCTCTAAATCCTGCTCCCTGTTTTCATTTAATGCAGGTAAAAAACAGTTATAAATTTCCATAGCCTCAGGAAAAACATCATTGTTCAAGTCCCACAGACTGATTGTCCTCTCCGTTAAAGGCCACATTTCAAAGGCAGAGGTCATCAATGATACGATTAAACGGTAACAATGCTTCAAAGGTTGGTGATGATCCTCAGAGGGAATACTCACGGACTGACCGCTGCTACTGCTACTTGAAGCTAGCGAGGTGATTGAGTTGTAAACAGATTCTAAAATAGCAAGAGAGCTTTTCAATGCAGGGTTAATATTATATAACCACAGCAACAATGTATGAAGCAATTGATCTAAATCATAACTGCGAGACATGTTGATTGCGATTAAAAAGTCCAATAAGTAATAGTCCTTTGATTGAAAGGATATCTGTTGCCCATAAAAACAATTAATATTGTGTAAATCACCCTGGGCAAGAAGCCGAAAAAACTCATTGGCTGACCTTTTAAAATTCGTATAATCTGCGCTAGCATTTTTAAAAGTATGATATTGCTCTACCAACCTTAATAAACGAGGTAAAAGTTCCATGGGCAATTCCCCGTTATCCAACAGACGGGGAAAAACTTTTCTATTCAAAAAATCCCAAAAGTTTACAAAAACTTCACTGCCAATTTTAAACTCACCATTGGTCTGCTTGCAGGATTTGAGCCTGCTCAGCTCATCAACAGTCACCAGATGCAATTTGACATTTGAAAGATCGCGATAAGTAGACAGCATAAAACCATTTTTTAATAAATGCTCACAAAACCCTCTTTTACGGTACAGAGTGTGTCCTCCATGCCCTACATAAAAATTGTCCATTCGGGTTGTTTCAGTTAAACAAGTTAGATTGTTAAAATCTTTGTCATTGGTTATAAAAGGAATTAATATCTGAAACAGATGTTTCTTGTTCTCTTCAGCTAATTCCTGGGCAAACTTAATCCATACCTGATTTATTCCCTGAGAGTTCAAAGTATAATCGTCTTCAGTATCCATCACACTCTTCCATCGTGCTTTATAGGATTCCAATAAAAACTGAACATCTGCAGAACTAAGAACATCCATTGGGTCACTGTCTTTAAACCGAGCGGATAGAGATTGATGTAACTTGATATCACAGGGGATTAATGGGCCTGACGATTCTAACTCCTGTATAAGCTGTATCACTCTGAGCACTAGCAAAGGACTTAATATCTGAAACAGATGTTTATTGTTTTCTTCAGCTAATTCCTGGGCAAACTGAATCCATACTTGATTTATTCCCTGAGAGTTCAAAGTATAATCGTCTTCAGTATCCTTCACACTGGTCCATCGTTCTTTATAAGATTCCAATAAAAACTGAACATCTGCAGAACTGAGAACATCCACTGGGGCACTATCTTTAAACCGAGCGGATAGGGATTGATGTAATTTGATATCACAGGGAATTAATGGACCTGACGATTCTAACTCCTGTATAAGCTGTATCACTTTGAGCACTAACATCGGAAATAACAATCCTTTACAAAATCAAAATTGGACGGAGTATAGCTGTTCAATAAATAGCAAATCCTAATAATAACCTAATCTAGGAATCAAGATAAGCTTTTCTAAAAAATAATCAATTATGAGCGGGCTAGGAATATAAAATACATATAATAATCACTAAAAAAGCAGTCTCGATTTCTTCATTAAAAATAAAGCGCGTCATATTTATAAACCGCTGCAGTACATGCAAAGTAAAGTATTTCCCTTTCGATACATTCTTAGCCAGAAATCTTTAAATATTATAGTGTATACTGAATATTATTTAGTTTTCACTTTGCCATGTTGATTGAGCATGCTTAAATTATTTCCAGGATAAGTCATGACATTATATATTTATTGGTTCTTATTAGCGTTGATTCTGCTTGGTCTGGAACTGGCAACAGGAACTTTTTATTTACTCATACTCGCCATTGCAATGGCTATTGGTGGAGTCTTCGCTATGTTAGGTCTGTCGTTTTCAGCACAACTTTCACTGGCAGGATTGGCGAGCATCGCCGGTATTGTTTTGTTACGTCGCTGGAAAAATGAGCATCCTTCCGATGCAACATCTTTAAGCCTGGACATCGGTCAACCAGTCGTTGTGTTAACGTGGAGAGATGATGAAACCGCGCGTGTCTTTTATCGAGGCACTGAATGGGATGCACAGCTGGAAACCAAAGAGATTAGACATGAAGGCAGCTTTTACATCAAGGATGTTCGAGGTTCTGTTCTAATATTAACAAATCGAAAACCGATTTGACTTGCGGATATACTTTATGGAGGCGTTATGGAAATTGCATTATTGATTTTAGTTGTAGCCGTAATTTTTATCGTTACAGCATTGAAAGTTGTACCACAACAAAATTCATGGATAGTTGAACGGCTTGGTAGATTTCATGCTGCATTGTCACCCGGATTGAATGTCGTCATCCCCTTTATCGACAGGATTGCATACAAACATATGCTCAAAGAAGTTCCCCTGGACGTTCCCAGCCAGATCTGTATTACTAAAGACAACACCCAATTGCAAGTTGACGGTATCCTGTATTTTCAGGTCACTGATCCCAGACTTGCGTCTTATGGTACCAGTGATTATGTATTAGCAATCACCCAGCTCGCGCAGACCACCTTACGTTCAGTTATAGGAAAAATGGAGCTGGATAAAACATTTGAAGAGCGAGAACATATTAATGCCGCAGTGGTAGCTGCGCTTGATGAGGCAGCTACGAGTTGGGGGGTAAAAGTATTACGCTATGAAATTAAAGATTTGACCCCTCCAAAGGAAATTATCCATGCGATGCAAGCCCAGATTACTGCAGAGCGTGAAAAACGCGCTCTGATCGCCGCCTCAGAAGGGCGAAAGCAGGAACAAATTAATATTGCCACCGGTGAGCGAGAAGCCTTTATCCAAAGATCTGAAGGAGAGAAACAATCTGCAATTAACCGCGCACAAGGTGAAGCTGAGGCCATTAAAGCAGTAGCGTCAGCTAATGCTCAGGCCATTCAACAAATAGCCCAGGCCATCCAGTCATCGGGAGGCATGGAAGCTGTAAATTTCAAAGTGGCGGAGCAATATGTAGAAGCCTTTTCCCAGGTAGCTAAAGAAAACAATACTCTCATCCTGCCAGGAAACCTGGCGGATCTGGGAGGATTAGTTGCAACGGCCATGAGTATTGTAAAGAGTAAAAAATAATCCCGATAGGGGCAAAGCAATTATTAACCCCTGAGTATCATGCAGATAAGGTGAGTTTTAAGGAGACCGCGTCATGAATGCCATTATTCACACCGGTGATGGTATTCTGCGCTGCTCTGATATTAATAAGCTCTCTCTGATAAAAAGCATGACCGTAACTGAAATCAACAGTCAAATGCTCCAGCATTTGATATCCCATAGAAAAACCAACAGTCAAACTATCACCAGTACCTATTTGAAACGCTCCATTTGAAGGAGATTGATTATAAGTTCCTGCAACCCTGACCTTCCATTTTGACGATAAATTATAAATCGATCCCAAGGTCAAAAGCCAACTATTATGGAAGTTGTAGTCTATGCGTCCCCTTGGAACAATAAATGCCTGGCGTCCAGATTGCGCTACAAAATTATAGACATAAGCCTGTTTAAATACATCCCATTGAAGGTATTGAATGGTTCCCACAAAGCCAAGCTTTTCATTTAGAAAGTGACTCAGTGAAAAAACGCTTCTCGCGGGTGTCCAGAATTTAAAATGAAAATCATCTGATGAGACATATTCTGGACTGGTGATGGTACTGGTTCCTTTAAAGTTATAAGTAATTGCACTACGGTAATTGAATCCTAAAGAGGTCCATTTACTTAATTGAATCAAAATCCCCAAGTCACCACCTAAGCCCCTTGCTTTAGTATTATTGATACTTCGGCTGTCAGGAATATTTAAACGGGGCACACCTGAAATCGGCTCTTGGTACAAGTGAGCACGAGAGATATTTAGATTTCCACCTACAGATAAGAATTGATTAATTTTAATGCCTATTGCTGGTACTAAATCTACAGCATCCGTTTGATTACGCGACTGCACGTAGCGAAGAACAGAATGATTATCCAGATCCCGATTAAAATCATTAACTACCAGGGCAAAACCACCAGAAAATTTATCGTTTATGGGAACGCTGAGGTACATAGAGGGCAAAATAAAATGTGATTTTGTAGTCACAGCCCCTGACTCGGAAACACCGAAGGGAACTTGTTGTGCGCTTCCAGCAAATTGAAATTGCGCTCGTGCCATGGTTCCTAAAAGAATAAGTTGTTGATGGGGAATTACCGTTAAGGCAGCCGGATTAAAATAAACCGCTGTAGCGTCTCTAACAACTGCAGCTCCTAATGTTTGTTCAATAAAAGAGGCATGTAATAAACTGCTTAATAACAGAAGCCCTATAGTCACATAATGCTTAATACCGATTGATCTTGCCATTAACGTCCAGGTTAAAAATGTAGTTCTATTTTATTTGTAAGATCATTTTTGAGGTTACAGACTCTTAAGTCAATATGTATTATATAACATAGGATTTTTTCGCTTCACTTATGCAGTTAGATGATCTATATGGGATATATACGCTATAGTATAATCAACATCTTTTGGTAGAGAATGCTATGGCAGACGTGATTAATCTGAATAAGAAAAGAAAAGCTAAAAATAAAGTGGAAAAGGAAAAAAAAGCTTCTGAAAATCGTATTAAATTCGGAAGGACAAAAATAGAAAAGCAATTAGATCAGCAAGACTTTGAACGACAACAACGTCATCTGGATGGCCACAAATTAGAAAATATAGATAAAAATAACGAGTAATTATTCTGATATCCTCACCTAATTCATGATCGCCACGAAATAAATTAATCTAGTGTGCTCCATAGTATTTGCAATTTTACGTAACGATAAGCTTCAAGATAAACCGATCGAATTTGCTTATGGAAACACCAAGGAATGAAAGAAAACTGACGAAGAAAAAAATACCTACGGAAATTTAATATATCCTTATGATTTTAAAATCGATAAATAAATTAACAAAAAAAAAGCGGCTAAAAAGCCGCTTTTCTGGAATAAAACCCTGGCGATGACCTACTTTCGCATGAGGAAACCTCACACTATCATCGGCGCATGTTCGTTTCACTTCTGAGTTCGAGATGGGATCAGGTGGTTCCAAACCGCTATTGTCGCCAGGAAAACTGTTTGCCTTCAGATTGATGATTGGTTTCAATCAACAAGCCCAAGGCCTGGTAAAGATTCGAGGTAACACATTCTACTCTATTTTATCGTCTACTTCTATAACCCAAAGTAACTCAGATTATATGGTCAAGACAATCAGCCAATTAGTACAAGTTAGCTTCACACATTACTGCGCTTCCACACCTTGCCTATCAACGTCGTAGTCTTCAACGGGCTTCATGGGAAAA
>NZ_RZGU01000013.1:0-111098 GCF_003990085.1 Legionella sp. km535 | reverse complement strand
CCGGTGATAACGTGGGTGTGTTATTGCGTGGAACCAAGCGTGATGAAGTTGAGCGTGGACAAGTATTAGCTAAACCAGGTACAATCAAGCCGCACACCAAGTTTGAAGCTGAAGTATACGTTTTGTCTAAAGAAGAAGGTGGTCGTCATACGCCATTTTTCAACGGATACCGTCCTCAGTTCTATTTCAGAACGACTGACGTAACAGGTACTTGTGATCTTCCATCTGGAATTGAAATGGTTATGCCAGGAGATAACGTTCAACTCGTTATTAACTTGCATGCACCTATTGCGATGACAGAAGGTTTACGTTTCGCAATTCGGGAAGGTGGCCGTACTGTAGGCGCCGGTGTTGTCGCTAAAATAATCGAGTAATTATAATGAGTAGCAATCAAAACATTAAAATAAGATTAAAATCCTTTGATCATCGGTTGATTGACTTATCAACTCGAGAGATCGTTGAGACAGCTAAGCGTACAGGTGCTCAAATTCGTGGACCTATACCTTTGCCTATCAGAAAGGAAAAATTTACCGTATTGACTTCTCCGCATGTAAACAAAGATGCGAGAGATCAATATGAATTACGTACTCATAAACGCCTGGTCGTTATTGTTCATCCAACTGAAAAAACAGTAGATGCATTGATGAAATTGGATCTGGCTGCTGGGGTTGATGTTCAGATAAGCCTTGATGACTAATTGTTAGGGTGAAGGATATTAAAGAGGTGTTACAATGATGATCGGTTTATTAGGCCGTAAAATCGGTATGACGCGTGTTTTTACCGCAGAAGGAGTTTCAGTTCCTGTATCTGTTGTAGAAGTACACCCAAATCGTGTTTCTCAAGTTAAAACTATTGATGCTGATGGCTATTCAGCAGTTCAATTAACTGGTGGAACCAAAAAAGCTAGCAAAGTAAGTAAGCCTATGGCTGGTCACTTTGCCAAGGCTGAGATTGAAGCTGGTGATATGCTCACTGAATTTCATGTTGAATCTGATGACGCTTACACTCTTGGCCAGGTTATTTCTGTAGCTGATTTGTTCAGTGCAGGACAATATGTTGATGTGTCTGGTGTTAGTAAAGGTAAAGGTTTTGCTGGTACCGTAAAACGATACAACTTTAGAACACAGGATGCGACTCATGGTAACTCCAGATCTCATCGTGTACCCGGTTCAATAGGTCAAAACCAAACTCCAGGTCGTGTTTTTAAAGGTAAGAAAATGGCGGGTCATATGGGTAATGCTCATTGCACTACTCAAAGCCTGGAACTTGTTCGTGTTGACGCTGAGAGAAATTTACTACTGATTAAAGGTGCTATTCCTGGAGCTCCAGGTTCACGAGTAGAAATTAAGCCTGCGATCAAAAAGCAAGCAAGAGGTGAGTGATGGAAATTACTACTATAGATACAAAAACTCAACTGCAACTTAATGATGAAGTTTTTGCATATGCATACAACGAAGGTTTGGTGCATCAGGCAGTTGTTACATACATGAATAATGCGCGAAGCGGTAATAGCGCACAAAAAACACGCTCTGAAGTTAGAGGTGGTGGAAAAAAACCTTGGAACCAAAAAGGAACCGGTCGTGCTAGAGCTGGTACCATCAGAAGTCCTATTTGGAGAAGTGGTGGAGTAACTTTCGCATCAAAAAAACGAGATTACTCGCAAAAACTTAATAAAAAAATGTACAAACGTGCATTACGTAGTATAATCTCCGAACTTTGTCGTACAGGCAACCTGGTAGTCGTTAATGATTTCCAATGTGAGAGCCATAAGACTAAAGATTTCATCAACAAAATGACACAGATGGATATTAAAAATGCTCTGATCATTATGAATGAAGTTGGTGAAAGTGAATATTTAGGTTCTAGAAATCTAATTGACTACGATATCTGTGATGTTACAACTATAGATCCTGTTTCCTTACTCAGATTTGAAAAAGTTGTTGTTACAGAAGCTGCAATTAAAAAAATTGAGGAACAGTTACAATGAATGCTGAGAGATTGATGATGGTTCTTCGTGAACCACATACTTCTGAAAAGGCTACTGTCATGGCCGATAAGTTTAAGCAGTTCACATTTAAAGTGTTAAAAACTGCGACAAAAACAGAAATTAAAATGGCTGTGGAGCACATATTTAATGTAAAAGTTAAGCATGTATCTGTTATCAATGTTAAGGGCAAATCCAAACGCTTTAAACAAACCAGCGGTAAAAGAAGTGACTGGAAAAAAGCATTTGTATCCCTTCACGCTGATCAAGATATTGACTTTACAGTTACCGAATAAGGCAGATTAAGATGGCACTACTAAAATCGAAACCGACTTCGCCTGGGAAACGTGGCGAAATACGTGTTGTTCATCACAATATCCATAAAGGCAAGCCCCATGCAGCATTAGTTGAAAAACTAAAGAAAACTGGTGGAAGAAATAACCAGGGTAGAATCACTGTACGACATATTGGTGGTGGACAACGTCAAAAATACAGACTTGTAGATTTCAAGCGTGATAAAGATGGAATCGCAGGACGAGTAGAGCGTCTAGAGTACGATCCTAACCGGACAGCGCTAATTGCTCTGATTGCATACAAAGACGGTGAAAAAAGATATATTATCGCCCCATCAAATCTGGAAGTAGGAGCTACAGTACTAAGTGGTGCTGATTCTCCAATTAGTGTAGGTAATTGCCTGCCGCTTAAAAATATTCCAGTTGGTACAACGATCCACTGCGTTGAAATGAAACCAGGAAAAGGCGCTCAGATGTTAAGAAGTGCTGGATGTAGTGGACAAATTGTAGCTAAAGAAGGTATCTATGCTACTTTACGCCTTCGTTCAGGTGAGATGCGTAAAATACACGTTTTATGCCGCGCTGTAATTGGAGAAGTAAGTAATAGCGAGCATAGTCTGCGCTCTTTAGGTAAAGCAGGTGCAAAACGTTGGAGAGGTGTAAGACCAACTGTTCGTGGTGTGGCTATGAACCCTGTTGATCACCCACATGGTGGTGGTGAAGGTCGTACTTCTGGTGGACGTCATCCAGTTTCTCCTTGGGGTGTTCCAACTAAAGGTTATAAAACCAGAAGTAATAAGCGTACTGATGGCTTTATTGTCAGAAGACGTAAAAAGAAATAATTATTGAGAGGATATCAAGTGGCTCGTTCTATTAGAAAAGGTCCATTTATTGACCATCATTTGATCAGCAAAGTAGAAGCTGCAATCGAATCAAAATCAAAAAAGCCAATTAAAACCTGGTCTAGACGTTCAACAATCGTTCCTGAAATGATTGATTTAACAATTGCCGTTCATAACGGTAAAGATCACGTACCTGTATATATTACAGATAATATGGTTGGTCACAAACTAGGTGAGTTTGCCATGACTCGTACATTCAAAGGCCATTCTGGAGACAGAAAGGCTAAAGGCAAGTAAGAGGATATGATGGAAGTTAC
Organism: Legionella sp. km535; assembly: GCF_003990085.1. NCBI lineage: Bacteria > Pseudomonadati > Pseudomonadota > Gammaproteobacteria > Legionellales > Legionellaceae > Legionella > Legionella sp. km535. Next base: position 107,662 of record NZ_RZGU01000013.1, on the reverse strand, counting down.
AGCTAAGTTAAAAGGTGCTCCTTTATCCGCTCAAAAGGGCAGATTGGTAGCCGATATGATACGTAATATGAACGTATCTGGTGCACTTGATGTCCTCAAGTTTACACCAAAAAAAGGTGCTCAATTGATGTTGAAATTATTAGAATCAGCGATTGCTAATGCTGAAAATAATAATGGAGCAGATATTGATGATCTAAAAGTAGGTATGGTATGCGTTGATGAAGCAGCGACTTTAAAACGTATTAGTCCCAGAGCTAAGGGTCGTGCAAATCGTATTTGTAAACGTACCTGCCATATCACGATTAAAGTGTCTGACGAGGAATAGCAATGGGACAAAAAGTAAACCCGATAGGCATACGCCTTGGTATTATTAAAGATTGGAACTCAAAGTGGTTCGCTGGAAAACGCTACGCTGAATTCTTAATTCAGGATATTAAATTACGCACTGAGCTTAAGAAAAAACTTATGGCTGCAGCAGTAAGCAAAATTTTAATTGAGCGTCCTGCTAATAATGCTGTAGTTACGATTCAAACTGCCAGACCTGGAATTATCATTGGTAAAAAAGGTGGCGGTATTGAAACCTTACGTAAAGAGATTTCTGACAAATTAGGTGTACCTGTTCATCTAAATATTGAAGAAATAAAGAAACCCGAACTTGATTCAACTCTTGTTGCTGAAGGTATTGCTCAACAGTTAGAGCAACGCGTTATGTTTAGAAGAGCTATGAAACGAGCGGTAACATCAGCTCTAAAAGCTGGTGCAAAAGGTATCAAAATCTGCGTAAGCGGACGACTTGGTGGTGCTGAAATAGCTCGTTCTGAGTGGTATAGAGAAGGTCGTGTACCATTACATACATTTAGAGCTGACATCGATTACGGTACGGCCGAATCTAAAACAACCTACGGAATTATTGGTGTTAAAGTCTGGATCTTCAAGGGTGAAATTTTGCCTCAAAAGAAAAGATTATCTGACAGCGCCCAGTGAGTGAGGAATAAGTATCATGTTGCAACCAAAGCGTACTAAATACCGCAAACAGATGAAAGGCCGTAATAGAGGTTTAGCCTTACGCGGTAGCAAAATTAGTTTCGGTGAGTTTGGTCTGAAGGCTTTAGAGCGTGGACGTTTAACCGCTCGTCAAATTGAAGCCGCTCGTCGAGCGATGACACGTCACATTAAACGTGGTGGTAAAATTTGGATTCGAGTATTTCCAGATAAGCCAATTACACAAAAGCCTTTAGAAGTGAGACAAGGTAAAGGTAAAGGTAGTGTTGAATATTGGGTAGCTCAAATACAGCCTGGAAAGGTTCTATTTGAAATGGAAGGTGTTTCAAGAGAGCTTGCAATGGAAGCTTTCGACCTTGCCAAAGCAAAACTTCCTTTCAAAGTAATATTTGAAGAACGGACGGTAATGTAATGAAAAAAATCGATGAATTGCGCAATTTGACTGTAGAAGAATTGCAAACTGAATTGCTTTCATTACGTAAAGAACAATTTAATTTACGAATGAAGAAAGCAAGTGGCTCACTAGATAAAACACATCTCATCACTCTGGTGCGTAAATCAGTGGCAAAAGTTAAAACAATGTTGACTGAAAAGGCAGGTAAGTGAAATGTCTACTAATAGTGAATCGAATGCCAGAACTATGGTTGGAAAAGTAGTTAGTGACAAAATGGATAAAACAATCGTAGTAATGATTGAGCGTACTGTGAAACATCCTAAGTACGGTAAAATCATGAAGCGCAGAACTAAATTGCATGCACACGATGAAAATCAAGTATGTCAAATAGGTAATACTGTGAAGATCCGTGAGTCAAGACCACTCTCTAAAACGAAAAGCTGGGTATTAGTCGAAGTAATTTCTTAATCAACTCGGTTGATATACTTTTAAAACCCTAAAAGGCCTGATATAATCAGCAACCTTTTTCTGGTCGAAATTAGAGCTGGAGAATATAATGATCCAAATGCAGACAGTGCTCGAAGTTGCTGATAATAGCGGAGCACGAAAGGTAATGTGTATTAAAGTACTTGGCGGATCACACAGACGGTATGCCCGTGTTGGTGATGTTATCAAAGTCAGTATTAAAGATGCGATACCAAGAAGTAAAGTTAAAAAGGGTGCTGTGATGAAGGCTGTTGTTGTTCGAACTGCGCAAGGTGTGCGTAGAGATGACGGGTCTTTAATTCGATTTGATGGAAACGCAGCAGTACTTTTAAATAACCAAAACGAGCCAATTGGAACTCGTATATTTGGCCCTGTTACTCGCGAGCTACGAGAGAAATTTATGAAAATAATTTCTCTGGCTGCTGAAGTTTTGTGAGAAGGATTAAAGTATGAAACGTATTAGATCAGGCGATGAAGTAATTGTAATCGCCGGTAAAAGTAAAGGTCATGTGGGTAAAGTCCTACGAGTAATCGGTAACTCAGTTGTAGTTGAGGGTGGTAATTTAATTAAGAAACACGTTAAGCCTAATCCTCAAAAACCAGAAAACAAAGGTGGAATTATTTCACGTGAGGCTCCACTACACGTTTCAAACGTTGCTCTTTACAACCCTGTTACTAAAAAGGCAGATAAAGTAGGCTTTAAGTATCTTGAGAATAGCGGCGTTAGTAAAAAAGTTAGATATTTTAAATCTAACGATGAAATAATTGACCGTGTTTAATTAGGTGATTGAAATGGCAAGACTTAAAGAGTTTTACAAGAAAGACGTCGTCACAATGATGATGAAACGGTTCAACTATTCAAGTGTTATGGAAGTTCCAAAAATACTGAAAATCACCCTGAATATGGGTGTTGGAGAGGCCGTTGGTGATAAAAAAGTTATGAATCATGCAGTAGAAGACATGACTCTTATTTCTGGTCAAAAACCAGTTGTTACCAAAGCTAAAAAATCACTTGCTGGTTTTAAAATCAGAGAAGGTTGGCCGATTGGATGTAAAGTTACTCTAAGACGCGAACGGATGTATGAGTTTCTAGACAGATTGATTTCAGTTACTTTACCCCGCGTGAGAGATTTTCGTGGATTAAACCCAAAATCTTTTGACGGTACTGGTAACTACAGTATGGGTATACATGAGCAAATCGTGTTTCCAGAAATTGATTTTGATAAAACTGATGGTATAAGAGGTTTAGACATTTGTATTACTACAAGTGCTAAAACAAACGAAGAAGCTAAAGCTTTGTTAGAAGCATTTAATCTTCCATTGAAAGATAGAGATAGAAAATAAAAGGGTGAAATTGTGGCTAAAAAATCAATGCTTGTGCGAGAGTTAAAGCGTGGAAAACTGGTAGAAAAATACAGACAGCGCAGAAACGAATTAAAACAATTGATTAAATCTTCTGATGATTTCCAAGTTATTATGGAATCTCAGGCAAAATTAGCAAAATTACCAGTTAATTCAAATCCTGTTCGTCATAGTACTCGATGCCAGTGTTGTGGACGGCCACACGCAGTCTATCGCAAATTCAGTCTTTGCAGAATTTGCCTCAGACAACAGCTTATGGTTGGCAATGTACCCGGCGGAAGAAAATCGAGCTGGTAAATTATTTAGATTGGAGAACGATTGTGAGTATGCATGATCCAGTTGCTGATATGCTGACCAGAATACGAAATGGTCAACAAGCGAAACATCAGCAAATAACATTAGTTTCTTCTAAGTTAAAGGAAGAAATTGCTCGTGTTTTGAAGGAAGAAGGTTATATTGAGAACTTCTTCGTTGAAACATTAGACAATAATCTTAAGTCCATAACTGTTAAGCTAAAGTATTATCACGGTAGACCAGTTATTGAGTTGATTAAAAGAATTAGCCGACCAGGACTAAGAGTATACAAATCTTACAAAGATTTATCATCAATCCCAGGATTTGGTGTGGCTATATTATCTACATCTAAAGGTATAATGACTCACATATCTGCTAAATCTAAAGGTGTTGGTGGCGAAGTCATTTGTGAAGTGGCTTAATTCTTGCGAGGAATGATATGTCTAGAGTAGCTAAAGCCCCTGTTGTTCATCCAGCAAATGTAGAAATAACATTCGTTGATGGAACAATCACTGTAAAAGGGCCTAAAGGAACACTAACCCAAAAAATTAACCGGTTAGTTAGTATTACTAAAAGTAAAGAGTCTAACCAATTAGAATTTGCTCCTGCAGCAAATGATCCAAAGGCATGGGCTCAAGCTGGAACAGCAAGAGCATTGGTAAGCAATATGGTTCACGGTGTTACTGATGGTTTTACAGTAACTCTTGAGTTGGTTGGTGTGGGTTATAGAGCACAAGCCAAAGATAATTCTATTACCTTATCTCTAGGTTTTTCTCATCCTGTTGAATATGAATTACCAAAAGGTGTGAGTGTTGAAACCCCAAACAATACAACTGTTGTACTGAAAGGCGTTGATAAGCAAATTTTGGGACAAGTAGCTTCTGAAATTAGAGCGTTTAGACCACCAGAGCCCTATAAAGGCAAAGGAGTTCGGTACGCTGGTGAAGTAATTGCTCGAAAAGAAGCCAAAAAGAAATAAGGTATAAGTTATGAATAAGCAAAACTCGCGTGAGAGACGTGGATTAAAAGCAAAAGCCTTAATCCGTAAATCGGGTAGAGCAAGATTAGTTGTTTATAGAAGCGGAACGCATATCTATTCACAAATTGTTCAAGCTGATCAACTCGGTGATAAAGTTTTGGTAGTATGTTCTACCAATGAAAAAGAATTACGAGCCAGTTTATCTGGGAAATGCAAAGTAGAACAAGCTACTTTAGTTGGCAAGATGCTTGGAAATCGTGCCAAAGAACAAGGCATTAGCCAAGTTGCATTTGATCGTGCTGGTTATAAATATCATGGCCGAGTGAAAGCACTTGCTGAAGGTGCTCGCGAAGCTGGATTAGATTTTTAAGGAACGATTATGGCATTCGAAGATTCACCCAAGTCAGATGGATATCAAGAAAAGTTGGTATCAGTAACTCGTACTGCAAAAGTTGTTAAAGGCGGACGTGTTTTCGGCTTTGCTGTTTTGGTCGTTGTTGGTGACGGAAAGGGTAAAGTTGGTTTTGGTAGAGGTAAGGCACGAGAAGTTCCAATTGCAATTCAGAAAGCTATGGATCAAGCCAAGAAAAACATGGTTTACATTCCTCTTTCTGGAACGACAATATTCCATGAAATTACCTTTAACTACGGCGCATCAAAAGTATTTATGAAACCAGCTAGCGAAGGTACAGGGATTATTGCTGGTGGTGCTATGAGAGCTGTACTTGAAGTATTAGGCGTACAAAATATACTTGCAAAAAGTATTGGTTCTACTAATCCAAGTAATATTGTCCGAGCAACTATTGGTGCTTTAACCAGTATTGGTACACCAGATTACGTTGCAGCCAAACGTGGTAAAACTGTTAATGAAGTAATGGCGGGCTAATTATGGAAAAGAAAATTAAAATCACTTTGGTTAAAAGTACGATTGGTAGAAAACCAAAGCATATTCATATTGCAAAGCAGTTAGGTTTAGGTAAAACAAATTCAAGTGTATGTCACAATGACACACCAGCTATTCGTGGACTTGTTAATGCAATAAACTACCTGCTGCTAGTCGAGGAGAGTGTATAATGAATCTGAATTCACTATCACCAGATCCCGGTTCAAGACCTCCAAAAAAGCGTTTAGGTAGAGGTATAGGATCCGGTTTAGGTAAAACCAGTGGTAAAGGCCATAAAGGTCAAAAAGCCAGAGCAGGCGGATACCATAAGATTAACTTTGAAGGCGGTCAAATGCCAATTCAAAGACGTCTTCCTAAAATGGGATTTAAGTCTCGTATTGGTAGAACAGTTGATGAAGTATGCTTAAGCGAGCTTGCTAAGTTAACCGCAGATGTCATCGATCTTAAAGTTTTGCGTGAAGCTGGAATAATTAACAGTTCAATAAAAGATGTAAAAGTTATTCTTTCCGGTGAGTTAACTACAGCCATCAAGCTTAAGGGTTTAAGAGTCACTAAAGGTGCTCGTTTAGCTATCGAAGGCTTGGGTGGTAGTATAGAAGAGTGACTATGAAAAACCAAAAACATAATGGAAGCCAATCACGTGGTGGATTGGCTGAACTAAAATCAAGATTGATATTTGTTATTCTAGGGATTTTAGTTTACAGATTAGGCGCTCATATTCCTGTTCCAGGATTGGATCCTAATAAGTTGGCTAATTTCTTTAATGAGCAACAAAATACAATTTTTGGCTTATTTAATATGTTTTCTGGTGGCGCATTATCTCGTGTAACGGTTTTTGCTATTGGAATAATGCCGTATATTTCCGCTTCCATTATCATACAACTTTTTTCGGTTGTTTCTCCAAAACTGGAGCAATTGAAGAAAGAAGGCGAGTCTGGACGTAGAAAAATAAATCAATACACTAGATATCTAACTCTGTTGCTGTCAATATTCCAATCACTAGGCATGGCTCGATGGCTGGCAGGACAACAAATTGCATTACAACCAGATTTTTCATTTTATTTTACAGCTGTTGTTACATTAGTCACTGGAACAATGTTCTTAATGTGGCTGGGTGAACAGATAACAGAAAAGGGTGTAGGGAATGGTATTTCTCTGATCATTTTCTCCGGTATCGTTTCCAGTATGCCAACAGCAATTGCCTCAGTGCTGCAACAAGTTAAAGAAGGGCAAATGCAAGCGTTGACCTTGGTCATCGTTGCTGTAGTTGTAGTAGTGGTAACTGGTTTTGTAGTGTTCATGGAGCGTGCGCAACGTCGTATACGAGTTAATTATGCTCAAAGAACGCAAGGTAGAAAGGTTTATGCTGCTCAAACTAGCCATTTACCTTTAAAAATCAATATGTCTGGAGTAATTCCCCCAATTTTTGCGTCCAGTATTATTTTACTGCCTGCAACTTTAGCACAATTTTTTTCGCACACTAAAGGTATGGGTTGGCTGTCGGATGTCGGAATGGCTCTGTCTCCAGGACAACCGCTGTATTTGATTGTATATGCCCTTGCAATTTTGTTTTTTGCTTTCTTCTACGCAGCGTTAGTATTTAACCCAAAGGATACAGCAGAGAACTTAAAGAAATCTGGAGCATATATACCCGGAATTAGACCTGGTGAACAAACAACTAAATATATTGATTCTGTAATGACTCGATTAACTTTGGTTGGCGCTTTATATCTGGTACTGGTTTGTTTATTGCCTCAGATCTTAATGTACACATGGCATGTTCCTTTCTATTTTGGTGGAACATCATTACTGATTATAGTTGTAGTTATTATGGATTTTGTAGCTCAGATACAAGCTCATTTAATGACCCAACAATATGATTCTTTAATGAAAAAGGCTAATTTTAAAGGTACGAAACTACCTGGTCTATTATGATTTTTATCGGAGTTCGGAATGAAAGTAAGAGCATCAGTAAAGCGAATTTGTCGCAATTGCAAAATTATTAAAAGAAGTGGCACTATACGAGTAATTTGTAAGGATGCCAGGCATAAGCAAAAGCAAGGTTAATATCTGCTTGATTTAATTTTATAAAAATAGTATTCTTCTGTCCCTTTCGACAGAACAAAATAACGTTCGGAGAAGCTAATGGCTCGTATTGCAGGAGTGAACATACCTGATCACAAACATGTGGTAATTGCTTTAACAGCTATTTATGGTATTGGTAAAACCACATCGTTAAAATTATGTAAAACAGTTGATATTGATCCTTCAGCTAAAGTTTCGCAATTATCAGATGCTCAGTTAGAGTCATTAAGAATAGAAATTGCAAAAATTACAGTAGAAGGTGATTTACGTCGTGTTGTTACTATGAACATTAAACGATTGATGGACCTTGGCTGTTATAGAGGCTTAAGGCATAGAAGAGGATTACCCTTGCGCGGACAACGTACGAAAACAAATGCTCGTACTAGAAAAGGCCGTAGAAAAGGCACTAGTAATTGATTTTTCATGTAGGAAAATAAGATGGCAATAACTAAGTCAAAACAGCAAAAAGTACGAAAAAAGGCAAAACGTGTTGTATCAGATGGTATAGTTCATGTTCATGCATCTTTCAATAATACAATTGTTACCTTTACTGATAGACAAGGTAATGCATTATGTTGGGCAACATCTGGTGGTTCTGGTTTCAGAGGTTCCAGGAAAAGTACACCTTATGCTGCACAAGTTGCAACAGAGCGTGCAGCTGTTGTTGCTAAAGAATATGGTATGAAATCTGTAGCAGTATTTGTTCATGGTCCTGGTCCTGGTAGAGAGTCCACTATTCGTGAATTAATATCCCAGGATTTTAAAATTGTTGAAATAACCGATGTAACTGGCATACCCCATAATGGTTGTAAGCCACCTAAAAAACGTCGTGTATAAGACTCAGGAGTAATTAATGGCTAGATATCTTGGTCCAAAATGTAAATTATCACGACGTGAAGGTTGTGATCTATTACTAAAAAGTGGTGTGCGTGATCATAAATCCAAGTGTAAATCTGAAAAGTTACCTGGACAACATGGTGATAAAAAGCCACGTTTAAATGGCTACGGAATTCAGCTTAGAGAAAAACAAAAAATCAGAAGATTATATGGTGTTCTTGAAAAGCAATTCCGCAATTATTATACAATGGCAGCTCGTCAAAAGGGTTCTACAGGTGAAAATCTGATGTCTCTTTTAGAAAGACGTCTTGATAATGTTGTATATCGTATGGGTTTTGCTAGCACTCGTGCAGAAGCTAGACAATTAGTAACTCATAAGGCAATACTTGTTAATGATAAAATAGTTAACGTACCTTCATTTTTAGTAAGTCCTGGCGATGTTGTTACTGTTCGTCAAAGAGCTAAAAGTCAGGGGCGGGTTCAGGCAGCTTTGGCATTATCTGAACAACGAGCTCCTTGTGATTGGATTACTGTAGATTCTACTGCTTTTAAAGGTACTTTCTCTACAGCACCAACGTTAACTGACTTATCTTCAGACTACAACGTAAATCTTGTTGTAGAACTTTACTCTAAGTAAGCTCGGAGAAATAGCTGAATGTATACTGAAATCAATGAAATGCTAACGCCTAAAGTGCTTAAGGTACAGGCAGAGTCACCTTATAAAGCTAGAATCGTTCTAGAGCCTTTGGAGAGAGGTTTTGGTCACACCCTCGGCAATGCGTTGAGACGTATATTATTGTCATCTATGCCTGGAAGTGCCATTACTGAAGCCTCAATTGATGGAGTTCTTCATGAATACAGTACAATTGAGGGCGTTCAAGAAGACGTGGTTGATTTGTTACTTAACTTGAAGTTAGTAGCTATTAAATTGACCGTGGGTGAGGAAGCTACTATTACTCTGAATAAACAAGGTCCTTGTCAGGTAACTGCAGGCGACATTCAATTGACGCATGGCCAGGAAATTGTAAATCCTGAGCTTGTTCTTGCCAACTTGAATGAAAAGGGTAAATTGAATATGACCCTGAAGGTAGAGCGTGGAATTGGTTTTCATAATACTGATTCGTTCGTTAGTCACCTTGATGATGAGATTGAAAAGAAATCAGTTGGTAAATTAAAAATTGATAATAGCTTCTCTCCCGTAAAGAAAGTTGCTTATTTTGTCGATAGTGCGCGTGTTGAAAATCGTACTGATCTTGACAAGTTAACAATTGAATTAGAAACGAATGGTACGATTGATGCGGAAGAGGCAATCCGTATTTCAGCCAGTATTCTTCAAAGACAACTTCATGCATTTGTTGATATGAAATTTGAAGAGTCACGATCTGATAATAAAGAGCGCAATGATTTCGACCCCGTTTTATTACGTTCTGTTGATGATTTAGAGTTAACTGTTCGTTCTGCTAATTGTTTAAAAGCAGAAAACATTCATTATATTGGCGATTTAGTTCAAAGAACTGAAAATGAGCTGTTAAAAACACCTAATCTTGGTAAGAAATCTCTTACTGAAATTAAGGATGTATTAGCTTCTCGCTCATTATCGCTTGGAATGAAACTTGAGAATTGGCCGCCAGCAAGTCTTGGCGAGTAATATTTAGGAGTCTTTGTTATGCGTCACCGTAATTCGGGCCGTAGTTTTAGCCGTACAAGTAGCCATCGTAAAGCCATGTTTTCTAACATGTGCTGTTCTTTGATTGAGCATGAGTTGATTAAAACAACTTTACCAAAAGCAAAAGATTTACGTCGTTACATTGAACCTTTAATTACTGTTAGTAAGGCTGATTCAGTAGCATCTCGTCGTCATGCTTTTGATATTTTACGTTCTAAATCTGCTGTAGGAAAATTGTTTAGTGATTTAGGACCACGTTTTGTGGAAAGACCTGGTGGTTATGTTCGTATCATCAAATGTGGCTTCAGAGAAGGTGATAATGCGCCAATGGCTATAGTTGAGTTATTAGATAGACCAGTGGCTAACACTGAAGCAGATGAGTAGTTTATACTGTCTTTATACGAACCCGCTTAAAGCGGGTTTTTTTTACTTTTTTATATTGCTATAACCGTCATTCCGCACCTGAATTCTGAATTACGTCATTCCCGCTCATTCTGAGTTACCAACGAAGCCATTACTTGCAAGCGGGAATCTATAACCAGACTTGAACGAGAGTCATTCTCTGCTGCCTCTCTTTATTTTCAGCCTGCCGTGTTTTTTTAAAAAAACTTGACACAGATCTTTGATTTTGATCTATTACTCACTTTTGGTGAAAGAAAAGTGACTCTTCAAGCTTATACATCCAAATCTGTTGATCACCTTGGCCTGGTTTCTGCTCTATGTCAGGAGCTTGGAATTGCAGAGTTTGTTGATAACCAACTCCCCAACCAATCACCGCATCACCACATTAGTTATGGGCAACTACTGGTTGCGATGATATTAAATGGCCTGGGCTTTGTAAGTCGAACTCTCCACATGTACCCGTATTATTTTGCAGATAAACCGGTGGAACGTCTTTTGGGCACTGGAATAAAGCCTGAACATATCAATGATGACGCCCTTGGGCGATGCCTGGATAAGCTTTATGAACATGGGGTTTCGAATTTATATCAAGACCTGGCTGAAAAAATCATTCTTCACTTGGGCTTGCCTTGCCAATCAGTGCATCTGGACTCAACAGGTTTTCATGTTGATGGTGAATATGACGTTGAAACAGACAGCAAAGCGATCCTGTTAACCCGGGGATATAGCCGTGATCACCGCCCCGATTTAATTCAGGTTATTTTGAATCTGATTACCGAATATCAGGCAGGTATCCCGGTCTACATGCAAGCCTGCAGTGGAAACACCATTGATAGTGAAGGCTTTAAAAAGCTGGTTAAATCCCATGTCAGTAGTTTGAAAGCGGCTCAACGAAGCCGATATCTTGTTGCAGACGCGGCCTTGTACGTTGCAGAAACCCTTCAGACCCTTCAAGAGCTGAAGCAACTGTTCATTACCCGTGTTCCACAAAAACTGGTTGAAGCAAAAAATCTGATATAAAATCAGAATCAGCTGTTGTTTGAACCAATCTGTGAAGGGTATACCGGTGTGTGGGTTGAATCATCGTATGGCGGAGTATCTCAAAAGTGGTTGTTTATCCATAGCACACAAGCTACCAAACGGGAATTGCGTACCTTGCATAAAAACATTCTCAAGTGCACTGAGCAATCGATGAAATCGTTCAAGAAGTTGTGTCGACAAACGTTCTCCTGCGAATCAGATGCAAGAAAGGCTTTGAACCTGTGGTTGGAGCAACAGGACTACACTCTGGCATTCGATATTGAAATTATCAAAGACATTAGTTATCAGGGTCGAGCCCGCCCCGGAGCCAATGCGATAGGTGATATTCAATATCAGGTAATGGCGAAGCTTGCGACCAGCCTTCAAAAAAAGGAAACAAAAGAGGATGAAACCGGCTGTTTTATTCTTGCAACGAACGACATCAGTGACAAACTGACCATGAATGAATTGTTATCTCACTATAAATCTCAACAGGTTGTTGAGCGTGGGTTTCGCTTTTTGAAAAGCTCGGATTTTTTAACGGCATCGCTTTTCTTGAAAAAACCAGAGCGTATCGAGGCATTACTCATGGTTATGACCTGCTCATTAATGATTTATGCAGCCCTTGAGCATCTTATCAGAACCAGGCTTCGTGAAAAGGCTCTGTTTTTTCCGGATATGAAGAAAAAACCAACACAAAATCCAACAGCCAAGTGGATCTTTTCATGTTTCACTGGCGTTCATGAACTCACTGCTGGCGTCGATGTAAAGGTCATTTTAAATCTGAATGACAGGCACAAAATTATTCTTGATTGCCTTGGAGAACGCTCCTGGAGAGCTTATTTATAAAAACAAAAGCAGAAAGCCGCTTCGTTCAAGTGTGGTTATAGATTCCCGCTTGCAAGTAATGGCTTCGTATATGACTCAGAATAGGCGGGAATGACGTAATTCAGAATTCAGGTGCGGAATGTGGGTTATAATTGAATTTTACAACCTAATAAGTAGATTTTTGAAGCTGTATACATGATTCAAAAATTATGGACAGATTCCGTTTTTATGTTTCAGGCCATCAATTAAATAAATTAAATCTCCTAACCTCTCCAGAGATATTGGGGAGGTTAAAAGATTATCGACTATGGTTTACTTGCTCTTTGTTGTAGGTATCACGTTATTTTGTTCGGAAATTGCCTCAATGAACTGTTCACCATGGCTTGGTTTAAAAAATTGGGGGGATTGCCCAGTAACTATCCGGTATAGTCCCACACCGCTACACAGCAGACCAATTATTCGCACACAATCTCTGAAAAATCGCTGCCATAACGGATCCCGGTGTTCTTGAATCTTGTCTTGAGTTTCCTTAAGCCTACTTTTAAATTGGACCAATTGCTCAGAGGGTAGTTTGTGGGTTTCCTTCAGACAATTGATCAACTCTGTGACCGCCTTGTTCTTTGCGTGGAACAAAACACTATTATCCTTTGATTGGCTTAGATGGTTCAAATATTGTGTTGTTATTTTTAATAACGAATCAATAGCAATAATTGCATCTCTTTCTTCTTTGCTTTGATAGGCATCTAAAAGGGATGTTAATCGCGCAACTTCTTTTTCTTTGGCGTTTTCGGTCTCACTGATGATCTGTTCCAATTGATGCTGGGTCGATTTTTGTTGCTTTCGAGTGGAATCCAGTTCCAAGGTTATTTGTTCTAGTTTCGTCTGTGTCGTTTGAACTGTCTGCTCTAAACGCCCAACGTTGGCAAGTTTATGGATATAGGAGTAAAATTTACTGTCGAGTTGTTCAGGTTTATTGGCTAGAGCTTCGGGCATTTTACTTAGTATAGTACTGGCATTGGTCAGTAGTATGACTTGTTGCTGGCTTATGATGTGGAATATATGTTCTTTAGATTTATCAAAACAAATCTCTTCCGCATTTCCCCCTAATATGGGCAAATCCCTGGACCAATGATCAACAAGTTTTTTTTGATCGTACCATGGTTCTAAGACATTAATTTGTTCTATGAACATATCCAGGTCTTCAACTAATTTTTGGGTGTCCATAAGCCATGAGATTGGAGTTCCGTCAGTAGTATCAAACTTATCTGTACTTGCTCGAGTTTTCCGAAGATCTTCAGCGTCACGTGACAGTTTATACGCCATTGATAAAAGCGCCTGTTGATGTTGCAGTATGGTTGAGGTTAAATCTTTTCTGATAACCTCCATAAAGGTTGACGCCAGTTTGGTTCTGTTGGGATCTATTCCTGACGTAGCTGTAGCAGCCTCTCTAAGTGTATCAAACGTGTTAGCGACACAGTTTCTGCATTGTATCCTCTCTTCAATGGATAAATGATTTCTCAAGTAGGTTTGTGTAACAGTATTTACCAGGTATGAAAGAGATTCTTGTACTAAAGTATGATTTTTTTCTTCCATTAGTAGTCTGGATATCATATGGTTTTGATCTGTGATGGGTTGAATCAAATCAACCGGTTTAAAGGCATATTCAATGTTGTCCTTGAGCCATTTTACTTGTTCAACTAAATTCAATTCGAAAAAATTGGATAGTTTTAATGTGTTTGCCATCCACAATTTAACATGTTGAAGGTTAAGAAATATTGTTCCATCTCCATGAACATCAAGATCGGTAATCGGTGTATTTCCTCTTTGACGAAAATGAACCTGACGTTGAGCCATGTAACGGCCCAATCCGGTATAGTTGCGAGTTGCAAGCCACTCAAACGCCGGATAGTTATCCTGAATGTGTTGATAGTTACTCAGAAGTTGACTAGCGCGCTCTGATGAGTTGGCTGCCAGATATGCATTCGTTACTGCATCCAGCTCAGGATGCCCCAGATCAATGGCTGTATCCATTTTAACTTCGTTAGGGAACATAAAATCAATCCATCGCCTTAGAACCAGATCTTGGACGCCCGAAAGATCACTATTGTGTTTTAATGATTCAGGAACAGGCGAACCATTGTGATCAAATTGGTTTCCGTCACCAGTACCGTGACAACCTGGAATTACTTCATAGGGCATTCCTAGTGGAATAATTGGCTTAAAACAATTAGATGTTTCATGTTTTTGTACAAACTCCTGTCTTTGCACGACGAATTCTGGAAGTGTATAAAAACATTCTTCCTGCCATCCCAGGCGAATTAATTTACCGAAATTTCCACCAGGTACCGGATCCAGAACAAACAGTTTAACCTGTAGTGCATTCAGATTATTCAAGAGCTTCAATTTAAGCTCTTGTTCATCATCTAATAGTTCGCTGGTGACTAATTCTGTGAGCACCTGGCGTGTATAGCTGGGATTTTTTACTAGAGCAAGGCCAGGTACGCTGTTACTTTCTTGTATAAGGGTGGCCAGTGAGCGACGGTCTTCTGGTTTTTCAAAGCTTAAATCTTTCGCCAGCGCATCGCGGACTCGCGCCAGTTCATGGGTTAATACAATGGACTCTACTCCTCCACGACTGAACCCCGAGATACTTAATTGAGTTTTTCCGTCTGCAACAGCAACAAGGGCTAACATAAGCGCTTTTGCTAATCTATCACCTACTTCATATCCTGGCGTATCTGCACCATTGATCACATCAACTGAATTCGAATGATAGGCATGCGCATAATAGGGGGACTTGGGGAGGTGGGCGTCAGCGTATTTTATTGTAGAGTCCTGTTCACCGAGCAACAGGGTCATTAACTGAGCAGTATAAGAGAAAGTTTCACCACGAATATAGGATTTATTGATATTGGGATCTGTCGGTCGATCAACGTAATCAACTGCAGTACCCAATAGGAACAAATGGTGTTCTTTTCCCGAATCCTTGCCTGGATTACGAAGTTTGGTAATAAGATCTTTGAAATAGTGAGACATGTAACTGTTCCTGGGTGATACAAAAGCTGGCTATTAGTTTAATCGTTTAACCTTAAGAGAATATTACCAAATTAAAGCAAAGTGCTTATTTTACGGCCTTTTTTGATGTGGCAATGCGCAGTTTTACCGTGAGCTGTTCTGTAGTGAGTTAAGAAGTATTTTTGTTGTAACAAATTGGTATCCGGATGGACTTTTGGGGGCATTACTCTTGAACAAAACCTTCTAACCCGCAATACGGTCATTACGGGTTAGGAGGCAAACTTAGAATGGAATATCATCATCCAATTCATCAAACGCGTCTTGAGCTGCTTGAGCTGGCTGTTGTCTATTGGCATTTGAGTATTGGGCAGGGGCTGATTGTGGCTGCGCTTGCGGCATGTCATCATAAGATGGGCCGCTGCTGCCTTTACTGTCAAGCATTTGAATATCAGAAGCAATAATTTCTGTTGTGTATCTGTCTTGGCCTTGTTGATCTTGCCATTTACGGGTACGTAAACTGCCTTCTACATAGAGTTTTGAACCTTTTCGAACGTATTCACCAGCTATTTCGCCTAAGCGATTAAAACAAACCACGCGGTGCCATTCGGTTCTGTCTTGTTTTTCACCTGTTGTCTTGTCTTTCCAGGTTTCACTGGTAGCTAAGGATAAAGTGGTTACAGCATTTCCGTTTGGTAAGTAGCGGACATCAGGATCAACCCCTACATTACCAACCAAGATGACTTTGTTTATTCCTCTTGCCATTTTTTATCTCCTGTATGCGAAAGTTAGAGAGAAAGATTATACCTAAATTAAGAGATATTGCGTAGCAACTGATTTAAATTAAACCTTATTCACTATGAATTGATGCCAGTATTTGCTCCGCGGAACCAGGCTGGTACTGTTCTTTATCAATGCGAACATAGATGACTTGCTCTTCCTGCGACAGAACAGCCTCCTTGACTCCCTGTACTTGTAACAACTTTTGGATGAGGGAATCATCGTTATCAACTTGAGGTGAGTAATGCAGTATCAGGGTTGAAACATAAACATTGGGTTTCATAAACATGGCGACACTCAACCAGATAATGCCTAGAAAGGCATTAATCAAAAAGATACCCTGGCTGCTATGCCATTGATATAAAATACCGGCAAGAGAGCCTCCCGCAAAAATTCCTAAAAATTGGCTGGTAGAATAGATTCCCATAGCAGTGCCTTTGCTATTGGGATTTGCCTGCTTCGATATCAGTGAAGGTAATGTTGCTTCCAGGATATTAAAGGCAATGAAATAAACAAACATCAGGAGGCAAAGACTGTACCAATCCTGGCAGGTAAGCGCCAGAAGAAATTGTGCGGCTGTTGAAAACAGAACAGAAAGAACAAATACAATTTTCATTAATTTTTTCTTTTCGGCGATAACAATAAAAGGAATCATTACAATGAAAGAAAATAGCATCAAGGGCAAATAGAAATGCCATTGTTGGGTTAAATGCCCTTGTTTGATATGGTGGCTCAGTAAGATGGGTATAGCAAAAAACGTTGAAGTTAAAATAAAATGCTGGCAGAAAATGCCCACATTCAATCGTTGTAAATGTCGGTTACTAATAACCGGTTTAAATAAAGAAACAGTTGCCTCACTGTCTGCATGAAAGCATTCTTTGATAGGATTGGGTATAACCAGATGCAGTAATACAATCCCTGAAATTGCCAAGAATGCAGTGAGATAAAAGATACCCGAAAGCCCCGAATAATGCGAAAGAGCAGGACTGATAATCATTGCCAGACTGAAGGAGATGCCGATGGTCATGCCAATTACCGCCATGCCCTTAGTACGTTGTTCATCGGGAGTTAAATCAGCTAATAGGGCAATCAGCACGCTGCCTACCGCGCCTGTTCCCTGAAGTGTTCTGGCGAGAATCATGCCGTATATAGAGTCGGTTATGGCTCCTAGTAAACTGCCCATAGTGAAAAGCACCAATCCGATCGTTATCATTGGCTTTCTGCCAAATTTGTCAGAAAGCATGCCGAAAGGCATTTGCAGTAACCCTTGTGTTAATCCATATCCACCTAATGCCAGACCTATCAGCGTAGGTGTTGCGCCTTGGAGTTCCTCTGCATAAACAGAAAATACAGGTATAAGCAGGAATAATCCCAACATTCGAAAAGAAAAAATGGCAGCAATTGGAAAAACTGTTTTTGACCAGGAATACTTCATGGATATGAATTTTTAATATAGTGATGTGCAGATGGTACAAAGTTAAAGCGTTAGAAACAAGGTATTTTACTATTCCTATACGTATTAGGTCATTGACAGATTTTAATATTCCCGGTAGTTTGGTGCCTTTTTATACTAGAGGATGACTCTATGAGTTCAGTATTTGCAGGAAAGGTCGCTTTAATTACTGGAGGAGCAAGGGGCATAGGAAAAGCAACTGCTCTAAAATTAGCTCAGGCAGGAAGTGATGTGGCTATTGTGTACTACAACAGTTCCGATGAGGCACAGGCTCTTGTGCAGGAAATACAAAATTTAGGGCGTAAAGCTGTTGCCCTGCAGGCTAATGTCGCGGATCACCAATCAGTTAAAGAATTGTTTGGTCAATTCAAAGAGCATTTTAATCATCTTGATTTTCTCATTAGCAATGCTGCCAGCGGAGTATTAAAACCCGCGTTAAAGATGTCGACTAAGCATTGGCGGTGGTGCATGGAAACCAATGCTCTGGCGCTAAATCATTTGGTAAGTGAAGGTCGGGAGTTGATGCCTAAAAACAGCCGGGTTATTGCTTTATCCAGTTTGGGTGCATCCCGGGCGATACCTAATTATGCCTTTATTGGCGCATCCAAAGCAGCTCTTGAGGCTCTAGTTCGTTCATTGAGTTTGGAGCTGGCTGCTTTTGGAATTACAGTGAATACCGTTTCTGCCGGAGTGGTTGATACTGATGCTCTAAAACACTTTCCTAACAGAGAACAGTTACTCGATGAATATCAATCTCATGCTCTTGCTGACAGACCATTGAATACTCAAGATGTGGCTAATGCTGTCTATCTTCTCTGTTTACCCGAAGCGTCTATGATCAATGCTCATACCTTGTTTGTAGATGCCGGATATAGCCGGGTTGGATAGAGCAGTATTATATATAGATGAATAATGATCTTTTTGTGATATAATTTTCAGCTTTGTGAACTTGGTTAGCACTGGGGAAGAATTATGAATGTAGCTGGCGTTTACCCTAAAGTTAGGGAAATTATTGCTGATGTATTGGTTATCGATGCTGAGGAAGTCTCTTTAAACAGTCGATTAATTACAGATTTGGGCGCAGAGTCCATTGATTTTCTTGATTTGGTTTTTCAACTGGAAAAAGAATTTAAGATTAAAATTCCTCGTGGGCAGTTGGAAAAAAATGCACGTGGCGAACTGGCTGAAGATGAGTTTGAGAAAGGCGGCACATTAACACCAGCAGGACTGGATGCATTAAGAAACTATTTAAGTGAAGTCCCTGCGGATCAATTTAAATCCAATATGAAAGTTAATGAAATTCCTATGCTGTTTACTGTAGAAACATTTTGTAAATTGGTCGTTGCTGCAGTGGAACAACAAAGCGCGGAACCTGTTGCCTGATGCGATTTTTATTTGTTGATCAAATTGTGCACCTATCCCCCGGCGAATGGGTTGGGGGAATCAAACACATCACCAGGGACGATGCTTATGTCACCCTTGATGAGCAAGGAAAAACCTGTTTTATTCCTTCATTAATCGGGGAAACTCTCGGGCAATTAGCCGCCTGGAATGTGATGCAACATAATGATTTTACTTTAAGACCCGTTGCTGGAGTTGTTGCAAGCGCGCGTTTGTATCGGCCTGCTTATGTTGGCGAAACTTTGTTACTTGAGTCTCATATCGATTCTCTGGATGACAAGGCCGTCCATTATCATAGTGTTGCTCGCGTGGGTGACGAACCTGTCTTTAGTATTGAAGGAGCATTGGGTCCTTTACTCCCTATGACTGATTTTATCGATGCGGAACAAATCAGGCAGCAGTTTGCAGAAATTTACCATCCAGCAGACTGGGACGAAGTGTGTAGAATGAACTCGACGGTAGCCAGTAATGAGCTGACAGGTCATGGGCCAACAATTGCACCTTTGATGTTTGATCGGATCACTTCAAGTGAAGCAGGCGTCAATATGACTGCAGAAAAGAGAATTTCTCTTGCGGCTCCCTATTTTCCAGATCATTTTCCCAAGAAACCGGTTTTACCCATGACGGTCTTATTGGAGTGTAAATTAAACCTGGCGCGTGAGTTTGTTGCACGGGCAGGATTTCCAATCGCTTATCGAGTGAGTGAATTGCGAAAAATTAAAATGAATGATTTTGTTATTCCCGGCGATGTTGTGGTGTGTTCTGTGAAAGTCAAGCAACAAACTGATGAAGAAATTATCCTGTCTTATCGCAGTGAAGTAGAGGGTAAGCGGGTATGTGTTGTGGAATTAGTGCTTATACCTAAAGGTTGATGAGATGAATAAAAGACGAGTTGCAATAACAGGGCTGGGTGCCGTTTCACCCATAGGTCATGATGTTGACTCCACCTGGAGTAATTTGATTGCCGGAAAATCTGGAATCGATGAAATCAAGCAATTCGATGCAAGCGCTTTTCCAACTTATATCGCGGCAGAAGTGAAGAATTTTATCCCTGACCCTTCTCTAAAGGGAAAACACACCCGTTTCGCAATGTCCTTTACTCATTATGCTTTGGAAGCCGCACGTCAGGCTTTTGAAGATGCTGCTGTAATGCCAACCCAACAGAACTCCTCACGATGGGGAGTTGTAACGGGGAGTGGCATGATGACCGCTGAATTTGACTATTTGAAGCGATTTCAAAAAGTCTGTGCACTAAGCGGTGAAGCGGATTGGGGCGCTTTACAGGCCAATTCCAGGGAATTTTATAAATTAACCGATTTTGGAAAAACCACATCTAATTCAGGATTGTCATTACTGATCCAGCATTTTGGTATCACTGGTTATGCATCATCAGTCCATACTGCGTGCGCATCAGGCGGCCAAGCTTTAGGTTTGGCTATGCAGGTTATTCGTCGTGGAGATGCTGATTTTATGCTTGCCGGTGGGTTTGATTCCATGATTAATCCATTGGGTCTCTCCAGTTTTTGTTTATTGGGTGCTTTATCTACCTACAATGATACGCCTCATAGCGCCAGCCGTCCTTTTGACGCAGCGCGTAATGGTTTTGTTCTGGGCGAAGGCGCTGCTTTTCTAATTCTTGAAGAATGGGATCAAGCAAAAGCACGTGGTGCTCGTATTTATGCTGAACTCGCTGGCGAAGGTAACTCATTAAGCTCGTACCGAATTACCGATTCTCATCCTAATGGAGATGGCGCAATTCAGGCTATTGAACGCGCTCTTAAAGACGCTGGAGTTCAAGCTCGTGATGTGGATTATATTAATGCCCACGGGACTTCAACCAAAATGAATGATCTTAGTGAAACTAATGCCATTAAGGCTGTATTTGGTAGCCGAAGTGCCAGTTTACCGACGAGCTCTACCAAGAGCCAAACGGGTCATTTGATCGCTGCGGCAGGTGCTCTTGAAGCGGTTTTATCTGTAAAATCCATAGAGCAGGCGCAAATTCCTCAAACTGCTAATTTAACAAATCCTGATCCTGAATGTGATTTGGATTATGTTACAGAAGGGCCTCGAGAAAAGTCTCTGGGGGTTGTTTTATCCAATTCGTTCGGATTTGGTGGTTCAAATAGTTGCCTGTTGTTCAAGCATCCTGAGTTTGAAGGAGCACGTCAATGACCGATCTAAACAGAGTATTTATAACAGGACGAAGTGCGTTAACTGCGTCAGGAAACACTGCTGATGAGACCTGGCAGGCAATTCTGTCCGGTGACAGTGGAATAGATGAAATTAAATATTGGGACTTATCCCAGTGGTCGCATCGTTTGGGTGGTGAATTAAAAGATTTTCAACCCGCTAAAATGTTGCCTGATCGAAAATTAATTAAAGTTATCTCCCGCCAGGATGTTATGGGCATTAATGCCGCTGTGCAAGCGGTACAACACAGTCAAATGCTTGCCTATCGAGATACTCTTGAGTCTGCTGAATCATTTAATGAGCAAACCGCTGTTTATGTCGGTTCACCAGGTAATAAATATTTTCAGCAATATGATTTTTTACCATTATTAGCTAAAACTCAAGATGACATGCAGAGCTTTGCTAAAAATCTTTTTGACGAAGTTCACCCAATGTGGTTGTTAAGGATTTTACCCAATAATGTTCTTGCGTACACTGGTATTACATATGGCTTTAAAGGACCAAACCACAATGTCACCAACCATGCAGTAGGTGGCACGCAAGCCATTTTGGAGGCATATCATGCAATACGCAGTGGTCAAGCGGATCGAGCTGTCGTTGTTGCTTATGACATGGGAATTGAACCACAATCATTATTTTATTATGAGAAATTGGGCGTAGTCAGTAATCGTCATTTAAAACCATTTGATGGTGAGCATGATGGAACCTTGCTGGCAGAGGGAGCTGCAGCACTTGTTTTGGAAAGTGAAGCCAGTGTTCGTGCCCGTTCAGCCAAGTGTTACGGTGAAATTATGGGTGGTCAATCGGCGAGTGAAGCAACTGGATTGTTTTCCATTGAATCCGATGGCCACCATTTGACTGCGTTAATCAATCAAACTCTGGAATCAGCTGGACTGGAGCCCGGACACATTGGCTTAATTGTCGCCCATGGAAATGGAAACAGTAAATCAGATGACAGTGAAGCTCAATCAATTAGAACAGTATTTGCTGATCAGCATGTTCCTGTCACGGCGTTTAAATGGTCTATGGGCCATACCTTATGCGCTTCAGGTGTATTGGATGCAGTATTGACAACCTATGCGCTGGAAAACCAATGTGCGCCTGGCATTGCCAATTTGGAGCATGCTGCTGGCAGTTGCGAGGGGATAGCTCTCAGTGCAAATCATCAGAAGATAAAAGCCCACTCATCGGCTCTGATGATTAACAGAGGTTTTGCCAGTATGAATGCTTGTTTGGTGATTAATTCCTGTGACTGAATTAGAACAACAAATCGAATCCTTGCCTGTTAGTCTGGCAGGTAAGTTTATTTATAGATTTTTGCCCTATCGTCGACGTTTGGTTTTGGCCAATATTCATCAGGTCTATTCTGATCAACTCTCTGACGCTCAAAAAGTACATTTGGCAAAAGCCTATTATTCACACATTGCCAAATCACTAAAAGAAGCACTGCAGTTACGATTTATGAGTGAAAAAAAGCTTAGGAATCAAGTTGAGGTCATTGGCCACGAAAAGATGTTGGCCGTGGTTGCACAGGAAAAAGGTGTGTTGGTCGTCACTGGACATTTCGGAAATTGGGAGTTTGCACCTTTAGGTGGGGTATTAAATTTTAAAGAATTTCAGGGACAATTTCATTTTATCAGGCGGACTTTAAGATTTAAGATGATAGAGCGTTTATTATTTAAGAATTATTACAAAGTCGGCTTAAATGTGATTCCTAAAAAAAATTCCCTGGAACAAGTCCGTGACGCTCTAGATAAAAATCATGCAGTGATTTTTGTTCTGGATCAACATGCTTCTTTGGTTAATCGAGATGGAATCGCCGTCGAGTTTTTTGGTAAAAAAGCAGGGACTTATCGAAGTTTAGCTACACTATCTCGCCATACTGGTGTGCCAGTAATCCCGGCCGCAGGGTATCGATTGCCTAATGGTAAGCACGTTCTGGAGTTTCATGATCCAATTCCATGGGAAGATCATGATTCTACACAAGAAGCCCTTTATCAAAATACCTTGAAATACAATCAGGCTTTAGAACAGATTATTTTGGCTCATCCGGAGCAGTGGAACTGGATGCACCGTCGCTGGAAACTCTCTTGAACGGGCGTCTTTGGCGCATCTTGAACGAAACGGGGGCTTAAAAAAAAGCTCATGTACCTGATGTACACTGCGCTTTTTTTAAGCCCCCGTTTCGTTCAACCTGCACTCAAATACGACCGTTCAAGGTTTGGGGTATTGGGAGTAGGAAAATAAAAAAATGCTCATATACCTGATGTACACTGCGCTTATTTTTAGGTCCCCGTTTCGTTCAACCTGCACTCAAATACGACCGTTCAAGGTTTGGGGTATTGGGAGTAGGAAAATAAAAAAATGCTCATATACCTGATGTACACAGCGCTTTTTTTAAGCCCCGTTTCGTTCAACCTGCACTCAAATACGACCGTTCAAGGTTTGGGGTATTTGGAGTAGGAAAATAAAAAAATGCTCATGTACCCCACATTCCGCACCTGAATTCTGAATTACGTCATTCCCGCCCATTCTGAGTCATAGACGAAGCCATTACTTGCAAGCGGGAATCTATAACCAGACTTGAACGAGAGTCATTCTCTGCTGCCTCTCTTTTATTTTCAGCCTGCTGTGTTTTTTTAAAAAAACTTGACACAGATCTTTGATTTTGATCTATTACTCACTTTTGGTGAAAGAAAAGTGACTCTTCAAGCTTATACATCCAAATCTGTTGATCACCTTGGTCTGGTTTCTGCTCTATGTCAGGAGCTTGGAATTGCAGAGTTTGTTGATCACCAACTCCCCAACCAATCACAGCATCGCCACATTAGTTATGGGCAACTACTGGTTGCGATGATATTAAATGGCCTGGGCTTTGTGAGTCGAACTCTCTACATGTACCCGGATTATTTTGCAGATAAACCGGTGGAACGTCTTTTGGGCACTGGAATAAAGCCTGAACATATCAATGATGACGCCCTTGTACGTTGCAGAAACCCTTCAGACCCTTCAAGAGCAGAAGCAACTTTTCATTACCCGTGTTCCACAAAAACTGGTTGAAGCAAAAAATCTGGTAAAAATCAGGAACAGCTGTTGTTTGAACCAATCTGTGAAGGGTATACCGCTGCGTGGGTTGAATCATCGTATGGCGGAGTATCTCAAAAGTGGTTGTTTATCCATAGCACACAAGCTACCAAACGGGAATTGCGTACCTTGCATAAAAACATTCTCAAGTGCACTGAACAATCGATGAAATCGTTCAAGAAGTTGTGTCGACAAACGATCTCCTGCGAATCAGATGCAAGAAAGGCTTTGAACCTGTGGTTGGAGCAGCAGGACTACACGCTGGCATTCGATATTGAAATTATCAAAGACATTAGTTATCAGGGTCGAGGCCGCCCCGGAGCCAATGCGATAGGTGATATTCAATATCAGGTAACGGCGAAGCTTGCGACCAGCCTTCAAAAAAATGAAACAAAAGAGGATGAAACCGGCTGTTTTATTCCTGCAACGAACGACATCAGTGACAAACTGACCATGAATGAATTGTTATCTCACTATAAATCTCAACAGGTCGTTGAGCGTGGGTTTCGCTTTTTGAAAGCCCGGATTTTTTAACAGCATCGCTTTTCTTGAAAAAACCAGAGCGTATCGAGGCATTACTCATGGTTATGACCTGCTCATTAATGATTTATGCAGCCTTTGAGCATCTTATCAGAACCAGGCTTCGTGAAAAGGCTCTGTTTTTTCCGGAGATGAAGAAAAAACCAACACAAAATCCAACAGCCAAGTGGATCTTTTCATGTTTCACTGGCGTTCATGAACTCACTGCTGGCGTCGATGTAAAGGTCATTTTAAATCTGAATGACAGGCACAAAATTATTCTTGATTGCCTTGGAGAACGCTACTGGAGAGCTTATTTATAAAAACAAAAGCAGAAAGCCGCTTCGTTCAAGTGTGGTTATAGATTCCCGCTTGCAAGTAATGGCTTCGTCTATGACTCAGAATAGGCGGGAATGACGTAATTCAGAATTCAGGTGCGGAATGTGGGATGTACCTGATGTACACTGCGCTTTTTTAAGTCCTCGTTTCGTTCAACCTGCACTCAAATACGCCCGTACACGTTGATTAGATTTAAGGGTTGTGAGCTCTTCGTTCGTCCCTTAATTGTTTCAGCGCAACAAAAATGCGATTAATTTCAGCATCATTAGTAAATATGATGATGGTGGAATTATTTTCGAACCTTAATATTTTATAGTGCATCTCTATAGAAAATCGATTGATTGAGATTTCAATGGTGCCCTCGTCAGCAAGTTGAGCATTATTCGTTATGCGCGCTCCTGTTGCTGATATATCAATAATTTCAAAATATTGGCTTGAAATTTTAGCCAGAATTTCTCCGTTATTTTTTAATCTGAAAAATGACCTTCTTTCATCCATATTTTTGCCAAATCAGAGTCTTATTTTTATTGTAGGTTTATCAAGAGGCTATCGTCAAGTTGCATGACAGTATTACGGTTAAACTAATCATATGATTAATATCCTTAAATCATTTGATTCAACCGATCATACTCAGCTTTAAAATTTCGACATTTTTATCATCATCATCATTTCACCCCATCTTTAATTAGTGCGCTGTTTTATTCGATGGGTAAATCTTTGCAATCTTACCATTCATTCATACACGCTAAAGATTTGCCCGGCATTGAATTGTTGGGCAAAGTGCTAATGAAGCGGATTCGGGTTTAATGGTGTCTGAGGTGGGGTCTCTGCTGGAGGAGGCAGAGCAGAGTTGTTGGAAAAAAAAACACCAACATTTCCTTTTGTCCAACTCCAGGCATTGTTAAATAGATTGGACATTGTATCCATGCTTAATAGGTCTGATGCTGCAGCAGCGCCTTTTTGAGAAGGTAATTCGATTTCATCATTCAGCTCGGGTAACACGACCTTGAATTCACTAACTATTGATTGTATCTGTGTTGTATCACCAGCCGGTGGTAAATAGGTTGAATCGTCATTCACTTGGTTTATAAACAATTCCAAATCCTCTTGAGAACCATGTGTGAATATAAGCTCTAAAAGACGAAAGCGATTTGCATTTAATATGTGATGATTTTTGGCTAACCAGGAGTTAATTCCTTTATTTTGTTTACTGTCTAGTATAAGTTGATGAAACAACAGATTGATTCGGGTTCTTAAGTTCAGCTCCTTTTGAGCATTTGCCTTGAACGAGTTTGTAGTCATAATATCAATTAATTCATCAATATTTTGAATTGTGCATTGTTTCTCTATGTTTTTTAAAATTCTGGCAAGCTTCTGTTCGGAGTCTTTTATAGTGGGTTTGCTTTCAGGTTCTAAAACAGACAGTTCTCTATCTGTAACAATGGGTTTCGTATAGGAGGGCGCAACGTATTCAGGCAAATTGGGGGAAAAGAATCCTGTCCAACCGTTGATCCAGCACCGTTTAATACGTTGAATTAACCAAGTAAAAACCCCTTTTTCTTCACTAAACGACAATTCTTGCTTTGCTTCGGCATAAGCTTGATTTGCTATTTGAATAATATGCTTGTCTTTAGTGGGATCGAGCTTTTTGAGGGCATCCGTGCACAATTCCATTATCAGAATATAATTGGGAGCTCCTCCCTTTAGACCAAAATGCTGCAGCGTTCTTTTGGCATCATAGCGAAGCAGCCAGCAACTGATACTCTCATCATATAATTCCGGGTAGTGCAGGAGAGAGGTATATATTGCCTCTCGTACGGAATTTTTAACTTCAGGGCGATTCATTAATATTGCGGTATGATATATCGTTTTGCGACGAGATTCCGAACAACCCTCTTGTACATGATACTCTAGATAGTTCTTTATGGTTTTAGAAAGATTTCTTGTATTTCCTTTGCAATGTAATAAAAAATAATCGAATGCTCTTACTGACTTTTCCTTTTGTGCTAACAAAGGAATGAGCGAGTTTTCTGGAATGGGATTTTGTTCAACGATGGATTGAGGTTGCTGTTGTTCGGCAGGTTGAATCCATTTGAGCAAGCGTCTTGTTTCTTCCTCTTTTGGAGGTAATGAAGGTCTTAATTGAACAAGCTGGGTCATTACATGAATATTTAATTTGCCTTCATTATAAAAGAGTTGGGTATCACCTGATTGAGCCTTGAACCTTAGATAATAATTGATGAGGTAACTGGTTTTGTTTGTTATTTCGCTGAATTCTTTGTTGTCGTTTAACGAAATTAATAGTTGAATGGTATCCAAAGAGAGCAATGTCTGCTCTAAAAATATTTTTCTAGTTAACAGTTTGATATAGATGACATAATTTTGATGATGATTGCCATTGAGATAATGATTAATTGCTGTTTTAAGCTGGTGTTCTAATTCATCTTCATGTAACAGTTTAAACAAAGGATTGTATAAATCCAGATGCTCTAAAATGGAGTTGATGATTGCCGTCTTTTTATCCTGGCTCAATTGGTGTACTTCGTTTAGTACGTGTGTATCAACCAGTTTGCTTAGATGAGCCAAGGTATAGTATGCATTGGGCATCAAGGCATAGTGATTGATCCAATACTGGATTACTGCCGGATCGGGGTATTGCCCTATAAGCTCATTAATTTGATCTTTATTTAATAAATGGAAGTGAG
The DNA here is from genome assembly GCF_003990085.1 of Legionella sp. km535. NCBI lineage: Bacteria > Pseudomonadati > Pseudomonadota > Gammaproteobacteria > Legionellales > Legionellaceae > Legionella > Legionella sp. km535. The sequence continues at coordinate 79,917 of NZ_RZGU01000013.1, read as the reverse complement.
GTATTGAGCAGAGAATACTGATTGCTGCTTCTGGTTGGAGTCGTTTGATTTGCTCAAGCGTTAAATGCGTGATGTCCATCTGGTGGATTAGTGGATTGAGTCGTGACGGGATATGGGATTCATGTGAGCCCAATCTGTTCAATATGGAATTGCCCATAAGACTTTTTAAGTATTCTTCCCTACTTAATAAATGGGTGATTAACAGGCTTCGAACCAATTTATCCTGAGCCATATGAATTAATTCAAGGATTTCATAATGCGTATACTGGTTTGTCTGGAGTGTGCTGATAAATTCGTTTTGAGCGTCTAAAGTTGCAGTGATTGATTTTTGGTATTGCGGTGTATTGATCGATTTTTTCAATAAACTGAATTTCATGGCGGCATTGTTATGCATGTTAATCCTCCTTGACCATAAATTCACTGATATTTGATTTAATCATTTGCTTGAGAATAAACCGTGAACTCTGTATTGGTTTTTAATTCTGTGGATTTTCCAGCTTTAGGCTTACTGATGTAATAATGCTGGTTTTGACCAGCATAACTGTTTGGATGAAAAATTCAATAGCTGTTGTATTTTTGTGACTATGATCACTAAAACAGCGTGCCTTCATAAACAAAAGTGGCAGGACCTGTGAGGGTAAGATGATCATTAAAATGAGGCCATTCAATGATTAGATCTCCCCCGGGAAGCGATACGGTGATCTGTTCTGATAGATTATAAAATAAACGTCCAACTGCAGCTGCTGCTACAGCACCGCTACCGCAGGCTTTTGTTTCTCCACAACCTCGTTCAAAAACTCTGAGCTTAATATGATTCTCGTTTATAATTTGCATGAAGCCCGTATTGGTTTGCTCCGGGAATCGGGGGTGAGTCGTGATTTGTCTTCCCAGCTCGGTCACTGGGGCTGATTCTGTATCCTGTACCAAAAGCACCGCATGAGGATTTCCAACACTAATAGCATGAAGCGTAACCCGTGTATGCTGATCCAAATCCAGTGAATATTCCGCTGATTGGTGTTCTGCTATGAATGGAATATCCTGGGGTGCCAGTTTGGGTTTGCCCATATCGACGCTTACGCTGTTATCGTCATTAATGATTAATTCCATGGTCGTGGATTGAGTCGCGACGGTTAATTTATTCTTTGAAGTTAATCCATAATATTGGGCAAAAAGGGCAAGGCATCGTGCCCCATTTCCACATTGCCCAACTTCTTGCCCATTGGCATTAAAAATGCGATAGCTAAAATCCACTTCTTCCGTTTTTGCTGGTTCAATAAGCAGACATTGATCAAAGCCTATTCCTGTATTCCGATGAGCTAATAATGCGATTTGCTGAGGGGGTAAATTAATTTTTTGATTGACGCCGTCAATCACCATAAAGTCATTACCTAAACCATGCATTTTTGTAAATCGAATATTCATAATCAATCTCTTTGGGATGATTCAGACGGAGGTTTTTTTTCAGGAGCTGGTAAATACAATGGGCCCTTTTGTCCACAAGCGGATATCAGTAATGCTGTAACACAAATTAAAAATGCAAAGTAACGGGTCATGATCGAGGCCAATACTAAAATTTTATTATATGAAATTTATTGATAAAAGAGAAATGAACGCCTGAATCATTTTTGATTACAAAGGCTTTTTTTTGTCCAATTAAAATTTAAAGCCACTTGACGGGGGCCAATCATCCTGAACGGTATGGCTATTTTCTCTTAGTACATCAATTGAGTCGTGCATGCTTTTGGTAATGCGTTGATACGACTGAGGATTTATATAGAAAATCTGTTCGTGTTGTTTATCATAGCATTCGACCCAGGACAACGCGTAAGTAAGCATATTAGGGATATGGGATTGACCAGTGTATTCCGGGGTTACTTTAATAAGGATATTATTGGTGTCTTCGTCAATCAGTTTCTTTCTGATATACAGTTCAACAGCTTCGAGGGTATTATAATTTGCTGCATCTGTAGTGGGGACCAGGTTAATAATTTCCTTTTCGGGAGTATCAGTGGTTAATTCCTGGGTGTCTGCTAAAAAATGGGCTATTAGATGCGACCAATGAAATGATCGTCCTTCAGCTGGTTTAATTTCAATACCATGAGCCCGAAATACATCGCTGGCTTTTGCCTTGGTAATCGAAAATTGACTGTGTCGTCTTGACAAGCCGGAACGCTCCTGTATTCCTTCTAACGTGGCTACAAATCGTATTTCCTGAGCCTGTTCTAAATTTAACTTTGGTATAGCGGCCAATAACTCTTCCCGTGATATATCAAGCAAGCTGAGCCGACCTTTTTTGGGGGCTTGGCTTACAGGCGTTAAGTGTTTAAATAAAGTTTGACCATCTATTCTGCAAAGTGGTCTTGCTTTATTTCCTCCGGGAGTTTTAACCACTGCCGGATAGCGTTTATCGGGGGTGGCCGGAAACATCTTGTCATATCGTGCACCAGTAGCTTCAATTTGAGGTTGAAGATAACGATTTTCATCGGTCTCTTCGAGAATGAGTGGATTAAAGCCATCATCTTTGCGAAACGACTGAAATGTTCTTTTGACTGGCGGTGCATCTTCTCTGAAAATGCTTCGCTTTGCCATTCTGGAGGGTTGCGATTTGCTTAATGAGTGTGTCAGGTCGTCATAGGGTATTTTTCTGATGGAGCTTAGAGTGCTAAAAAAGAACGTAGGTGTCACATTGTGCCTGTTCTGTTGCTCATATTTCTTGATAATGGTTAGCCATTCTGCACGAGAAATAGTTAAGGATTCCATATCGATATTTTTAAAACAACTTCTATCTTGCATCTGGATGATTTTTTCAGAAGCAGTTTCCTGGGCAGCTTGAAGCTCTGATAACATGTCTCTTTGGTTTACCAAATCAGTGTCTTCTTGATTCAGGCTAGTTAACGCGATTAATATCTGTGAGGATGAGACACCGCTGTGGGTTGCAAGAACATGGATGAATGAGGAACGTAATGAATCTTCTAATTCATGATATTGTTTACTGTACAAGAACCAATCATCGTTGCTTAGTGTACTGGTAGAAGGTCTGCTTGCCAGTTCCTTAATCAGTTGCTTTATCATTCGTTCATGTCTCAATAAGCGTTAAACATCATCTGTGTTCTTACTAAAAATGCTGTATTTTTAGCATCATAGGGAAAGCTTCAGTTAGGGGCTGTTGACATTTCATCTATTTACCTCTGCTTTATGCGTGAGATTTATAGAGCTCTCACTAAAATGAGCTTAATCAATGCAGCGGCAGGTTATCCAATCAAACGACACCTAACCATTTCAATGGTAAACACTATGATAAAATTTTATACATAAAAATGCAAGAGAATATCGACCCTGGCTCTAAATTTAAATAGGGCAGTGATGCGTTTCGTGTATTGATTGAATTTTAAAGTACCTTGGTTTTTTTTGAATCCGGTGACTCAAATCCTTATTTGTATCGTCATTGACTCATTGGCGATGGTTAGAGCCTCGATTAATTCTGTTGTTTAAGAATACTTAACTTGCGCTGCTCCATTTCATTGGCGATAATTTGAGTTTTTTGGTGGAGAACCAATTTTGAGCGTATATATAAACGATCCGCAGGAAAAGGCACAGGCATGTGTTATATGGCTGCATGGGTTAGGTGCTGATGCGTCTGATATGATGGGATTGACAGATCAGTTAATGATTAAGGATGCGGCAATACGGCATGTATTTATTGATGCCCCCTCACGCCCTGTAACTTTGAATGGTGGTATGGTCATGCCCGCATGGTATGACATTGTTGGAATGAAATTGTTGGACAGGGAAGACAGACAAGGCATTGAGCAATCAGAAGAAATAATTCGAAAAGTAATGAATTCTCAGTGCGATGACGGTTTTCAATATTCTCAACTCTATCTTGCTGGGTTTTCACAAGGTGGGGCAATGGCGCTGCACACTGCGCTTCATACAGAACATACTTTAGGCGGTGTCATTGCATTATCGGCCTATTTGCCCCTGGCTGGAACGAGTAACCCTCGATTGGATAAAAGTACTCCCTTTTTTATGGGCTCGGGTCAATTTGATCCCCTTGTTTTACCTTTATGGACTCAACAAAGTAGAGATTGGTTATTGAATAAAGGATATAATGATATTTCTTTTCAACAATACCCAATGGAACATTCCATTTGTTATGAAGAAATCAAAGACCTGAGTCTTTGGCTTAATAAGCAGATTCAAGGAGCTGTGTAATGCCAATTGTAAAAAGATCACGAATAGTCAATTATACTTGTGAACAAATGTATGGTTTGGTTAATGATGTTGACCATTATGCGGAATTTCTTCCTTATTGCGCAGAAAGTACCGTACATCATCGAGATGACGATGAAGTACAGGCTACCTTAGTTATCGGCGCTGCGGGAATGAGCAAATCATTTACTACCCGCAATCGTTTGCAAGTTAACAAAATGATCGAAATTCGCCTTGTTGATGGTCCTTTCAGCCATTTGGAAGGTTTTTGGCGTTTCGATGAGGTAGAGGATGGCTGCAAAATTTCCTTTGACCTAGAGTTTGAATTTTCTGGAAAAATATTTTCCATGCTTCTTGGCCCTGTGTTCGATCAAGTAACCGATAAAATGGTTGATGCATTTTGTGACCGGGCAGAGGTTATCTATGGTAAAAGTTGAGGTGGTTTACATTGCCAAGGAAGGCACTGTTGTGCATTTTGATTTAGCATTAAACCCCGGGTCCTGCGTAGCAGATGCTTTAACGGCATCAGGGATCTTTGATTCTCATCCAGAAACCAGGGATTTGCCCGTGGGCATATTTGCGAAGCAGATTGCCAGGGATACGGTACTTAAAGATGGCGATCGGGTCGAATTATATCGGCCATTACAGTGTGATCCTAAAGAGAAAAGACGTCAGAAAGCCCGCTTAAGAAAATAAATCAGGCGGCTTTTTAACGCGATGCCCGTCTTTTCTTGGCTCCTCTCTCTACAGCAAGGAACTACCAGCTTAAGGCACTGTATGCTGGCATTCAGTGCCCCCCATGTTTCAATTTCTTATCAATAAATCATCTTCCAAACGTATGAATGGATGTTTTGGAATAACAAACCTGACTTAAGGACAGCGCATCCTGGATTATGATATTTGCCAGGGTGCCGCTTGTGATTAGGGTTTGTGTTCAATTCGACTTATCGAGTTTCCTTTAAAATAAATAACAACGGTTTTGATGGTCATGCTGCCCATACCTCGACGCCAGGTATATGCATAATCCCAGCGATCGTTATTAAATGTAGGGCTCATTAGGCTGGTTCCCATTAAAATAGCCGCGTCATTTTTGCTCATTCCTACTCTTAATCGCTCAACTTTTGATTGGGGAAGCAAGTTCCCTTGCTGATTGATGCGTCTGGCAAAATCATAGGATGCACATTGAGTCAAAGTTAATGATAAAATGAGTGTTACTATAAGGGTTATTATTCGCATATTTTTTGCCTACCGTGAAAAATTTCGCCATAATAACATGCCATTTATTTAAAGACACCACTAAACGGGTGCAAATTCATTACTGTTAAGGAGCACAAGTGGAAGAGAGTCAGCAGTTAAAAGAAGCCGGATTAAAAATTACCCTGCCGCGCTTGAAGGTACTGCAAATTTTAGAACAATCTCGTAATCATCATTTAAGCGCTGAGGATGTCTATAAGGCTTTATTGGAAACAGGTGAAGATGTTGGTCTGGCTACTGTGTATCGGGTTCTTACCCAGTTCGAAGCAGCCGGATTAGTGTCCCGTCACAATTTTGAAGGGGGTTATTCCGTTTTTGAATTGAGTCAGGGTGAGCATCATGATCATTTGGTTTGTGTAAAATGCGGCCGAGTAGAAGAGTTTGTTGATGAGATCATTGAACAACGACAGAAAGTTATTGCGGAAAAAGCACATTTTAAAATGACGGATCACGCGCTGAATATATATGGTATTTGCTCACAGTGTACTTGAGTTGTGATGCTTAAATAAGCATTGTAATTCAACCGCGTTATTAAAACCTGCTTTTTAATCAATGGATAACATGAGCATGGAATTTGATTACATTATTGTAGGTGGAGGAAGTGCTGGTTGCGTACTTGCTTCCCGATTAAGTGAAAACCCGGCGAATCAAGTGCTACTTGTTGAGGCAGGGGGCAGTAATAAATCTCCTCTGATTCAAATTCCTTTTCTCACTGTTTTGACCATGCCTTTTTGGCTCAAGAACTGGCATTATTGGACTGAGCCGCAACCAGGACTTTATAATCGACGCGGCTATCAGCCTAGAGGTAAAGCGCTAGGTGGTTCCAGTGCTATTAATGCCATGATTTATATCAGAGGGCAAAGCGAAGATTATGATGAATGGGCGCAAACTACATCAAAGGACTGGTCTTATGATTCAGTTTTGCCTCTTTTTAAAAAAATTGAGCACAACTACCGAATTAATGATTCATATCATGGACAAGAAGGTGAGTTGGCTGTAAATGATTTACTAAGTCCTAATCCAGTATCGCAATTGTTTGTTGAGGCAGGAAAAGCTTGTGGGTATGGCTATAATCCCGATTTTAATGGAGTAAGTCAGTCTGGAATTGGGTTATATCAGGTGACTCAGAAAGCAGGCAAACGCCATTGCGCAGCAGATGCATTCCTGGACCCAATATTGACTAGAGCCAATTTGACGATTTTAACCCGCGCGCGCGTTTTAAAATTATTGATTCGCAGTACGCATTGTCATGGAATAAGTGTACGCCATAAAGGGAACATCATAGAGTTTCGCGCCAGAAAGAACGTTATATTAAGTGCTGGAGCGATTAATACACCGCATTTATTAATGGTGTCGGGAGTTGGGCCGCGAGAAGAGTTATCACGTCATGGAGTCAACTGCATTCATGAATTGCCCGGTGTGGGAGAAAATTTTCATGATCATCCAGACTATGTCCATGTATACAAAGCCAACCATTCCAATCTTTTAGGCTTTGGCCCCACCGCTCTATGGGATATTTTTAAAGCCTATCGTGAATATAAAACCAACGCAACAGGGATGATGACTACAAATTTTGCAGAGGCGGGTGGATTTATTTCTACTGATGCACGACAAGCCAGGCCTGATATTCAATTGCATTTTGTTCCGGGCATTGTTGACGCGCATTGTCATAAGTTTCATATCGCGCGAGGAATGTCGCTGCATTTTTGTGTGCTTCGTCCTAAAAGTCGTGGTCGAATCCGATTGAAATCCGCAAATCCATTCCATGCTCCGGCAATTGATCCTAATTTTTTAGCTCATGATTACGATTTAGAGATTCTGTTGCGCGCTTATAAAATGACCAAGGAACTGATGGAGCATGAGCTTTTTTCTCCTTTTAAAGCCAGGCCTTTGTATCAAGCAACCTCAGACGAAGAAATCATTCAGTTAATAAGGCAACGTGCTGATACCGTCTACCATCCAGTGGGAAGTTGCCGCATGGGGCATGACGACATGGCCGTGGTGGATTCTCGTCTGCATGTCCATGGCATTACCGGACTGGTTATTGCTGATGCGTCCATTATGCCGCAAGTCGTATCGGGTAACACAAATGCTCCGGTGATGATGATCGCAGAGCAGGCTGCACGATTCATTCTGGATTAAAGCAATATCAGGGTTTTAAGATTATACTTAAGATATTTGATTGATAAGGATTCTTTTTATGTATGAAGATTTACGTATTCCCTACCAAACCGGAAACTTACCTTCATTGCAATTGGGTGGTATTGAAGTTGAAAATCAACTCATTACGGATGCTCCAGTAAATCTGGTGTTAAAATCCTTTAATCGACATGGGTTGATAGCTGGAGCTACAGGCAGTGGAAAAACTAAAACCATTCAGGTTTTGAGTGAACAACTCTCATTAGCAGGAGTACCAAGCCTGGTTATGGATATTAAAGGGGATGTTTCTGGTCTGGCTATGGCTGGGGATGCATCCGAGACCATGATCACAAGAAGCAAATCCTTGCATCTGGATTTTAATCCTCGTGGTTTTCCTGTTGAATTTCTTACCTTGAATGAGTCTCATCCTGGTGTACCGCTACGTTCAACTGTTTCTGATTTTGGTCCCGTCTTGTTTGCCCGTATGCTTGATGTGAACGATACTCAGGAGGGGGTTGTAACGGTATTGTTTGAATACGCCAAGCAAGAGCAATTGCCGCTCATTGAGTTGGCTGATTTGAAAGCTTTATTACAATTTGTTCAGACCGATACAGGAAAAAATAAAATTGAAGCGCGATTTGGCAGTGTTGCTTCGTCCTCGGTAGGTACGATTATGCGTAAAATCATTGAATTGGAATCTCAGGGAGGTGACAGATTTTTTGGTGAGCCTGCATTTAATGTTTTGGATTTGGTTCGAACCAATGCACAAGGTTTGGGCGTTATTTCAATTTTACGGCTTTTGGATATGCAGGATAAGCCTAAATTGTTTTCAACCTTTATGCTGAAATTATTATCAGACGTTTACAGAACTATGCCTGAATTAGGCGATCCGGACAAACCCAAGCTCATTCTATTTATCGATGAAGCGCATCTTATCTTTAGTAATGCCAGTAAAGCCCTGCTGAGTTTGCTGGATACTATGGTGAAATTAATTCGCTCCAAGGGAGTCGGACTCATATTTTGTACTCAAACGCCTAATGATATTCCTGAAAGTGTATTAAGCCAGTTGGGTTTGAAAGTTCAGCACGCTTTGCGCGCTTTTACAGCAAAAGATCGAAAAGCGATGAAATTGGTCGCTCAGAATTTTCCCCCATCCGAACATTATGACACGGAGCAATTGTTAACTGCATTGCGTATTGGGGAAGCTTTGGTCAGCAGTTTGGATGGAAAAGGTCAGCCGACCCCTTTGATTCAATGTATGATACGAGCACCTGAATCGCGGATGGGAGTTTTAACCGATCAAGAGTTAAATCAGGTTGTTGCTACTTCAACTTTATATCCACGTTATCGTCAACGTCAGGAGAGAAACTCAGCGAAAGAAATTTTGGCTGCTCAAAACAGCACATCAGAACAACAGCAAAACACAAAAACCAAGGTGAGTAATGAAACAAATGAGCCGTCAGTTATCACTGCTGTTACGAAAAATACATTATTTCGCCAGATTGTACGTCAGCTTGTGCGCGATATGACACGCGCACTAATGTCTGCGTTGGGGATCAAAAAGCGTTAATGAGCTCTTAGTCCAAATTAATTGAGTAAGAATAGCTTCCAAAGCTGTCGTAGCTCAGGCCTAAATAGCGTATGCCTTTGCATGATGCAGTAACGGTTGGTGTGTACATAAATGGGCCGTCTTTAATGTCCAGTACGCACCAGTTTTCAGTATCATAGGCTACTGTTACATGGGCATAACCTGAGCGACAATCAAAACCGTCTCTAATTATAAAACTGCGCGGGCCTACTCGTTCTAAAATGACATCCGATTCGCTATAACCACTGACAACGTATATTCCTGGATGTGATTTATCACTCAAATGGAAAAAATCTTTGTATCCACAAAAACCTTCATTTGCAGAGGCATTAAACATAACCATGCTGCTTGCTGCTGCCAAGATCCATTTTTTCATATGAAATTACCTTATTGTTATTGTTATTGATGCGGATTATAAGGAAGAATTGGATATTAAACAATCATGTTGTTTTTTTTGGTTCTGAAATTGCTGTATGGTAGAGTGATAAAAAATCTGATGGGTTGAACTATTGTGGTTGGAGCTGATAAGCTTGAATTGACCTTATTTAATTCATTATTAAGAAAAGCACCATGCTTAATCATCCGTTAGTTCTAAAAAACCTCTCTGGCCCGTCCATTCATCTCGAACTATTGGATAAGACCCATTATGAATCATTGCGCCGTGCTGCAAATGATGAACGGATTTGGACTTATATGCCAATGAAGGCCTATAACGAGTATTTTGATCATTGGTTTTATGAAAATTTAACCAAGCAGACGCTGGGGACACAAATTACCTACGCGATTCGTTGTCACGTTGATGGTCAGGTTGTTGGTTGTCGTTCTTATTATGATATGGACATGCAGCACAGGCGTTTAGAGGTTGGCTATGGTTGGCTTACTCCTGAGGTTTGGGGAAAGAAAATCAGTCTTGAGTGCATGTGGTTGTTATTTCGTCAGGCGATTGAAGAATGGCAGTTTAACCGAATTCAAATTGCTACAGATCCCAAGAATGAGCGCTCATATAACAATCTTAAAAAATTGGGAGCAAAGGAGGAGGGGGTGCTTCGTGAACATATGATTCATCACAATGGTTCCATTACTGATACGGTTATTTTTAGTATATTATCCAGCGAATGGCCTTTAATAAATGAGGGGATTATAAAGAGATTGGTTCTTTAGGATTTTTTCATGGTTAGGGTACTTCTCTGGATTGATATCTTTGCTCAACGTGGCAACTCATTCAGTCTCCCTCTCCCCCACGCTGCGCGCAGGGGCGAGGGGAGATTCGGTTAAGAACGTGGGGAGTTATCGTCAATTTTACCTTGATTCCAGGGGGTATGAATTCATAATTTGTTTTTGCTGTTTGGGTTTTTCAGATAAAGTAATTTTTTTTCACAACTATAAAAAAGTACAAATTCCTTGCATGCATCCGTGTTTTTAAATTATATTGTCCGGTTTTTATACTTAAGTGGAGAATCGAGATGCGCACAAAAAATGATTTTAATCTAACTAAGCCGGAAGCTGTATCAATTGAAAAGCTAAGATTATTAGAAGAACAGCGATTGAGAGCTGAAACTAATGGAATTTTTGCTCCAGCTAAAGCAGGTAGTTTCTTTGTTAAGGTAAGAAATGATCTTGTTGAGAAACACGTGCAGGAAGGACTGGCAAAATTTGATGCACAACACTTACAAAATAGCGCATCAACTACTGAGCCAGCTAGCTCATTTAAGCCTAGCTGATTCGATTTTTAGACGCTGAAACCATTAGTTATTGTATCCTGTTCTATAATATTAATTAACCAGGGTTTCAGTGTCGAGATTTTTAGATGAGGGATTATTAGGCGAGAGGGTGCTCAAGGATAACTCAGGATAATCTGTTTCAGCGGTTGGATTTTTAGATGAGGGATTATTAGATACAAGATAAAAACGTTCAAGCATCTATATCAAGTTTCAGCGGTTGGATTTTTAGATGAGGGATTATTAGTCCCATCTATGGGATCATCAGTTTCAACATAATTGTTTCAGCGGTTGGATTTTTAGATGAGGGATTATTAGCTGGTTATTCCATAGAGTGGGTTACACCACAGAAAGTTTCAGCGGTTGGATTTTTAGATGAGGGATTATTAGAAATAAACTTGATGTATCGGTAGTTGATCGAATATTGTTTCAGCGGTTGGATTTTTAGATGAGGGATTATTAGTTATAAAACCAAAAGAGAAGTACTGCCGAATTACGTTTCAGCGGTTGGATTTTTAGATGAGGGATTATTAGATCCTAAGATGCTTGAGCAAGATAAAATATTTAAGTTTCAGCGGTTGGATTTTTAGATGAGGGATTATTAGCACAGCAGAATAAATAAAATAGTAGAATTTTACGGTTTCAGCGGTTGGATTTTTAGATGAGGGATTATTAGTAATTCCCATGTTTTGCAATTGTTTGCATATTCGTTTCAGCGGTTGGATTTTTAGATGAGGGATTATTAGAGCACACCTAATTCTATGAATAATCTATGTAATTGAATAGAATGGGAGGTGTGTATTTTCGAAAAAGAGCAAATTGTAGAATTTATGTTTGATTTTTCGAAAAAACAGACCATAATTAAATGTGAAATCATCTAAATTTCGATACCCTGAAATCAACAAAATTAAAGATTGGATCGTTTGACTATGCTCGTATTCATAACGAGCATATAACGATTTAAAACCTATCATTACAATGATTTAGAAACTCACACTGTATGCATTGCAAGCCATTTGCAGTGCTATATGGTAACGATTCTGTTTCTATTATTTTCTTGATTTTATCACAAATTTCAAGCAATTTGTACTTAGATTTTTCATTTATAGTAACCAATTTGGGTTTGCCCTTTTCACCTGTAACGATATAGCCTCGAGTGCATTGTTTTTCAAAAATTAATTCGGCGAGCAATCCATAAGCAGTCAATTGTAATTTTTGCCCTAAGTTAATTTTTGATGCAAATGATTTAAATTCAATAGGTATTATCTCGTGTTCATCTTCTATTAATCCATCGCATATGCCATAGAAAGGATAAGCTGCATGCTCAAGCATTACATTATGAGTGAACACGGCTCGCTCAGTAAGTGGTTTAAACTTTGAGAGCGTTCTTCTTTTATCTCGTATTTGTTGCTTTTTTTGGTATTCTTCACCATAGTGAACCCAGCCTGGATAGGTAACTTTAAGCCCAATTACTTGATGGTAGTAAACAATTCGAGGACAAAAGCAGTACTGTCTGATCATATTTACAGGCAACTTAAATAATGATGTGTCCATCCGGCTTCCTAAGTTCATCTAATTTCAGATTGATGAGGTTTACTTCCGACTCTTTTGCTAGTGTGCAAGGTGTAATAAATGCGGAATCAGGCTCATTGAGTTCTTTTTTAAGAAAATTAGCTATAAACCTTATCTCAGGTTCATTTAAATAACCCCAAAAGACAGATTTTTGAATTGGTGTTAAACCGATGTCTTTTAGTTTTTCGAATATTGTGCGTCGGATCGAGTTGTCGCCAATATCGTAAGATATTATGTATTCTTTATAGAGTCGAATTTGCATTTTTTTACCATTTAAATAAATAACCTTTGTATTTTCCTTCTCCTGAAAACACGGCAGACAAGTGATAAATTTGTCTTTGAATAATGCTTTCCAGAGATATTCTTCGTTTATGGTATGGAAGAGGTTTGGCATAGAGATGCGCCATTGCACTGATTAATACTTTTTTTAACGCAGGGGATAGTTCATGGTTTTTTTGGGCGCGGGCATGAAGTTTAAAAATGATCCTGTCTGCGCACCAGGGTCGAAATTCCTCCATTATGTCTAATACGAGTGATGGCTTACCTGGTTTGGACGTATGTAAAATTCCAGCGTATAACTCCAGCCCAGCATTGGTTATTGCTTGCCAAATCCAACTGGATAAAATTGCATAAGCATAATTTAACATGGAGTTCGTTATATCATTGTTGTTTCTTGGGCGTCTTCCATCGAAATCGGCACATACTAATCCTGATTTTTTTACTGCATCCCAATATATCTTGGCGGCACTTCCTTCAAATCCCAAGAGTATGAATCGCCAGTCCTGATGTTTTGACCAATTGGTATTGATTAAATGTGTAACAATAGTTCCAATTTGATTTGATGCGCTATGCAGGTGTATTTTTTCGGATTCAAGGCGGTTTTTGGCTTTTCCAAAATATTTAAGAACAGCAGCCTGGTTTTTAATTTTGGCTAAAATGAATTGAACTGCAGTGTTCTTTGCCGCGTTTGAGTTGATGTAATTAAATTGATTTTCTCTCACTTTGGCGGTGCGATGAAGGCCTCCTTGCACGCTGCAAACGGCTTTACCCGTATAATCCATGATGAATAATTGTATACCTCTCATTGCGCAGGCAATGAGGAGATTTGAGGTTAATGTGACGCCTTGTTTGACGATGCTTATCGTTTTTAAACGATTTAGAGTGCATTCAAAGATCATTTGATCTTTATTAAATACAAGGATTCTTTCTCCTTGTAATTTACAAAAACTACCATGTTCAGAGAGTGTGAGATGTTTCATGATTTTTTCTTTAATTCAGTAACGTAGATTTGCTGAATCCATGATGGTGTTGGATTGGATTCAAACTCATAAGTTACGTATTGGCCTGTGGCTGTAATTTTTATTTTTCCATCACGAGGGCTTAATTCACTATCAAATAACTTATTTTTACATACTATTTCATTGGGCATATTCAATGGGTCATCCAAATTCAGGTAATCGGGTTTAATAATTAGAGCGTCCGTCATTGTTTGAGCAAAATGGGTTAAAGATTGAGTAATTCGTATATAACGCCTTGTTTTAGAGTGGGGCTTCATTTCCAGCTTTATTATTTTTGTATCTAACTTTGAACCTGCAAGAGGTAGCCTGAGCCAATAATTAAATGGAGCATAGTGCTGAATGTTGGAGTCATTGATTCCATTAATCGTTGATACATTTTTTGTCTTATAAGCGTTCATCAGAATTTCTTTATTGATTAGTTTGCCATTATTAATTCGAATACCTTTACTTGGAGTACCTGCAATGGTTTGAAGCTGATATAAAGGCGCGCCTTTATTATTTTTGCGACGGATACGCATCATTGTGCCTGCGTTTCCCGGGACTATTGGAAGTGAGAACACTTTTCGAACAGTATTATGTTTTTGTAATGTTAGGGGGTCTTTATTATGTTTATTTTCTGAACTTGGGTTAGTCTCCGATAGAAAATACATACGCATAAACAGGTTGAATTCTTTTTGATCTGGATTCTCTTTCAGGGAGAGAAAACGTGGGTGTTTATAAAGCTTTTCCCAATCTTTGGCGGCGGGCAAAATAATTTTATGGGTAAAAGAGCCTAAAACATCACCTTTGGTCGATTTAAAATTCACACTGAGATCGGGAATAGGGTCTTTTAAAATCTTTATAGTAAATGGTTTTTTTATTGTGTAGTAACGAAGAGTGTTTATGAAATTAAGCGCATCGGTATCATCAGGGGAAACTATATCTTTATGAAAATAAGTGTGCAAGAACCCCAGCGCAAGAGTTTTGTTTATTGGAAAATAAGCCCACTTGCTTTTGGAAGAGTTCTGTAATTCCAATAAAGAATCGCCCGGGTTTTTGGTTGAGTATTTTTTGATTAGAGCAAATAATTTTTCTTTATTGGATGGCTTTATCTCAAATAACGACTTTTCTGAAAATCCAATTGCCGTTTGATCCCCTTTAAACCAAACAGGAATAAAATGCTCCGCATAGATGGATTCTTTAAATAATTCCCTACTGTTAATTTTTGTTTTGTTGTATTTCTCTTTAGATTGAATTTGGTTTAGATGAATTTCGTTGGGTATTAGATGTTGGATGAACCAATATTTATCGAGTTCATGATGAAATTGTGGGTATTCATTAAGTCCAAGCCCCATGGTTATCGTCGCATCGACCACATGGCTTGGAAATGGCTGCTCAGTCCTTTTCTTAAAACATGAATCAAGTTGCGAAAGTGATTTTCGGTAGTTATATACTTCTTCGGACCTTATTTGTTTGATAGAACATTCTAGCTTTAAGTTCTTTGATTCCGCTTTATTGCCTAGCAATTCAATAATTTTTTTTCCTAAGAATTTTTGTGTCCCATTAACCAGTGTTTTTTGTTGTGTCATCAAAAATCTGGTAATGACTTTGAATAGTTCATCCTCTGTATCTAAAAAAAGGGCATGTCTGGCTGCTTTTTGTTGATCATGAGAAAGCAAGTGAAAGCTGATGAATTCTTTGATGCTCGAAACATTGTGGTAAATAAACTCTTTTATTTCGTTAATGTGCTCCGTTCCAAATTGATGCTTTAAATAGGTTGGGCTTAGGTGTTCTAATAGATAATGTTGTTCTTGTTTTTTATGATTACCTTGGGAAGAACAGTATATGAGATTGGCTTCGCTATTGAATACCATGCCAAAATGTTTTTTTGAAAGTGAACGAGAGTATATATGATCGATTTCTCCTTGCTCCCCAATCGATAAGCCTGTATAGGGGCAAATATCATTTGATGCATTGATAATGCGCTGGTATTTTTCTTCCCAATGGGTGTTTTGATTGGCAATAGTACTTTCAAGCGATTTGTCTATGCTCCCTTTAATTTTTTTAAGTGATTGCTCGAATTCGAAGCGATTCTGCTCAATGTATATTGGAAGTATAAGGTTTGTATTGTTGGGAATATTTTTAATTTGCTCCCATTTGAGTGTGCTGATCTCATAAGCCAGCCGTTGAAGCATTCGGGTTAATATGCCATCAAAAGGCCTTGCGCTGTCAGCGGGTAGTCTTGAGGCATAGGCGATCTCTGGATTTTCGTTTGTTTTTTGGGTTCTCCAATAATTTTCACAGGTAACAGCAACACAGTTTTTATGAAAACCATCTCGCTTGGTTTCAAGAATGGTATAGAGCTGAGCAAGGCTAAAGGGATTGTTATAAATTGATGATTGCTGTTCATCGTGCCCAAGAGCCGTTTTTAAAGCATGCACAATATCAGGTATCGTTTTTATTATAGAGGCAAGATTAGTGTCTGAGGTTTTATCAGGTCGATGTAATGACTCTTCGTACTTAATTTTAAATAAATTGCCTGTTTTCTTTCTGTTCTCTTCAATTTCTTTACATTTATTTTTTAATAACGTTCGTCCTATTTTATGACTGTCCCAAAATAACTTAAATTTAATCCATTTTTGTTGATTATTGATAAAATTTACTCCAAGGACAGCGCCTACAAGAAGTGGTAATACTTTTTGTTTTCTAGGAGGGTTTAAATAAGATAGTTCGCATAAGTTATGTATATTTTCAAACCAGATTCCTTGCGCTGCGTCTTCTCTTTCTTTGCTGTAAGCACGTGATATTTCAATCAGGGTTTTGCTTAAGGAAGGCGTAAAATGTTGAATCATTTGCTGATGTATTTGAAATAAATTTGTTGGTAATTGCTTCCCATGACAAAGAAACGAAAGTTGGTTTTTAATTTTGAACTGATCCAGTTTTTTATTGATGTCTAAATACCGATGTAAAATGTATGCATCTCTTTTTTCCTCCTGACAGGATGAATCAAGCAAGCGCTTACGATCGCGGAATTTAAGATGATCGAGAGACTGGTCTAAAAATGGATGAGCATTGAGAATCCCTGGTATTAAGCTCCGCCAGTTTGGATAGAGTCTGTTGAGTGCGTCAGGATTGAGTAAAAGAGTTTGATCTTTTTCCATCCCCGTATTGGTTCTAGCTTCATAGGGTGGGATAGTTAATTCAGGAGAAGTGTTTTTTAATAAATTAAGATGTTCGTTAGGTTGAGATGTATCAAACTGATGGATTAATTCATGAGTGACAATCGCCTCCCTGCTTCCTTTATAATGTCTGAACCCTTTGAGCATTCTGATAAACTCATTGAAAAAAGCAGTTTCATTGAATTGATTTTGCTCTTTTGCAAGGTACCGATGCAGGTTTTTCCATTGTAAATTACTTAAATGCCCCATTATATTAGAGAGGTATTCCGTTGGGAGTATTTTTTTTATATCGTCAAGCCGATAGTCATTTTCGATATCTGATTTGATATTTTGAAAATACTGTTTTCTGGTGCGATGGCCTTCAACGCTGTTTTTTTCAAAACCAATAATGAAATTTTTAATATTGTTTATAGTTTGTTTTGATTCTTTATTGGGGGGGAGTTGGGCGATTTTTGATTGTAACTCGTCTCTAAATTCGAAATATTCCATTTTTTGTAGAAAGCGGTCAATGAATGTGGATTCAGAGGTGTGGCCTGTTAATTGTTTTAGCAGGTTAATTGTGGATTCGTCTTTTAAATATTCATCCAGATCCGTATCCAGATAGGTATAACCTCTGTTATTTAAATAATGTCTGATCGCCGTTTCTTCATTAACATTGATCTCTCTTGAGATCAGATGTTGAATTAATTGTAGTGCAACACGTTTTACAAATTGATTTCTTTTTTTATTCCTGATTCTGTGTCGTGTTGTTCTTCTTGGTTCCTGAGATAATTGAAAGTTGTTCTGATCCATTAATATAACTGAATATTGGGTATTTGAGTGATTTGGGATTTCTTCACAAGTCTCAAGGTGAGTTAGGCAAACTCCTGTAAATTTTCCTCCTAAGTCAATTCCTATAGGAGATAATTGCTGTGTAGATTCCATAATAACATCCTTGTTGCGTAGGAGGAGGAACAAATAAATAGTATGATTTTGGAAGTATAGCGCATCTTACTGTAAATGCTTTTTTGAGTATTAAATTCATGGTGTGTCGGGAGTTAATTCAGAACAACTTCGAATGATCAAATGTGTATAGGATTTGATTGCTCAAAATGATCAAGGTAATATCCCTTGGGGGGAGATTTGGACGCTCCTTCATTTTGCTCATCATCTTCATGAGCGCGTCTATCCATGCAATTATGTGGCTTGATAATACATTTTGAGGCTAATCCCGATTTCGTGAGGATGAAGTGTGACAAGTGAGAAACGCTTAGGAGCTAATTCCATCACTATTTATCATAAAAGGCTGCTGATTATTATGAATACTCCTCAAAATAAACGACTGATTCTACGTTTTGTTGGCTGGTTTTTTTTAATCAACAGCGTCTTATTTTGGGTAATTGGATCTCTTTATTTAAAAAAAATTCTTCTTTCTCCTACTCTTTTCGCTAATTTTCTGGCGGATTATTCAACTTTTTCAGGAAAGATACTGGTTGTTTGTTTTGCCGTGGTTAATTACTTAACCTATATGATGGCGCTTGCCTTTATTCCCGCTCTCTTTATTGGTATTTTTGCCTATATTATTCCAGCTAAACGTTTTATCTGGTTCTTGAGTGCGTGCATCGCAACCTTAAGTCTTATCCTTTTAATCATTAATAACTGTGTCTTTTCCATGTTCAAATTTCATTTGAATACGGATATTTTTAATTTATTTTTTAATGGGCAATGGCATGATGTTTTTGATTTTTCCCGAAGTGAACTGAAACTGTCCATCATAGTTTTATGCCTGGTTTGGGTTATAGAAGTTGTTATTGCTTATTTTGTTTGGAACAAAATCATAGTAACCGACAAGTTTCTCTGTGGACGAACCATTGCTCTTTTTTGGTTAGGCGGTTTTTTGTTCAGTTATTTCACCTTGCTGCAATCTGTAGATCGAAATAATAATTTATTCAGTCAACAAACGCCCAATTTACCTTTTTATAATCAGCTAATCGTCTATTTAATCCCGGATAAAAACGCAGAAGCATTGCTCGATCGATACGGAGAAGGGCATTTTTATCAGCCTATATTTTCAAATGATCCCTTGAATTATCCTCTTCATCCTTTACAGTGCTCAAGGCCTGAAAATCCACCAAATATTATTTGGATTATGGTTGATTCGCTGAGGTTTGATAGCCTGAAACCACAATATATGCCCAATTTAATGGCATTTGCAGAACGGAGCTGGCAATTCAAGAGGCACCTAAGCGGTGGGAATTCAACTCAACCGGGGTTATTTTCTTTATTTTATTCTATTCCAAGCAGTTATTGGACGGCAGCGCTGGAGCAAAACATTCCGCCTGTATTGATTCAATTGCTATTAAAATACAGTTACATGCTCCGGGTAGTCTGGTCTAGTGAAATGGTCATTCCGCCCTTTGATAAAACGATTTATCTGGGAATATCTAATATAAATCTGTATGGTGCCTCCGGTGATGATATAGGAAATAAAGATCGATATGTCACCGAGGAGGCACTTCAATTTTTATCGGATAAGGATTTGAAGCAACCATTCTTTCTTAATCTGTTTTATGATGCACCACATGGATATTGTCGAGATCAAAGCTTCCCGGCTCCCTATCAGCCGGCTATAAGCGAATGTTCACGAATCGCCATGACCAATGATGTGGATCCGATTCCTTATTATAATCGGTATTTGAATTCGGTACGCTTTATTGATGGCGAATTGGCAAAAATACTCACACTTCTGGAGGAGCAAGGGTATCTGAAGAACAGTATTGTTTTGGTTACATCAGATCATGGCCAGGAATTTAATGACAACAATCTGAATTATTGGGGACATGCTGGTAATTTTACCGATGTACAAGTTCATGTTCCCCTTATTCTTTATTGGCCGGAACAATCGCCACGAGTTATTCAATATGAAACAAGCAGTTACGATGTCGTTCCTACTCTGTTAAAAAGAGCTTTTGACTGTCAGAATCCTATTATTGACTACAGTATTGGTCAGGATTTGCTGGATGAACACAATCGTTTACCTTTTGTCATCTCCGGGAGTTACAGCAATATGGCTCTGATAGAACCGGATCGCCAGACTACGTTACGAACCTCTGGTGGCGCTCTTATTACCAATGTTCGTGGGGAACCCATTCCAAACGCGAAACCTCGAATGCCTATTTTAAAAAAAGCTTTGGAGTTAATGAGATTATATTACAGCCGATAGTCTGGCTGGGAATGGAACTTAAATAGAGGCTGTTATAGTTGGTGCGGCATCGTCGTTATTTTCTTCACCATCCGTTGGCGCTTCGGGGACGCGGGATGGAAGAGGCGCAGGTGTTTGAGATGATGCAAATAAACCAAATCGTTTTGCGAGCTCATTGATTTGAGGTTTATTATTTACCGATTCTTGCAACGAGTTGTACAGCCTTTTGCGTGCTGGAGTATACAGAGACAGCGCTTCGAGTATCGATACGACGCAGTGGATTAAGTAAGTAAAACTAAAATGATCTTCTTGTTTATGGGCAAGTATTATTCGTCCAAAACTGGGATCTTTGACATCGAATGCAATTTTGGAAAAGCGCTCATCAATGGTTAGGTGTTCATTTTCAGCAAATTCAAGCAATTTATTAATTTTCTCTGTTTTTTCACCAAGTGTTTTTTCATTTTCAAAAAGAGAGTAATTGCGTTCAATCGCCAGGGTAGAGATACTGAAATAATTTTTGAATTGGGCCAATGCAACACGTACTGTATCCAGATGGAAGTATTTTGCAAAATTGTCTTGTTCAAACAGTTTGATTTTTTCTTTTAATAAATTTTTTACCGTCAGATTAATGTCGTCAGTGGTTTTTGCTTGATTGATAATGGTGTCTTTAAAGGTCAACAAATATTCCCTAAGCTTATTACGGTATTCTTTATCGGTATATTGCAGCCCTATGTGACGATTGCAGAACGCCTCCATTTGTTTGTTAAAGGATTCTGTAGTGTACTCTTGAATAAAGAGCAGATTGGCTTGATCCTGTGCTCTGTTTAACTCAGTAAGATACGTCAATTTTTCTCTGGCAGTGTTTAACTGCATTTGATAGGTTGCTTTAATGCCTTGATAGTAATTTTGGCTTGCTTCAAACAGTTCCTTAATTTGCGATAGTTTAGGCTGATAGTCTTTAAGACCGGAATTTAATAGATTATCGAAATTAGGATCGATTTTCTCCGGATCCAAGGTTACTTTGTTCTGGAGCACTACCAGCTTGGGAAGTGCTTTGTTATAGGCTTTGAGCAGTTCTTGTTTGGCAATTGATAGAGAGAGTGGATCAGCGGGTAATAATCCGCCTGTCAGAGATTGGTAATTTTTATAATATGAAAAGAAGTTATTGATGTGCTTGTAATTTTTATCCAGTTTTTCCAGGTGCTGTTCCGCGCTATCAATTTTTTGTTGTGTTATTTCAAGTCGTTTTACCAAAGTTGCTTTATCACAAATAAGGTCTACATGGGTTTTTGCATCCAAATCCAGGGGGCGCAGTAACCCTTTATAAAATTCATCGATGATTTGTTTTAGAGGCCCAGATAATGTACCTGGAATTAATCCTAATTTATCCTCCCAAAGATCGGCTTCAAGTAGCATGGGAGTAAAAATTTTAGGGCCAAATTGATCGAGATTATTAATAACGGTGTCATGAACGGTGCTGATAAACTCATTGAGTTTACTAGTCAGATTGCTGTACAGGCTAAACATATTCGGAACCTGAAGGAATAGTTGAAAATAGGAACCGGCACTGTTTATTATGGATTCAATCTGGACAGCAGAGCGTTTGGCACTAACATGTAATTCATTTAATTCTTCTACAGTCAGAAAATTATTGTTTCGTAAACTTCTGATGTGTTTTGGACTAATATTGAAAGCGTTGAGTGCATACCAAAGCCCGTTGAATTGGACGGGTTTATCATAGTTTACTTCTGCATGAGCTACTTGATAGGGGTCGCTATGTTCCTGAATGGAAGCGTACATCCCTTGAGCTTTTTCTAATAATTCACGACCAATGAGGCTAAAATGAGGATCATTTATAAGGTCCTTGGTCAGTTTCATTATTTCATTGATGTGTCCATAAGCGAGGAGCAGATGTCTTACATAATTGGTTTGATAACTGCGGTTATCTAATTCTTCAAGCTCAAGAATGATGCCTTCAACATGAAATAGACTATTAAAGATTCGTTTAATCGCCAGAACTTGTTTGCATTGAGCGGCCAATTGTTTGGGATCTTCCAGTTCAGGAAAGGGAATTCCGTCTTTCTGTGGACGCAACTCGGCTTGCATGGATTGATTCAGCGCTAATATGACTTTATAGAGTTCTGTTCTGAAATTATGTGCGTATTTTGAATAATTTGTATGTTTTATTAAATGATGACCTCTGTTTCCAATAGTGGCGTCGTGCGTCAATGAGGACTCTTCATTCTCAGCAGCAAATTTCTTCTGAGCCAACTTTAAATAAGCATTGCTTTTTGTTCTCCACGATGAATCAATATCAGTAAAATATATTTGAAAATGTTCATCGAGTTGGTGGAACAAATCAGTTGCTGGAGCAGGGCTTTGTTCTGTATCACCTGAAAATGAATGCACCAGATATTTATCAAATTCCAGTGCTGCAGCTTTTAATTCAGAGGGTACCCCATTAATGAAATAAGGCTGAAACAGGTTATATAAATTACGGCAGCGTGCCTTAACCGTTTTATCCATGTTGCTGATATAAAGAGCTCCACTGCCTGTCATTCCAGGTACTGCTACTTGTTTTTTTAACAAAGCGATAAATTCATTATAGGCATTTTGGGCAATCTTGAATTTATCTCGTTTGTTTCTATACCATTGATGCAGATCAAGAGCTTGATCCGCACTTAAGTTATTCGGGGTACTAAGAACCTGTTGTCTTCTGACTTCTTTAAAACCAAGATGACGGCGACCGGTTACATCGGTAACTAATTCAAGCTCTTTCTCACCTGCAACTTGGTAAGCCTGGGTGCATACAGCTTTTAGTTGATTAAAACTGGTTTTGTTTGTTTCGCTGGGTTTTAACTCACTGACGGTTTGATTGACTGGGTCAGCGTAAATCAATTCTTTATTATTAAACAAAATGACGGCACTTCTGCCTTTTAGCAATGTTTTAATTTCGTCAAATTTCAATTCAGTAGAATTTAAGGTATGCCCTGCTGCAGAAGTTACCTCTTGCAACCTGGGTAAATATTGTTCTTTTGAGGCAAGGATTAATGAAACATCATGAGGAACATTGTTCAATTTTTTCCAGGATATGATTGCTGTTTCAAGTTGACCTTCAGGATTGATAACCTCATATTTCAATCCTTTATCAGTCGTTTCAATATAGAGAGTTTGAGGGTCGTGTTTCTCCATGGCGCACAAGTTGAGTTTATCGGTCGGCTTCGTGTGCCCTGCGTCAGCAGTTAATTCCAACAGAGTGGGTAAGAATCTGTCCTTTGCTGCCAGTATCTCACTGACATTATGAGGAAACTCACTAATCTTATCCCAGGGAATAATGGCAGATACGCGTTTGCCTTGAGGATTAAGTACATCGTATTTTAAGCCTTTTAGGGTTTCCTCAAGATAGAGAGTTTGGGGTTCAAATTGGATTTTTGGTATTGATTTGAGAGTGTATTGATTGGTTAGCCTGAGAAGAGCGCAGGTATCACTCTGCTTCACTGCTTCGGATTCATCTACAGAAAATACGTTGGTTTGATTATTGTATGGAAACAATACCAGATTGGTTTGTTTATTGACCGAATTAATCAAATCCATATTCAGATTGATGTGAAATATCTGGGTCGCTCGTTTTTTTGATATTAAATCTTGTAATGTATTTTTATGTTCGATTATGAAGCTTACGTGATCTGCGGGTAATTGTTTTCGTAGCCAGCGCAATGGTCTACCCGCCATGGAGAAGTAGCTTTCGGGGCCTTTAAGACTGTCAATGATTTTGCTATTTAAGTCAAAATCTTTTTGCATCATATACGGTTTAATCAGTTTATAATGCGTAATCAGTTGATTTTTTATTTCCGGAGGCAGTTGATTTAATGCACTGTTTTTATAGAGTGGGTTTTCAAGAATTTCATAGAAGCTGCTTAATGCGTCTTCAGCTTTTTGGATTTTAAATAACGCTTTATTAGCCGCATCAATACGGCCATAGGATTTTTCCAGCCTTAAAGCCAGAAAACGAGAGTCCTCTATACTGAGTAATTCCTCACCTTTTACCTGAAAATCAACTGGCTTTGAGGCGTAATGAATGAGCAAGGCATAAAGTGGTTTTATCTTTTCCATTAAGGGATTTGATAAAGTGCCAGGTTTTAACATGGTATTATTTTCAATCTTATCGACAAAACCAAACAGGGAAGGCAATAGGACATACTTCAATTGAGCGAGATTACTGCGGATGACATCCTGAGACGATTGGCTAAAATGCCCCATTTGCTCAATAGTGCTTTTGGACAATGCAAGAATGTTCCGCATGATGTGTATGTAATTTAAAACTTTAAATGATAAAAACAGGCTATTTCCCTTTAAATTTTCCAAATCATTTAATAGCTTTAATGCAGTGGTTTGTAGCTCTTCCAGTTTTTCATTATTCAGTGAGGGTTCTTTTTCAATGATTTCAGATGAATATTCCTTGATGTATTGGGTGAATTGATCAATATAACTGGGTAAAACAGCACCAAATTGGGTCAGGAATTTATAGTCCAGGTCAGCACTGTTAGGTTGCATTTGATCTACTGCGGTGCCGGAAATTTCTCCAATTTTATAACTGAGTGGATATTCTCTCAGGGATTCAGCCAGTTTTTTTGTGTCTTCAGAGTGGCTGTCTGCAAAGGCCATTAATTTTCCAGCCAATGGAAGAAGCAGCTGTAATTCTTCACTGAACATTTCTCTTACATCAACATCCAGGTGAGTTAATAGATAACATGCCTGATACGCTTTATGGATGGTATTTTGATAAAGTAGCTTTAAACTGGAATAGGTTCTGCCTTTTAAATCAATTTGCTCAATATCTTCTAAGGCCAATCGGGCATAATATAGTGCGTTGATCAGTTTCTTGATTTGAGAAATATTATCAGGATTGAGATCATAATTGGTATAAGGCTCTCCTTCTTTATTAATTTTACTTAGATAGGGAGCTATACGAGGATTAAAATTTTGACTTAGTAAGGTATCAAGAATTCGGGTATGAATTGCAGCAATTGATTTGGAAAACTGATGTTCTTTAAGTGACTCCAACAGTTTTATTTTTTCTGAAATCAACTGAATTTTTTCTGAAATCATCAAAATACCAAATACGTTAATTGCTTTTATTATAGTTGATCATTATTAAGTTAATATTAACATATTAGTTTTAATAAGCTATCTGATAATAATTTTTTAAGAGTGTCTATCGATTGGTCGTTTTGCGTTAATGCTTGATTTGATTCAATTTCAATCCCAACGTATTCTGCATCGTTGAATTTTTTGCGTAAGAATGTAGTAAATCCATCACTGATGCCCTTATAGGGATAATTTCGGCGTACTCTAATGCCTGGATTTAGTTGGTGTATTTCATTTTGTAATCGTTCACAAAGACTTTTTTCTGAAGGCCGTTGAGGATTATAGAGTAATCCTATATCGGTTGAGCGAATTTGGCCATTCATTACAGGGGTAAAGCTATGGATTGAAAAGTGCCATACCTGGAGCTTTTGATTGATGTGTTTTTGAATAATATTAGTCACTTCTTCCCGAAAAGGTTGATAATAGAGCTTTATGATGTTCATTATTTCTTCATCAGGCAGGTTTTGGGTGACTTCAGAAAAACAAGATGGGCGATTCAGAGTTCTGTTGCAATCAATCAATAATCGAGTTGTATGAGCCTGAATAAAATCGCAGGGTAGAGTATCCTTTAAATGCAGAGCTATCTCTAAAGCACCAAAATCAATTCCTCGATGTGTTTTTAATAATTCTTTGAATGGCGCAAATAACGCGGTGTATTCCTTGGGGACGGTATCTACAGCATGTTCACAACTAATTACTATCGCAATAGTGTTCATTAGGGTCTAAATTGTTGATTAGCGAGCAAACTATAAGCAAGTTGTGCGTACACTCTTTTTAATGAGTCTCTATTGTTGTTCTTGCCTACTGCCTTCAGGATGCGCTGACTTAAATTGCCTTGACTCAAAATCAATTCCAGCGCGGATTGTTGTTTCTCAGTCAATTCAGAGCTAACCTGTTCTATAAGCATAGACCATACTTCATTGAGTGTCATGGATCGTGCAGGGAGTTGCCATTGTTTTAACAGCTCCATGTCTTCTACCTGAGTATTCAATCCTGTTTCTATGGCACGATCAAAAATGTGTTTTAATCTTGGGGTGTCGCAGGGATTTTCCAGATAATAACGTGATGAAGCTTGCCAGTTCTTTAAAACAGCGTTTATTGCGTGAGCGATGGCTATATCAGCCTCTACACATTCCTGACTGTCCAGAATACGAATTTCGATTGCTTTGCAATTAAATTTGGGAATAGCGGCTCTTGAATTGAGCCATTGATACTGCAAAATACCTTCGGGATCATAAGGTCTTATGTCTTGATACATCGGGTTAAGAATTTTTTGCTGATATTCTTCTTCTGAACTTATAAATTCGGGAATGACATCACCGCTGATTGATGGAATCCTTTGTTGATTTCGGCTGTAAAAATACAGTCTCGAATCCAGTAATCCTGTGGCTTTTCCATCAAGAACAGGTGTACTTGCAGCAACGGCTGGTAATAGCGGCAGAATCAAACGAATGAGATTATGCAGCTGATAAAATTCTTCCTGATTTGCGTAGGGCAGGTTGACATGCATGCTCTGTAAATTGGACCAGCCATGACCTTTGCAATCAAATATAGCATCAAATTGTCTGTATATTTCATTATTACCATAAGGCCAGCGTACAGTCTCTGTGTGCGGATTCATCCAGGGATGTGCTCCAGTAGGTAATAATAATAAATTGTGTTGATCGAGTAGCGGCTGTAATTCCAGTATGGTCTTTTGGAAGTGCTCTGTTACTGGCGTATCAGGCGGTTTGGGGCCATTATTTTTTAATTCAAGAACATGCATTACCAGTTCATTGCTGATGGCAATATCACCTAATTCAACCTCATCAGCCTGATGACCTGCCAGAGTACTTAATATCAGGTCGCTTTTGGGTTGGATATTCAGGGTGTCCTTATCCACCAGCATGTATTCAATTTCTATACCCAATACTGAAAAAATAGAGAAATCAGACATAGCCATGCTTCCTGCGGATGCGTTGAAGAAACACGTTCATGATCTGGTGATATAAATTTTCACCTAAAATTTGATCTTCGAGGCCGTTATCTACATTAGGGTTGTCATTGACTTCGATTACATAATGTTTGTCGCCATGACTTTTAATATCAACACCATATAAGCCATCACCAATCAAACGCGTGCTTTTCAGGGCGATTTTCAGGATGGCTTCGGGAACAGCATGGATGGGCAGGGTTTCATGATCCCCTTCTTTTTGCTCTTGTGCACCATGCCAATCATAGATTTGCCAATGTCCCTTGGCCATGAAATATCTGCAGGCAAATAAAGCTTTATTATCCAATACTCCTATCCTCCAATCGAATTCAGTAGGAATAAAGGGTTGGACTACCACCAAATCAGATGTCTTGAAGAATTGGCTTAACGATTTGATCAAACTTTTTTCATCATCAATTTTCACCACGCCATGCGAAAAGGCACTGTCCGGTTTTTTTAAAACGCATGGGAATTCAATTTTTGGGAGAACTTGATCGTATTTACTGATGAACAGAGTTTCGGGTGTTCTGATTTGATGGCTGCTTAGTAATTCCGCAAGATATACTTTATTGGAACATTTGATGATGGATTGTGGATCGTCTATTACAACCAGATTTTCCTGGGCCGCTCGACGTGACAAGCGATAGGTATAATGGTTTACTGATGTCGTTGCCCTAATAAATAAAGCGTCGTATTCAGCGATTGACTTGCTTTCATTTTTATCAATTAAATCAACGTTGAGTCCTAATTCTTCACCGGCAGAAATAAACAACTCCAGGGCTTTTTTATTGGATGGTGCATTCTGCTCAGTAGGGTCTATCAGAATAGCGAGATCATGAAAACGTTGTTTTTTACGCCATTGATGCACTCTTTTTTTGGATAAATAGCTTTCTGCGGATTGGCGCATAAATTCCAGATGATGCTCAGGCACATCTTTAAGAGATAAAGGGGTTAATGTTTTTATTCGCCATTGTTTTTTCTTTTCAAGAGTAAATCGAATGAGCGGTAAAGGAAACAATCCATGCAATTGTTTGGCCAGGGTAGAATAGCGTTTCGCCATATTTTGACCAAAATACAGACTAAGGATAAATTCATTGCCTTTAATGTCATGCAAACTGTGCTGAATTTCTTCATGTGTATCCTGGGATATTAATTTGGATAAACTGACATTATGGACATCTTGTATGCTATGGACCGAAGGTAATGCTTTATGATCACGTGCCTGTGCCAAAAGTGACACATAATAACCTATTGTTTGATAGTTATAATCTCGACAGAGATTAATCACTCGGTAGGATTTATTTTGATGGTACTCGTCCCCACTCAAATAGTCCAAGGCATGTACTGTTGGGGCAAGCTTGCTTAAAAAAGACCAACTTGCAAGATCATCTGTAACAATAACTGTTTGCATTTATCTCTCTTTGGATTGATTTATGGGCATCCTGGCACCATAAGTTAGTACACCAAGCATTATAGAGTTAATCAAGCAACATACTTACTTTATAATAATTATTGTGACGCTGTAGACTTTGAGTATAGCAATCTATTGGCGTGATACAAGTCAAAAATGATCGAACATAACCTCATCCAAAACTGGTTTGTTTTGTAGAGCAAAGTGCAGGTCTGGTGAAATACCCCCATTACTTCATTAACAATTCCTGTTGCCTCGATCCTGGGGTGTTTGGGTAGCCTTGAAGTAAAGGAGATGACGGCGTTTTATGAGTCGGAATCCATTTCAATACTGGGGATGGATGAGTCACTAAATGCCTTGATTTTTAGGCTCGATAATCAGGAGATTTCCATCATAAGTGATGACCCCCAGCAAAATGGAGTTGATTAATCGATTAATACTCACTTTATAGTAGTTATTATGAAACAGTGGATTTTCAGCATGAGGGTCGGCGATAACAACGTGTCGTTTTTGGGCGTCGTATCCGCACAGGACAACAAAATGTCCGCAGGGTGAGCCTCGCACATCATCGTAAACGGACTTTCCCTCAGGAGTAAAATATTCTCTTGCGCTCCAATACAGGTTAGTAGCGCTTAATCCGGTTATTATGGGTATATTCCGCGTAAAATATTTTTTCAGAAGAGTAACATTGAGCGGATGTGCTGAGACTTTACCGCCTAATTTTAAATACTCAATAAAGGCCTCCGATGCATGAGTGATGTAGGGATCGTTTTTATAGTTCATCTGGGCATCAAGCTTATCGATAAGAAATTTATTATCTACTGAACCATTATGAAACCAGCTTGGATCGAAGATATTCAGGTTGTAGATGTAAATATTGGCATTAAATCCTTGCAGCAAAGCATGTTTACCGAGCATTGCAGATAGTGTTCCGCCAGATATGGATCGATCTATAGTCTGGATTATTTCCTCTAAATCATATTCTAATCCGTAGTATTGATAGACCGCATGAAGGCATGTAGGGCCACAGCTTTCATCATCAGGTTGCGTTTGGATAATTAATTCAATCATTTGAGTCAACCCCGATCACGTTCAACAAAGGCTCTTTATGATTAAAAATTAGACTTCTATTGGTGTTTTGTCAACTGCTCTCACCAAAGGGAACGCGTCGCTACGATGGCGTTTTGAGATAATTGAACGGATAGAGTATCAAGCCAACCTAGCGGATTACTTTGATGGAGAGTTCAAGAATAAAATCCGCCACTTCCTCTGGTTCGGTGAGATAATTTGTATACGCTTTGATTATCAATGGCTTATTGATTCGTTCACCAGAGGCCTTGGAATCTTCAATCATTTTTTTGACAGATTCTCCTTCGGAACAAACGAAATAGACATCGGACTCCGGTCTTTTTAAAAATTGGGCTTTAAATGATTTAAATACAAGAGAGGTTTTACAGGCCGCACGTTCCGCATGGTAAAAACCATGCAATCCGCCAGCCAGATCGGCGCCTACAGCCAAAGCACCAAAATACATTGAATTTAAATGATTGCGGCTGCGTCTTTTCAAAGGCAAGCAGATTACAATATCGCTGTCTGTCAGCTTAATGAGGCGAGGTTTTAAATAACCTATCATGGCCACTTTGAAGTGTCCAAAATACCAGAGAAAAAATTTAAAACGGGTGAAGATACTCATGCATTATCCTTAATCTGTAACTGCGTGATTATTTTTTTAACCCCTCGAATGGCATTTACTCTATTGATAATCGAAGCAATTGATTGAGCACTTTTTACATCTCCAGACAGGGTTACTACACCATTGGTCGTTGTTGCATTGATTCCGATAAGAGGAATGGACTCATCATCCAACACTTTGGCTTTTAATACGGCCGTTTCAACGCGTGCGGTGATAAAAGCATCCGTAAAGACCGTGTTGACTTTTTTAATGTATAAATCTTTGATTCGGACGGATTTAACTCCTTTTGTGTTTTTTGTAATGCGCAATGCATCAACAAATGCCTGCCGGTCCCCTACATAACCGCTTAGTTTTACCACACCATGATCAGTAGCGATTGAAATTTTTAACGGGTTCAGATTTTTATTCTCAGCAAATTGAGCGGTTATTTTTGCGGTGATTACTGAATCACTGAGTTCCTGTTCAATTTCTTTTAGGTTGTTTGCATTCAATTGATTTAATGTCAAAATCAATATGGCTGTAATTAAAAAATAAATACGTTTTTGCATAGTGCTCTCTCTTAGCCTTATATTCAAACAGATATTAGATGAGGAGTATCGTTTTTAGTTGGTATAGTCTAATCTATTGTAGCTGCATATTTATATATTAGGCAGAACATTTATCTTTAAACTCTGAATGATATAAGGATCCTCTGAAGCTCCCGTTCGCTCCAATATGGTGAGTTTGAAGTTAAGTCGAACATTAAATTCAGGGATAAATACCACCTGGTTTACAATCCAATAGTTCATTCCTGAGGTCTTTCCTGATGCCAGAGTGACAGGCCAGCCTTCCAGTGCCGGATGCAGGGTTAATTTTTCTGAACGGATTTTATCCAGATTGCCTCCGCCGCCAAGAAATCCGGTGATGCCTTCCCATGCATTAATGGAATAATTGTCTTTAACGTCCTCGTATGCTGAGAGTGGTTTGTCGTAACTGACCGATAAAGTATTGATCAGTGTTTGGGTTACCCATTGTGACAAAAGGTCATTTTCTTCGGCATGAATCACGGGTGGTGCAAGGCATAAGAACAATAATAACGCGGAACACAGCGGGAACGATTTCATAAACGAAAATCCTTCTGGCTCAGTAAAAAGGACGATTTGTTATATTATTATAGCAGAGATATACTCTGACTCTTTTTAACTCGGTTTATTGTTTTATATGCATACTATTTCCATTCGTGGCGCAAGAACTCACAACCTTAAGAATTTGGATCTGGATCTTCCTCGTGATCAGTTAATCGTAATTACGGGGTTGTCTGGCTCAGGAAAATCATCCCTGGCCTTTGATACCTTGTATGCTGAGGGGCAACGGCGTTATGTTGAATCTTTATCCGCTTATGCCCGACAATTTCTTTCCATGATGGAAAAGCCGGATGTAGATTCCATTGAGGGATTGTCTCCGGCAATATCCATTGAGCAAAAGGCTACCTCTCATAATCCTCGCTCTACCGTCGGTACCATTACGGAAATTTATGACTATTTACGTCTGCTTTTTGCCAGGGTAGGAGAGCCTCGCTGCCCAACTCATAAAACCAGTTTGCATGCTCAGACGATCAGTCAAATGGTCGATCAGGTGTTGGCTTTGCCTGCTGACAGTAAAGTCATGATTTTGGCTCCCGTTGTTCGTGATCGAAAAGGCGAACACGTACAATTATTGCAACAATTGCAAGCTCAAGGATATGTACGCGCCCGAATTGATGGGGCGCTTTGTGAGTTGGATTCACCGCCGAAACTGGGTTTGCGTACCAAGCATACGATCGAAATCGTGGTCGACCGTTTTAAAGTCAGGCCTGACATCGCTCAACGTTTGAGTGAATCCTTTGAAAATGCTTTGAATCTGGCAGACGGGATAGCCATAGTAGCATCTATGGACAATGAGTTTGATGAACTCCTGTTTTCTTCAAAGTTTGCCTGTTCTGAATGCGGCTACAGTTTGAGTGAATTGGAACCACGATTATTTTCCTTTAATAACCCTGCAGGTGCTTGTGGTTCATGTGATGGTTTGGGGGTCGATCAGTTTTTTGATCCGGCTCGAGTCATTCATGATGAAACGGCCAGTCTGGCTGAAGGCGCGATTAGAGGTTGGGATAAGAAAACCTCATATTATTTCAGCATGCTTGAATCCCTTGCCAAGCATTATGGTTTTGATATTAATACCGCATTTTGTGATTTGCCTGAGGCCATGCGGAAGGTCGTTTTATACGGCAGTGGTCATGAGGTAATCGAATTTAATTATCATAGACCCAATGGCGGTTATATGGTGAAACGGCATAGTTTTGAAGGGATAATTCCCAATATGCAACGTCGTTATCGTGAATCGGATTCTGGAATGATACGGGAAGAACTGGCTAAATATTTATCTTCCCGTCCTTGCCAGACTTGCCAGGGCGCGCGTTTACGTGAAGAAGCCCGTAATGTTTTTATTGATAATAAAAATCTGCCGGAACTGTGTGCCTATTCAATTGAAAAGGCATATGAATTTTTTAAAGAGTTAAGTCTGCCTGGGTATCGAGGTGAAATCGCAGCAAAAATTAATAAAGAAATCGTTGAACGTCTAGGGTTTCTGGTTAATGTTGGTTTGGATTACCTCTCTTTAACGCGGAGTGCAGAGACCTTGTCAGGAGGAGAAGCTCAGCGTATTCGTTTGGCAAGTCAAATTGGTTCGGGTCTTGTCGGTGTCATGTATATTTTGGATGAGCCGTCTATAGGATTGCATCAACGAGATAATGATCGCTTGTTACAGACCTTAATGCATTTACGCAATCAGGGGAATACGGTGATTGTTGTTGAGCATGATGAGGATGCCATTCGCAGTGCTGATTTCGTTTTGGATATTGGTCCTGGAGCAGGAGTACATGGCGGCGAGGTGGTGGCTAGTGGTACTCCGGATGAGGTAATGAGGAATCCCTCTTCATTAACTGGCCAATATTTATCTGGAAAGCAATCCATCGAAATCCCCACGACTCGTTTGCCTGTAAATCCTGAACGTATGCTGCATTTAAAAGGAGTGACCTGTAATAATTTGCAGAACGTTGATGTGAGTATTCCTTTAGGCTTGCTTACTTGCATTACAGGGGTTTCTGGTTCGGGTAAATCCAGCTTAATCAATGATACCTTATACCCCATTGCAGCCAATACCTTAAATCGCGCCAGTATCTTTTCTCCTGGTGGAATCAGAGAGTTATCCGGTCTGAATTTATGTGACAAAGTGATCGATATTGATCAAAGTCCAATTGGCCGTACGCCTCGTTCCAATCCTGCTACTTATACGGGTATTTTTACGCATATCAGGGATTTGTTTTCCGGAACGCCTGAATCTCGTGCTCGTGGTTATCAACCCGGTCGATTCAGTTTTAATGTGAGGGGCGGGCGTTGTGAGGCCTGTCAGGGCGATGGTCTCATTAAAGTTGAAATGCATTTCTTGCCCGATATTTATGTTTCATGTGATGTGTGTCATGGAAAGCGGTATAACAGAGAAACGCTTGAAATTCAGTATAAAGGCAAAAACATTCATGAGATTTTGGACATGACGGTTGAAGATGCCTGTCACTTCTTTTCGGCAATTCCTGTTTTGGCTCGAAAATGTCAAACCTTAATGGATGTTGGACTGTCCTATATTAAGCTAGGGCAAAGCGCCACAACTCTTTCTGGCGGTGAGGCGCAACGGATTAAGTTAGCGCGTGAATTATCAAAACGAGACACTGGCAATACTTTGTATATTCTGGATGAACCAACAACCGGATTGCATTTTCATGATACCAAACAATTATTAAGTGTATTATCTCGATTGCGAGAGCAGGGTAATACCATTGTAATTATTGAGCATAACCTTGATGTAATTAAAACAGCCGACTGGATTATTGATTTGGGGCCAGAAGGAGGGAGCAAAGGCGGGCGAATTATTGCTACAGGAACCCCTGAAATGGTGGCTCAATGCAAGGGGTCTTATACCGGGCAATTTTTGAAACCCATTCTGGCAAAACAGAATTAAGGTAAAGTTAATAGTCCTTTAGGTAAATAATCCTTATTACAATCAACTCTGTCTCGGCATCAGGTAGCTGCCGTTAAATAAATCTAAGCCGAATTCCCGCGGCGAAGACCGCGGGATCTAATAATTTAATGCCATCATCATGGATACCGCGAACAAGTCCTGAGAGATGGTCACAAAAAGTGACCATAACTTTTTGAAAAAAAATGATAATTTTTTTTGGAGTGCATGAAGAATTGTGATCTAATAGTTTTGACGAAATTATAAGGCTCACCATCATGCACTTGACTGAATTATTATATAAAACCTTCGAAGAAGAACTACCCCACGTTCATAAAAAAAGACTAAGTAACCTAACAGAAGCTTGCGAATCGACAATAGGAAGTAACACTCTCTGTTTAACTGGATTAGGACGCGCGCTCATCAATTCGAATAAAGAGTCTAGTAACATCCAAAAAATTGACCGGCTTTTAGGAAATGGTTCACTTCAAGCGGAACGAGACTCATTTTATCAAGCTGGCGTAGCCTGGGAGCAGGCCCCAAGGGCCGTATCCCAGGGTTTCTTTTAAGTTGAAAATGGATTATTGCCATAAAATTAGTGAAAGAGATTGGTCTAAGTGAGTTTGGAGAGTCAATGAGTGGTGAACTTAAGCTGGCATAACAATAAAACCTGGGATACGGCCCTTTGGGCCTGCTCCCAGGCTACGCTGGCTGTCTCGGCGTCAGGAAGCTGCCGTTAAATAAATCTAAGCCGAATTCCCGCGGCGAAGACCGCGGGATCTAAGACTTGTATGCCATCATCATGGATACCGCGAACAAGTCGCGGCACGTAGTCTACGTAGATGAATTGCAAACACGCCCTAATTTTTATGAGGATCTATCAGGGACAAGTCGCGGCACGTTGACGGTTAGTGAAATGTCAACAGATGCTCGCAGGGATGGGAATGATTTAAATGAATCATTCTCTACCAGCTCTGTATTGGTAATGCGTATTAGTTTACAGAGTGCTATTGTCATTTTTCTCATTTTCAGGCTATAACTAAATGTAGGAAATCATCTACAGGGTAAAAAAAATGGGTACTTTTTTTATAGTATTATTAGTCATAGCCGCTCTTATATTTATTTGGGCGATAAGCATCTATAACACGTTGATAGGCCTTATCGAGGCGATCAATAACAATAAAAAACAAATTGATATTCAACTGGATAGACGTTTTAAAGTCTTTGAATCGTTGATTGAAACGGTAAAAAAATATATGGATTATGAGAAAACCACTTTAAAAGATGTTGTGGCTTTACGTAACCAGGCTCAAGAAGCGAAAGCTGCGGGCAATGAGCAAGCTCGTATGGATGCAGAAAATGGTATTTCCAAAATTGCTGCGGGTATCAATTTAGTATTTGAACAATATCCTGACTTGAAAGCCAGCCAAAACGTCTTGCAATTACAGGAAGAAATCGTCAATACCGAGAATAAACTGGCTTACTCCAAACAGGCCTACAACGACAGCATTGAGCGTTATAACGCCAAGAAAAAATCCTTTTTTGAATCGATTGTAGTGTCTGTATTTTCTGCTTCTCTGGATAAGCAGTTTATATATTGGGGTCTTCCTGAAGAACAGATTCAAGCGAAAGAAGATTATACGGTCAAACTCTGAGAGTAGACTATGAGTATAGCGGATTACCATGCTACGGCTGGAGATTGGCGGGCACAGTTAAAACAAAACGAGCGCAAGACTCGGAGAGTTATCGCGCTCTTTTTTTTAGTTTATATCATTGTTGGCTTGATTGCGGATACCTTTATTTTGCAATCCATGTATCCTCGTATCAGTTTAGAACAAAGTTTCCTGGCTTTGATCTCGTTTAAATTTGTTCCCTTGGCCACCTTGCTTATGGTGGTTTTTGCCGCGATTTCCCTGATGATTACCTATGCCTTTTATGATCGAATTATGCTTCTGGGAACTGAGTATAGGGAGATTACTCCTGAAAGCGCACAAACCGTCCAGGAAAAGCAACTTTATAATGTGGTTGAAGAAATGAAAGTAGCGTCCGGATTACAGTATATGCCCAAGGTTTTTGTCATAGAAGCCGATTATATGAATGCTTTTGCTAGTGGCTACAGCGAGAAATCTGCCATGGTCGCCATTACTCGAGGGTTAATGGAAAAACTGGACCGGGCAGAACTTCAGGCAGTTATGGCTCATGAGTTAAGTCATATTCGGCATCATGATATTAAATTAACCTTGATGGTTGCTGTACTCAGTAATATTTTATTGATTGTGATTGATGTTTTATTTTATTCCGTAATTTATAGACGCGACCGGAGAGAAGATAATCGATTATTAACGATTATCATTGTATTACGTTATGTTTTGCCCATCATCACGGTTTTATTGACTTTGTTTTTAAGTCGTACTCGAGAATATATGGCAGATGCGGGTTGTGTTGAATTGATGCGTGATAATGAGCCTATGGCTCGAGCGTTGCTTAAAATAAGCCAGGATCATGAGAGTAATGCTGAACGCTATGCCAAAGCCTATGGTGAGACACCGCATGAGCAGGTACGGCAGGCATCCTATCTTTTTGATCCCTCCCATATCGATCCCGTCAAATCTTTAAGCAGTGCTTTTTCAACTCATCCCTCGGTAGAACAACGTTTGGAAGCTTTGGGTTTTAAACGGAAATAACGAAACATCAATTTCGTTATTGAATGGTACATCATGATTCAACTTACTCACGTAAGCCGACGCCTTTTTTCAGCAGGATCATATTGGTTATCGTTAATACTACAAGCATGCCGATAATGATGATCATGGCCAGACTCATACTCACTTCTTCCTGGCCAATCATGGCATGTCGCAGAGCATTGACCATATATAAAATGGGGTTGAGATAGGAAATATGTTGCCAGAATGGAGGTAGCATATCGATGCTGTAAAATACACCGCCCAAATAGGTGAGAGGGGTCAGAATAAAGGTGGGTACCAGCATAATATCATCAAAATTTCGAGCTACCATCGCGTTGGTGAAACCGGCTAGTGAAAACACTGCAGATACTAACAAAACAACAAACAGAGTCATAGGCAAGTGATTCATTTCTATAGTCAGGAAAAAGCTGGCAATAAGAAAAACCAGAATGGCAACGATGAGTCCTCTGAACACCCCACCTAAAACATAGCCTAATAATAACAGGCTGTTATGCATGGGGCTGATTAGCATTTCTTCAATGCTTTTTTGAAATCGCACACTAAATAACGAAGAAGAAACGTTTCCGTATGCATTGACAATTACGGACATCATAATCAGTCCGGGGGCAATAAACATGGGATAGCTTATTCCCTGTATCGTACCAATTCGAGGTCCTATCAAACTACCGAATATGAGAAAATAAAGAGTAGTAGTAATTACTGGAGGTAAAAAAACCTGGCTGGCAATGCGAAACATACGCACCAGTTCACGTCGTAACAGAGTATAGAGGGCAATAAGTTGTTGTCTAATGGCCATTTTTAATGAGATCCATAAAAAGCTCTTCCAAGCGGTTTGTTTTATTGCGCAAACTATGGACTGTTATACCATGTTGGGTAAGCACATTAAATACTTCATTCAAGTTAATATTATTATCAACGCGTAATTCGAAGGTATTCGCATCAATTACTGTTGTCTTAAATGAGGGGATATCTGGCAAAGCACTGATCGGTGTTTCAGTATTAAAAATAAAGGTCTGATGGCGCAGGGTTTGTAATAATGCCTTCATCGACGAATTTTTTATAATGACGCCTTTGTCTATGATGGCAATGTTTTTACATAATTGCTCAGCCTCCTCCAGATAGTGGGTGGTGAGAATTATTGTTGTTCCTTCTTCATTGGTACGAGTTAAGAACTCCCACATACTTCTTCTGATTTCGATATCCACGCCGGCTGTGGGTTCATCAAGTATGAGTACCTTAGGTTGGTGAATTAATGCCCGTGCTATCATCAAACGTCGTTTCATACCACCAGACAGTTGGCGAACTATGGATTTTCTTTTATCCCAGAGTCCCAGTTGTTCCAATAATGACTCTGCTCTGGGTAAGGCTTCTTGACGCGTAATTCCATAATAGCCTGCCTGGCTTAATAAAATCTGGATTGGGTTTTCGAATATATTGAGATTGACTTCCTGGGGGACCAGGCCCAGACATGATTTTGCTTGCTCTGGATCTGCATCCAAATCATAGCCGTGAATCTTGATGGTTCCCGATGTTTTATTGACTAAAGTTGTAATCATGCCAATGGTTGTCGATTTGCCTGCGCCATTCGCTCCCAAGAGTGCGAAAAAATCACCGGTATTGACGGATAAATCAATGCCTTTTACCGCTTGAACACCATTGGTATAGGTTTTGGATAGTTGTTTGATGTCTAAGGCAAGCATAATGAGTTCGATGAAATAAAATGTTCATTATACATGAT
This sequence comes from Legionella sp. km535, assembly GCF_003990085.1. Taxonomy (NCBI): domain Bacteria; kingdom Pseudomonadati; phylum Pseudomonadota; class Gammaproteobacteria; order Legionellales; family Legionellaceae; genus Legionella; species Legionella sp. km535. The sequence continues at coordinate 41,101 of NZ_RZGU01000013.1, read as the reverse complement.
TATAATGATTCCACAGCTGTCTTTTATTTCATTTTGTGAACGAGTAATGTGAGCAGGTTTTTTGTTCCTTGAGCTATTTGAAAGTCTCTGCCCATGAATCGGAATCAGAATCAGAATCTGAATCCGATTCATTCAGTTGTCGTCTTCGGCTATCGAATGATTCCAATAAAGCCTCCATTAATGGGGTGTTTATGTGCTTTTTTTTTCCAAATACACTGAGGGCGGGGTCGAACTGGATGCTTTGCTGCTTTGCCCATTTCTTTTGGCCAATTCATCTTTTAATTCTTTAAAAAATCCCTCGCCGTTAAACACTTTGCCTGGTTCTGCTGGTTTATTCGATGCTGATGGGGGCGGTGGTGGTGCTTTGGGGGGCGCTTTAGGCGGTACCAACGGGGTAGATACTGAATTGTGCTCTTCTGCAACAAGAGGCGTGGATGGTGTGTCCTGAACTGACTCCGCTGAGGGAGGTGCGCTGATATCTGTCGGAATTTGAGACGGAGGGCTAAAACGCCCTTTAATTTCTGACTCTTCTATCGGTGGTTCTTTCGGACTTATTGAATCTGGTGCAACTGTCATTGCATGAGAACTACTTGGTCTTCCTCCTACAATTTCACGAAGTGTATTGAGTAAATCAGCAAATGAGGCTAATTGGCTTTGGGCTGAAGAAATTTGAGGTTGGAGAGATAGAAATAACTGGTCATTGCGAACTTGTTCTTTTAAGCGTCGATTCTCGGCAGCAATGTGGTCGTATTTGATTTTTAACTCTTCATATTGTTTCTTGACTAATTCAAGTTCAGAAACATGGGCTATTCTGGAATATTCCTGAGCTTTTTGTCTTGAATCCAATGCCATGCTGAGATCGCTTATCAATCGTTCTGAGGCGATTCCTTCCGGTGCAATCTTAATGTGTAAGGGGGTGTCTCCTTTCATTGCGCTGATTGGAGTATAAACTTTTACGGCAGAGTTATATTCAATTAAACAATCGTTCCAACAGGTCAGCAAATAAGGATTCGTTTTTGCAGAGAGGTTTATCGGAATGGTAATGTATTCAATGACACTGGCGTCATGAATTGCTTCTTGGTTCGAAGTGACAAGCATTAAAATCTCTTCAAAATAGCCACATATACCACTATGGTTTTGTTCCTTTTGCCATCCCAGCGAGCCAAGCATTGAAGATGCACCCGTTTTTTTATAGTGGGTTACAAATTTATTAAATGATTGCAAAAATTCCTTACTCAATGGCATCCTGAACTCCTAATCCTTGGAATCTGATGTGATTCATTTAATATCAATTGATCTTAAAACTCAATAAGTTTGAATTAAAATTTTCACCTTGAGCGAAATAAATCGCTTTGGTGGGAAAAAAGTAACAAAATGACTGCTACGAGGGTTTGTTCGATGGTATATTGATTAAAAAACAGGGCAAAGATAAGACTATTTTTTTATTGTGCACACATTTGTTTCATGCAGGCTTTTGTAAATTTAAGCGATATAACACAGTGTTTGCATCGATAAGGCGGTATTTTCGTACAGGGTGTATACCTGATAATGGAGATTTTAGTGAACTCAATGGACAAGCGCGATACTGATTTATTTTTACCCATGCAATTAGGCTCCCTCACTCTGGCAAATCGGATTGTGATGGCTCCTTTGACCCGCAGTCGCGCGGGAAAGGGCGACGTTCAAGGCCTCATGAATGCTGAGTATTATGCCCAGAGGGCTTCAGCGGGTCTAATTATTTCTGAAGCAACACAAATTTCCCAACAGGGGAAGGGGTATGCCTTTACTCCGGGTATATATACAGAGCAACAAACGGCCGGTTGGAAGTTAGTCACTGAAGCGGTTCATCAAAAAGGGGGCGTTCTCTTTGCCCAGTTATGGCATGTGGGGCGAATTTCTCATCCTGATTTACAACCCGATAATCAGTTGCCTGTGGCTCCGTCTGCGATACAACCGGTTGGTAAGGCCTATACTGAAACAGGTTTTAAAGATTTTGTTACCCCTCGAGCATTAGAGCTCAACGAATTACCAGGAATAGTTGACCAATACGTTCATGCCGCCCGGTGTGCCCAAAAAGCCGGTTTTGATGGAATAGAAATACACGCTGCTAATGGATATTTATTGGAGCAATTTTTAAGCGATAAAACAAATAAACGCACCGATAGTTATGGCGGCAGCATTGAAAACAGAGCACGTTTATTATTGGAGGTAGTGGAAGCATTGACTGCTGTATGGCCATCAGAACGTGTTGGGATCCGACTGTCCCCGGTCAGTCATGCGAATGATATTGATGACAGCACACCAATGGAAACATTTTCTTATGTAGTGAAGCAATTAAATCATTTCAGCGTGGCCTATATACATTGTGTTGAGGGGGAAACGATTGGACCGCGTACCATTCCTGATAATTTCAGTTTTGCTAAATTAAGATCTCTTTATAAGGGGATTTATATTGCCAATAACGGATATGATATGGAGTTGGCTTTAAAGGCCCGTGCAGAACATTTGGCTGATCTCATTTGCTTTGGTCGGCCTTTTATTGGAAACCCGGACTTGGTTGAGCGCTTGAAAATTGGCGCTGAATTGGTGGTAGCCCCAAGAGAGACATGGTATGGCAATGGAGCTAAAGGCTATACTGATTGGCCTGAGTATCGTTAGGTTTCCTGAATTAGAACAGGATTCATATGGGCAACGAAAGGCATAGGTGTTGGAGCTGTCTTCATCCATCCGGTAAGGCTGTAGCGAGTTCGGTGGGTAAGACAGACCTCATGGGGTAATTCACTGTTGAAACAAATGAAACGATTGCCCCTTGGCATTATTTTTTGAAGGAACTGATCTTCTTTGGAATAAAGTATTAACTCTCCGCCAAAATCCTCCTGCCAGTGCTCATTTAAATAATACACACAAGAGATTTTCCGAGTTTTTTGCGTAGCAAACTGGTCAACGTGTTTTTTATAGTATGTACCGGGCTGGTAGACTGCAAAATGGGTTTCAAATTCAGCCAGTCCGAGAAATAAGGTGCGATTTAGTAAACATGCCAGCTCATTGGTTTGTTTCAAATAGGCTTGAACAGACGGTTCTGTTGTTTGTTCCTCCAACCAACATATTTCATCCGTTCTGATGGCTTGATTATTATGAGCTTGCAATTTATGCCCGATTCGAGCATTGCGAAATTCACCTTGTTGATGCAGGTTTTGGCAATAAAGAATTAACGCTCGAAAGTGTTCTGGAGCAATGAATTGATCAATAAGGTGATATCCCTGGGTACAGATGTTATGACTTATTATTTCAGGATCAAGCAAGTGTTAACCTTGTGAGCAGTCTGTGATGCGAATTGTACGCCAAGATACAATTCTTGCAAGTTTTTGTCACGTACAGAGTCTGAGCGTACGAACAGGTTTATTTTCTAGATGCCTTACCTTCCAGAAGGTATTGATATTCACGCCACTGGGGCATAAATTGAGTCATCAGGGCATAAAATCGTTTGTTATGGCTGGCTTCGAGAAGATGAACCAGTTCGTGCACCAGCACATACTCAAGGCACACCAAAGGCTTTTTCATTAAATTGAGATTCAACCAAATTCTACGTGCCCGGGTATTGCATGATCCCCAGCGAGTTTTCATTTTTTTTATACCCCATTCGTTTGATTGTACTTGAATAATCGCTTCCCAATGTTTTATTAACCCAGGTACGATGGCCTCCATTTCTTTTCTGTACCAACTATCAAGCATTAACTTGATTTGAGTTAGCGTTGGTTGCGGTTGGGTATATAGATAAATCAGCTCTCCATTAACTTGGATAGTCTTAGGGCCATGATGTTCTTCAATGATTAATAGATAATTTTTTCCCTGAAAGGGAATGGTTGACCCGGTCTGCAGGTTTTCTTCCATATACGAAGATCGTTGACGAATTCGATCACGCTGCATACGAATCCATTCACTTTTTTCTTGAAGATGTTGTCTGATTAACCGATCACTGAACCTTAATGGGGCGCTTACTTTAACCAAGCCATCTGGAGGATAAATTCTAAGATTCAAGTTTTTAATTGGCTTTTTTAATATTTCGATAGAAATGCCGTCAATTTCAATGATCATCAATGGCTTGGATAGTATGAGATACTGCCATTATATCGAAGAAAAGGAATTATACCCAAATAACTTTGGCTCGATTTTAGTGGATTATTCTTGAAACACCCAAGCGAAGATCTTTAGAGCAACTGAGTTCGCAAAGAGGAACAAGTAAGGTATTGATATTCCCCTAAACTGAGGATTAGCGCTCAGCCCCTTCACAAGGGCTATCAATGTATTCTCCATTGATGTCTAAAACCATGTTGACACTGGCGCGTTGATACCGGGCCAGGATATCGTATTGTTGCTTTGTAATGTAACCGTAGGAATTACCGCAATACACTAACGAGCTTGCTCCTGGTTTTGGCTTAACCTGTACAGGCAGATCACAATCCCAGCGAAATTTCGTTAAGTCACAGTTGGCTAGTGCTACACTGGTTGGTACTACCAGCAACATGATGAGGATAAACCATTTATTATTCATTTTTTATCTCCACTGGCATCGTATTTTATTTTAAGTATAGGTTAATTCTCGAAGACAAGAGGTTGAGGAAGTGAAATTATGTTTCACAAGATTTTTATTGAATTTAATGATATATATTCAATACAGTTAACTCAAAAATCGTAACTTCTCAATAAAACCGGGATACGTCATTTTGAACGAATTGAGAGCTCCTGAAGCCAGAAAGGGTCCTGCATCTGGAGTTTCTTTACCGGATTCAAGTGGATGAACTTTCCGGATTGATGGAGATATGATCTAAGGTCGATAGCTATGCTCTCATCCAGTATTGAATATCTCCAGGCTCTTCGTAAAGGAAATTATCTACGGTTTTTGGAATGGCCTCAATTCATCGCACAGCATTATGCAGACTCAAAAGATGCTATTGGTGCAGATGAAACTGTGAATTTAATTGTTTTTGAATGGTTGAATCATGGTTTTTGTGAGGAAGATGTCAGACACATGGCCATTTTGGCTGCAGTTCATGATTTGGATTCGAGACCAATTAGAGCGGAATTATCTTATGCTTTTATTTCCTTATCAGTTGGGTTAATTAGTTGTATGGTTTATCAGAGTATGAATCTTCAAAACAATTTTATAAAACAAGAACAATTGAGCGGCAAGCAAGTGTGCCAATTGATGAAAAATCAAAGTGCACTTTTGGATGGATTACGCTTTTCTGAGCAGGAACAGAGAGAAAATGCCCGATTTCTCCATTATATAGAGACCGCTGACATCAAGGCTGTGAATCGTGCCTTTGAACAAATTAGTTCAATCACTCAATTCAGATATATAGCTGAAGAATACATTACTACCCTGGAGAATACGCAAATTGAGGGAGATCAGCTACAAACGACTCGAGTCAGTATGCTGAAAAACCTGGCACAATATTTAAATGAACAAATGGAATATACCGAGGAGGTTAAAGAAGAGCTTGGATTATATGTCACTCGATTGTGGGAAATGAATCCTGCCGAATTTGAGGAACTGTATCTCAACAATATTTCCACTTACTCTTTTGTCGCTAATTTATGGAAGATGGCCGTAAGTTATGGATTAAGATTTTTTAGTATTCTGCAACCGAGCACTTCACTGGCTATTACGGATGAGACATCGAATACTCCAAAACAGAGTTAGTTCAAGAATATTTTATAGACGAGCCTCATGAGCGAGCAGGCTTTCTTTATATGAAATGGATTCGGGATTCCCCATATATCCGCCAAGGCTATTTTTTCCAACGACACGATGACAAGGGATAAACAACGCCAGAGGGTTACGTTTACACGCCTGTCCAATAGCTCGGGGACTGCTTTGCAGTTTGAGTGCCAATTCCCCATAAGTCAACGTTCGACCAACGGGAATGACCAGGAGCGCGTTCCATACGTTTAGTTGATATAGACTGCCTTTAGGTTTTAATTGTAATTGAAACCGATGATGAGGATCAGCATTATAGGCTTCAAGTTCTTTGCCTATTGTTTGAGCCAGGCTGTTATTGGCAGGTACACCTGATTTTTGAGTAAACGAGGCACTATAAACAAAATGCTCATCATGATGTACTTCAAGCCTACCCCAAGGGGTAGGAAAAATAGACATGACGAGCATTGAGTTCAAGAATTAATCGCCTTTTTTACCTGACAATTTTTCTTTAATACGAGCAGCGCGGCCAGCCAGGTTGCGTAAGTAATACAGTTTTGCACGACGTACATCACCACGACGCTTGACAGTGATACTGTCCACGATTGGGCTGTAAGTCTGGAACACACGCTCAACACCTACGTTATGAGAAATTTTGCGAACAGTAAACGCGGAATTTAAACCACGATTTCTTTTAGCAATAACAATCCCTTCAAAAGCCTGTAAACGTTCACGAGTACCTTCAATTACTTTAACTTGAACAAGAACAGTGTCACCTGGATTAAACTCAGGAATTTCCTTGCCTTGCATTTGCTCAGCATTCAATTGGTCAATAATATTAGTCATGGACTACTCCTAAAATTGGTTTATCCTCAACAGGAATCACCGTGTTCGCATTTATAACTATTCAGCACCGATTCATGGATGCTTTGAAACCTGCTGGTTTGCTACCTTGAATTCGGTAATAAACCGTGCTCTTCCTGAAACTCTGCAAGCAACTGCCTGTCAGTTTCGTTCAATTGCATCTGTTCTAGTAAATCCGGACGTTTAAGCCAGGTTTTACCCAGGGACTGTTTTCTACGCCATCGTTCTATGTCCCTATGGTTCCCACCTAATAAAACAGGAGGTACATCCATACCATCAATGGATGCAGGCCGGGTATAATGAGGACAGTCGAGCAATCCATTCATAAATGAATCCTGCTCTGCTGAACCAAGATGCCCAAGACTACCGGGTATCAAACGAATTATGGCGTCAATAAACACCATGGCAGCTAATTCACCGCCACTTAATACAAAATCCCCAAGCGACCACTCTTCATCTACATGATGACTAATGATGCGCTCATCAATTCCTTCATAGCGTCCTGCTATAAACAGCAGGGGTTGCCTGTCATTTGCCACCTGGTTTAAGTCGGCTTGACGGATTACTTTACCTTGTGGGCTTAAGTAAACCGTTTTGCAGTTTTCTGGCATTTGACTGCGTGCATGCACAATTGCCCCATGGAGTGGTTCATACATCATGACCATTCCTGGTCCACCACCATAAGGCTTATCATCTATCTGCCTATAGGGTCTGGATGACCAATCACGTGGATTCCAGTGTGCAATTTGTACCAGGTTCTGTTCAATTGCCCTACCGGTCACTCCGTACTTCAATCCATCCATTATTTCTGGAATCAAACTGATTACGCCCAGATGCAGAACCACTTAAAAATCCGCATCCCAGTCGACAGTAATGACCTGTTCGGTGTCATTGATATCCATTACAAATTGTCCCGGCAAATAAGGTATTAAATGCCTTTTTTCACCTTGAACTACCAATACATCATTAGAGCCTGTTGGCATCACTTCAGTAACTAACCCAAAGGACACTCCTTGTTGGTTAATCACTTTCATGCCTATCAGCTGGTGCCAGTAATACTCACCTGGTTCTAATTCAGCGAGCTGTTCTTTTTGAACAGCAATTTCTACATTGGTAAGTCGAGAAACAAGCTCACGATCAGGATAGCCCTCTATTTGAGCTATTATGGCCTTGTTATGTACTTCGATACATAATAGCTTAACAGGTTGCCACTGATTGTTTAAAAAGGCATGCCAGTCTGTATATCTCAGAATATTATCTCGAGGATCTGTGAAGGAGTGAACCGTAACAAAGCCTTTAATACCATGAGGTCGGCCAAAACGGCCTAATACTACCCAGTTTGCCTGATTATTCACGTTATTAAGCAGCTGTTTCAGATTTTTTGTTAAATTCTTTTACCAATGAACTGACTCGGTCAGATAATTGTGCACCAACACTTTGCCAATGAGCTAATTTTTCCATTTCAACGTGCAGACGAACTTCTTGTCCTCGCGCAACGGGGTTAAAATAACCAATACGCTCAATGTAATTACCATCGCGACGTTTGCGGCTGTCAGTTACTACCATGTGATAAAAAGGACGCTTTTTGGCGCCGCCTCGTGATAAACGTATAACGACCATTGTTTTCCTCTACTTTAGAGTGGTTACATAAAAATGCCGAGTATTGTACGAAAATTAACTCAACATGTGAAGTAATTCTTTTAATTTATTTTCTAACGCACTATCCCCACTTAGTGAACTATGGTTATTCATAGCGAATATCGCTCTCTCTGTGTGGATAGTGTAATAAAAACAATTACTTTAAATCATCTGGAAACATGTCTTTCATTCCAGCCATTCCCCCTAAACCTCGCATCATTTTTTGCATTCCGCCAGGTTTGGAAAATTTTTTCATCATCTTTTGCATTTGTTCAAATTGTTTCAACAATCGATTGACATCCTGAATCTGGGTTCCAGAGCCCATTGCAATGCGCTTTTTCCGTGACCCGACAATGATTTTGGGAAGTCGACGTTCTTTGGGGGTCATTGAATTAATAATGGCAACTGTCTGGGCCATTGCTTTGTCATTGACCTGTTTCATCGCCTGTTGAGGCATTTGACCCATACCAGGCAGCTTGCTCATCATTCCTGCGATGCCACCCATGTTGTTCATTTGCAAGAGCTGTTGCTTGAAGTCTTCTAAATCAAAGCCTTTGCCTTTCTTTAATTTTTTAGCCAGTTTTTCGCTGGCCTGTTTGTCTGCTTTGCGCTCTACCTCTTCGATCAGAGTCAGAATATCGCCCATTCCTAATATTCGTGACGCGATACGCTCGGGGTGAAATGGCTCAAGAGCCTCTACTTTTTCACCGCTACCGATAAATTTAATGGGTTGGCCGGTAATTTGTCTTACTGACAAAGCAGCACCACCTCGGGCATCACCATCTGTTTTGGTAAGGATGACCCCGGTTAAGGGCAGGGCTTCATGGAATGCCTTGGCGGTATTGGCTGCGTCCTGGCCAGTCATACTGTCGACAACAAACAAGGTTTCTATGGGTTTTACAGATTGGTGTAATGCTTTAATTTCATCCATCATTTCTGCATCGATATGCATGCGACCTGCAGTATCGATAATCAAAACATCCATGTATTGCTTTTTAGCACTTTCAAGAGCTTTTTGAGCTATAGAAATGGGTTGTTCGTTGGTTTCTGCAGGAAAAAATGCGACACCAATTTGTTCTGCCAAAACCTTCAGCTGTTGAATGGCGGCAGGTCTGTAAACGTCCACACTGACCAGCATGACTTTTTTATTTTCGGTGTCTTTTAAATAGCGGGCGAGTTTTGCGGTGCTTGTTGTTTTACCAGAGCCTTGTAAACCGGCCATCAGGAATATTGCAGGGGGTTGCGTTTTAAAGTCCAGCTCAACGCGTTCGTCACCCATGACATGAATTAATTCATCATGCACGGTTTTAATAAATGCCTGGTCAGGATTTAAACTGGTTAACACTTCCTGCCCAAGAGCTTTCTCTTTTACCTGTTCAATAAAGTCTTTAATAACCGGCAGAGCCACATCTGCCTCGATCAGGGAGAGTCTGACTTCGCGCAAGGCTTGTTGAATATTGTCTTCAGTTAATCGACCCTGTCCACGCAGGTTTTTAAAGGTGCGGGTCAACCGTTCGGTTAAGTTATCAAACATAATAATTGAGTACTCGGAAAAAAATAGGAACTATAGCATAGAGACGTGAAGCAATGCTACTTATCAGCAGAGGGACCACGGTTGTCCCATTAAAAAAATGACGTCTTTCCGAGCGTAGCGAGGAATCTCCTGCAAGGTTGCACGATCCCATTAAAATCATATCAAGAGTTGAGTCTGCCCAGCCAGCCATTTTCTGCAGGCGCCTAATGCTCATATCCTTAAATTTCTTTTTGGTATTTTGTAAACTGTTCAAAATAATATGCCGAACCATCGCCATATATTCAGGAGCATGATCGTTGCGTACGCGAGAATCATCTTCACGTAATGTAACGTTCAAGACCGAATGTAGACTGTTCTCGACAGCCCAGTGACTACGGGTAGTCTGAGCAATTTGTTTAGCATTTGCAGCCAAGCTGCTGATAAGGTAATGATAATTAATGCATTAATTCAGATTGTGTCAATTTGCAGGAGATTCCTCACTACGCTCGGAAAGACGTCACATTTTTAATGGGACAGCCGTGAGAGGGACTCCGACGGTACTTATTCTTTAGTGAGTGATTGGACAATAATTATTAAAGTATGTATTGACAAGATGCTGGATTATAGTGTTATTAGTATTTCATATAGTTGCTATTAGTTTTTTGATTAAGAATCTAATAAATCCTTAATTATTGTTCGTTAAATTTTATCCATTTTAACTTATTCGGGATCAATATGGGCGTGTCAAAAACTGATGGGACTCAACTTAAAAACGAGGCTGCAGTCAGGATACAGTCAGCCTATAGAGGATTCTTTTCCAGAAAATCTTTTGCTATTAGCCAATTACCTCCCAATTGTTTGAAGCCATTCAAGGTCCTGATCAAGGGGAATGATCCTGAGATCACAGGATTGCCTCATCATTCCAGGGAAGAGCATATTGCATTGGTCGCCATATCGGGTATGCGTTCAGTTGAAATTGCATGCCAACTCAGCAGCGGCACCCCCAAATTGATTATTATCGATAACAGTCAATATGTAGTTGATTTTTGGCGAATGGCTCGATTTTTGATTAATAAAACTGATTCAACAGACGATTTTCTTGTTCAATTGGCGCGTTTTTTAGAGTCAAGCCAATGCAGCAAATCAGGTTTACAATCAAGGGAATTCGCATATCTGGAGCAGTTATTTGATCAGTATGGCTTTGATAAACTGCAGAGCATTATTGGCAAAACTACTGTGCTAGCTCAGTCGTGGGTTGATCGAGACGTAATGATTAAAATAAAGAATATCTTGAAATTTATTGGAATTGATGTCGTTTACGCCTACCCCTCCAATGTTGTTGCCTATTTACGCTCTGAGGGCCAGCGATCAAATTCAAACCAGGTTTTGGATAACATTCAATCATTGAATCCCGCATTGGCCATCCACACCGATCTGGTGATGGATAGACCGGAACACGTATACATTACCGCAGATCATACCCCCCAAACCGTTGCCGATAAGCTCAATCTGAATGCTGTTCGATTCAGCAGTTCTGTGGCGAGCTTTGGAAAGACTGAAACATTATTAATGTTGTATCTGTATAATAAGTTAAAGAAAAAATCAGCTACTCCATTAGCTGCATCTGGATGCTCATTATTTTCACCTGACACGATTGACACGGAAGAGAGCGGTTCTGATGCGTCATCAAGCACATGCGGCTTATCAACAAGTCACAAGGGTGCGTTCGAATTGTAATGGGATATCGAACCTATCGACGTAACGGATTAATTAACCGTATACTTTTTTTACCCGGGATAGTATGAAATATTAGGTATGAATGTTCTTTTCTATATGCTTTTGCTTATTTGGGGATGGGTATTCTATCTCCTGGCTGTTAAATCCATCGATTATGCGGCACGTCATTTCAGAAGCTTATATAATCCTGACTCGTTAACCCATGATGAAATTATCGCTCTTTTAACCAGGCTCTCACACCCGGAATTTGAGGGGGTTTGCTATGGTTTTAGTCTTAACTGGGCGTTGGCAGTTGCTGAGGGCAAAGAGGATGTGTTTTATCGCCAACTCCATCTTCTTCGTGCTCATAAGTCTGATTTACCTGATGTTCTAGAGCATATCAACCAAAAAAAGGACCGATTAATTCCTCTTTCTGAAAGCGAGTTACAGACTCTTTCTCTACCTCAATTGTGTGAAAAATTGTGTATAGCTCAGGAACCGCTTGCTTACAAAAATCACTATGGGAAACTGATTTGGCAATCCGATGTTACTGCCATCCTGAAGTGCATTCAACATCACCACTCGGGAGTACAACAGATTTTTTATAAGACACATACTTTTGGTTCCAGGCAAGAAGCACTGGGATATTTTACCTTGTTGGCTAAATCAGGTTTAGCTGAAAATGTAGCGGTTATTATCAGCACTTCAGATCATGCCATGGGGTTTAAGCGAGCTGGGAATCTTTGGCGATTCATCAACATTAATGATTTATATATACAAGATACGAATAAACCCTATTTTGAATTTGATTCTCATGGGCTTGTTGATGAGCTGTATCGAGTAAGTACTTCGGGGCCATTAATACGCAGGTTAACAGTCAATACAGACTTCATCGCAGTGAACCTTTCAGCAGACATAATTTCTAAATTGGGAAACCGCTATCCAGTATTTCCAGTGCCTAGGAAAACTCCTTATCCTGAACGACTTTATTTTTTTTCCATGGCTGCTCTGCAAGGTGATTTACCAACTGTAAAACAATGCCTTAGAGCGAGATGGTCTGTTTTTTCTCGTCAAAATTTGAGTGATGATTCCCCTATTTTAAAGGCAGTGTATTTAGGCAGGCGAGAAGTAGTAAGGGCCATTCTTTCAGGAATACCTCATCTTGTTAACAGCCAGCGAAAAAAAGATTTGGCAACCTTGCTTCATATTGCGTGTAAATATGGAGGTCCAGGGATCGTTGAGGATTTGTTGCGCATTAAAGGGATTAAAATTAATCCTTTGGATAACGAGGGTAAGACACCGCTAATGTACGCCTGTAAGCTGAACTCGACTACCCAGGATAGAAAATTATTTCAATTATTATTGAATAGAGGGGCCTCTCTGGCCATTAAAGATAAAAATGGATTAACTGCTTTGGAGCATGCGGTTAAAAATGAGCATGAATTGGCCATCGAAGTGATTCACAATAAAATGCAACGAACGGGTGTTCAATCCGTCTTGAGATTTTTTGACAAGACGTCTGTTGGTAAAGTAGCTGGAGTGGGTATGGCTCAGAAGGGAAGCAATCAAATGTGTTTTTAGCCGCGATTTTGTTTTTTTTTGTATGTCCTGCACCAGTGAGCAATTTTGCATGAATTGGTTGGCGATGGAATCATCAAAGGATGGTTGTTCCATATTCTCCATGAATTTTATTCATTATTTGCGCGTTTGGTACATTCTGTTTCACCAGAAAAACTGCTATGATGATTTTCAAATCAAGTGTCAGGACATGGGAAACTGATTGATTCAGGCGCTGTATATCTGATTCATATTGCACAACAGTGTATTAATCCTCTAAATATCAGATTGATTTTTGTTTATTTTTTACGCGATTATTAAGGTTTCCTTAAGCTTATTTTTATATAATAAGTTTTTTGATTCTGAATAGGCTGCAATGAAGGAATGCGATGAGTAATAAAAAGCACTCACTTACTATTTTTAGTTTGACTATGATTACCGTTGGCTCAGTAGACAGTATACGGAATTTACCCGCTACCGCTTTATTTGGAAGCCAGTTAATATTTTACTTTATATTGGGTGCTGTATTTTTTCTCATTCCCACAGCGCTGGTCTCTGCTGAATTGGCTTCTGGTTGGGCAAAGCAAGGTGGAATTTATGTATGGGTCAAGGAAGCCTTTGGTAAAAAATCCGGCTTTTTAGCCATTTGGTTGCAATGGATAGAAAATGTGATCTGGTATCCGACCATATTATCTTTTGTTGCAGGAACAATAGGCTATTTGATTAATCCCGCTTTAACCAGTAATCCTTATTTCCTCTGGGCGGTTATAGTCAGTTGTTTTTGGGGCGCTACTCTGCTTAATTTACGGGGCATGAAGTCCTCTGCCATGTTCAGCAGCTTTTGCTCCCTTGCCGGATTGTTGTTGCCCATGTCTCTAATCATTGGCCTTGGCGTAGCGTGGATAACTCAGGGTAACCCCTTACAGATTAACTTTGATGTCCCTAGTATTGTCCCTCATCTTGCAGATAAATCCATGTGGGTGTCTTTAACGGCGATTATGATGTCGTTCTGCGGAATAGAGATCGCTACGGTCCATGCCAATGATGTAAATAATCCTCAGCATGCTTTTCCTAAAGCGTTAATCTATTCAGTAGGTATCATTTTAAGTACTCTGATCCTTGGCTCGCTTGCGATAGCCGTGGTGTTGCCTGGCAAAGACATAAATCTTGTTGCAGGAATAATGCAGGCATTTGAAGCATTTTTCTCAAGATATAATATGAATTGGATGATGCCCGTTGTTGCTGTCATGCTCGTTCTTGGTGGTCTTGGCGGGGTGAGTAACTGGATCATCGCACCGACCAAAGGATTATTGGTTGCTGCTGAAGACGGTAATTTGCCTGAGTTGTTTCAGCGCACAAATACCAAAGGAGCACCAGTGGTCATGTTAATTACTCAAGCAGTGATTGTTACAGTCTTGTCTGCTTTGTTTTTGTTCATGCCTAGCGTCAATGGTTCCTATTGGCTATTAACTGCGTTAGCTGCACAGCTGTATATGTTAATGTATTTCATTATGTTCCTCGCTGCAATCAAGCTGCGTATCAGTGAGCCTAATCACCATCGCCCGTTTAAAATTCCTGGCGGGATGATGGGGATGTTGCTGGTCTCGGGAATTGGCATTATTGGCGTTCTCACAACTTTGGGTGTGAGTTTTATTCCACCTGAGGGTATTGACGTCGGCAGCACTGCTCGTTATGAATTAACTTTAATCATCGGCTTGATATTGATGTGTGCACCACCATTTGTCAGTTCCTGGTTGCAAAGCAGGACTGTGAATGTGGAAGCTACAGCTTAACAAACAATAATGCCATGAATCCTCTTGATGAACTATTAACCGAATTAAGTTCTCGTCTTCCTGAGTTGGAGTGGAAAGTCAGTGAATTAAGTTCGGTTATTTCCAGTCATAATCTACCCAAAGGTTTGTTTCGTACCGGTTTAGAGTTTTCCGGCTCCGCATGTGTTAAAGAAATTAAAGCAGATATTCAAGCCTTATCTCAGCAAAAAAATGATCGCAGTGCTATATTTTTGGCCGAACGAATCAAACAGAAAATTAATGTTCTGGTTGCTTTATGCCATATAAGCAGTCGTAAAAAGAAACCTGAAAATCGGGTCTCTTTTGGTGTAAAAATGTTAAGTACCCGACAACAATGGATAGAGAGTCTGGAGCAGGATATTAATACACTGACTCAACAGCAGAAGGCAATGACAAAATCGCTTCAACAGTTGTCGCAAAGCGGAAAGACAGAGGCAATTCTGACCTTGCAGGCAGAGTTGGGTGAAGTTGAGCGGCGTATGACTTTAGCCAAAGAAACATTAAATCAGGCCCTCTTATAAACTCTAGCCTATCTTGTCTGTATTGCTTAGGCCGACATCGCTTTGTTGCTGTGAACGATTTATTGTTCTGTAGTGAATTTGAGAGGCTTTGCTTAAATAGTCTTTTGCTTGGTGTGGTATTGCGGTACATTATTGTCGCACAATTACTAAAACAAAGAAGGAGCGCCTTAAATGTCAGATAAATTTTCTCATATCACCAAGGATATTGGTACTCAATTAGCAAAAATGCGCAAAGAAATGCCTGAAGTTATGGCTGGATTTGCTGCTTTGTCGCAAGCGGCTAATCAAGATGGTGTACTGGATAAAAAAACAAAGGAGTTGATTGCCATGGCTCTTGCTGTTGCCAAACAATGCCCAGGGTGTATTGGTTTTCATGCGCAAACCTTAATAAAATTACAAACTACCAGAGCCGAGTTATTAGAAACATTAGGTATGGCTGTTTATATGGGCGGTGGCCCCTCTTTGATGTATGCTGCTGAAGCTTTAGAAGCCTTTGAAGAGTTTAGTCAGTAACGGGTAATAATCGTTTCGGGTCATGTTGGGTGAAGACCCAACATACGCCCTATATTTAGTGCGATAATAATGTGGCTACGTGAGCCATTTGTTTTTCTGCCGGGTTTTGTTGGCATGGAAATTGTTTGCTGACGCCTAATAAGGCAATTTGAGATACCGTCATCGTGTCTTTATCACTGCGCTGGCTTGATATTTCTTTATAGGTTTGTTGGATTAACTCATTCATGGTGATCGAATTGAGTTGTTTTCCTGGTGGTAAACAAAAAATGGGTTTACCCTGAGTTTTTGCTGTTTCATTTGCCTGAATTAAGGTTTCCGCAATGCTCTCACATGTAATATTAAGAACATGACGCGCTGATCTGGCCCAAGCTTGTGCTTGTGGATCGGCCTTTATTTCCATTTGTGGTATGTTATTCGCAATACTCATGTAATTGTTGATGGTGTCGGCATATACTTTGCTGCAACACATAATGAAACTGATTAATAAAAAACGCATAATACTTCCTTAACTCGTGCACGATTACTTGAAAAAATAGTAGACAGTTGGGTTATCCGGGCAAACATACGGACCACATTCTATGAATGTACTGATTCCATTGGCAAGAATCAAGATAAGAAATAAATACATTAAAGCAATCATCCCTTTGTTGGATGTTTTGAATTGAGCGTCAAAACCTTGTTCAAAGAGAAGCGCGATTGCAATGAAGCCAATGATGAACAGAAAAATAATTGCTGACCAAGTGTAAAAATACAAACCAAGAAACGGATCTCCATAACCGGGTGTGCCGGGATCCAGATGGAGGTAGATTTGGCGCGTCGCTATAGCAAGGCCTAATAACGCTTGCAATAACATAAAACCATAATGAGACATCCTGATGCCCAGACGCAAATTCATCATTAAGCACAATCCTATACCTGCAAAACAAATTCTTTGTAATAAACATAAAGGACAGGGTAATGAATGTTTGAACAATTGATCCGCAAATGCGAAGAGTAATATAACGCAAATAATCAATAGCCCAAAGCTGTTACCCCAAAGGTGTATTTTTTTTTGTATGTTCATAAGGGCACCAGATGGCTGTGAAAATTAAAACAAATGGAGATTAATAACAGACATAAAATAAATTGCAGGGGAATTGTTGTTGTGGGTTTGAATAGTATTTGCAGCCCAATAAGAAAAAAGAACACAAACAGCACTATCATCATGATTGCTATCGTCCCTTATGATCAACTCTGATAAAAGTATAGTCGATACTATAAATTTTTTCGAATGGGGGATTTAACTCAATTGTTTAAATCCCATGTGGTGCAATAAGACCTAATTTGAATGCAACAAATAAAAAAATAAATAAGGTCAATGAGATACCTATTCTAATTGTTAGTGCTTTCACTGTACGTTTTGAATTTCCAGTATCTCTTATCAGAAAAAACAAGCCGCTTGCCAGAGAGCCGGCAATAATAATCATGACAAAGATGATGAAGATTTTGGTGAACATTTGTTATACTCCCGAAATTGCTATCTTCAGTCGGAAGTTAGCCAACTTTTTGAGCAATTAATAAAGTATGCCTAGTTTAACCTGTTTTCGCTTTCGTTTCACCCCAAATTGGCTAATGATTGTTCTGACTCTGTTTTTTATCTTTATTTTTATTCGTCTCGGCTTTTGGCAAATACAACGGGCGGATGAGAAAGCAACGATGATTGCGGCAGAAGAATCATTGGCAAAACAAGAACCCATAGTTTGGAGTGGAGAGCAACCGCTACCCAAACAATATCAACGCATCAGGGTGAGTGGTACTTATTTACCCAATATCTTTTTATTGGATAATCAGCATCACCAGCACCAGTTTGGATATGATGTTATTTCTCCGTTAGAGCTTTCAGACGGAACGGTTGTTCTGGTGGACCGGGGATGGGTTGTGGGGGACAGTACCAGGCGTACTTTTCCTGAAACTTTGATTCCACAGGGTAGGGTTAAGCTGCAGGGCAGTGCTTATTTTCCAGGCAAAAACCAATGGGTTTTAGGGCCTGGAATCGAGAAAAAAGAGCGAGGAATTATTATTCTTGAGCTTTTGGATGCAAAATTAGTGAGTCACCTTTTGCAAAAAAAGGTCTATCCGTTTATTATTCGCCTCGACAAGCAAGACGCATATGGATTTGTGCGTGAATGGGCGATAGTATCCATGCCTCCGCAGCGGCATTTAGCGTATGCTCTGCAATGGTTTGCCATGGCATTGGTTATCTTTATTATATTCGTAGCATTGAATCTGAAGAAGAGAAATGAAGAAACAAGTCACTAAATATTATGTTTTGTTCTTATTAGCCATTATGTTTGCTGCACCAGGGGTAACTGCTTATCTATTTTTTCAACACCCAGACTGGCTAGGTTCATCGACAGTAAATAAAGGTACATTATTGACCCCCCCGATTTCTTTTAGTCATTTTGGAAGTAAATCCAAATGGCGGCTCCTTCTTATTAGTCCTGATGGATGTAAAAAGGAATGCCTCGAACAACTCAATATGCTCGCTCGAGTCCGTTTGGCTTTAGGGCGAAAATTATATCAGGTGGATGAGTGGTTGGTTCTGGATGATAAATCATCAGCATTGGCCGATGAAATAAAACCTCTCTTAAAAGAGCAGGATATTCATGTGACTACCTTAACATCTGCAGATATGGCTAAACTGTCTGCTTTGCCTGCTGACGCCAAGGTGTTTATCGCCAATCCGGATAACTTCTTGATTCTAAGTTACCGCACAGGGGCTAATCCTGATGACATCTATAAAGATCTGAAACTTCTCCTTAGTACAACAGAACAGAAGAGTACCTAAATTGATGCAGAATAATTCTATACGAATCGCGGCTACTTTCAGTATTATCTTCGCTTTATTTGTAGTGATGCTGGGAGCCTATACACGGTTAACAGACGCAGGACTTGGGTGTCCTGACTGGCCTGGTTGTTATGGGCGGATGGTGTTGCCTTCTGCTCAGACAGGCTTGCAGGAAGCACAAACCCAGTTTCCTCACCTTCCTATTGAAACCAGAAAAGCCTGGACCGAAATGGCTCATCGTTATGCCGCAGGAACTCTTGCTCTGCTGATCCTTTTTATAGGAATCAGTGTGCTGCGTAAGCGAATACAAGGCAAGGTGATACCATGGCACATCCCTTTGGCTTTAATGATTCTGGTGGTTTTTCAAGCCGCGTTGGGCATGTGGACGGTAACGCTGAAACTTCTTCCTGTAGTCGTCATGGGACATCTTTTGGGTGGGATGCTCATTTTTTCCTGCTTATGTCGGTTTCGCCTGCAAATTAGTTCTTTAAACGGGCAGGATTTGCCTCAGTGGCGATTTTGGATCCGATTGGGGGTGCTTATTGTTTTTTGCCAAATTGCTCTTGGTGGTTGGGTTAGTTCAAATTATGCAGGGATTTCCTGCATTGGATTTCCACAGTGTAATGGATTGTGGTTACCAGAACTGCACTTTACCAAGGGATTTAATTTATTTTCTCCCGTCGGTGCTAATTACCAGGGTGGAGTACTCGATAATGAGGTTCGGGTGAGCATTCAATTAATTCACCGGATTGGGGCTGTTTTGACTGCGTGTTACATTGTTCTGCTCTCATTGTTGATTCTGGGTAAGTCAAGTTCCCGATATTTAAAAAAAGGTGCTTTATTACTTCTGTTATTTGTGGTGCTTCAATTTTGCCTGGGTATTTTGAACGTAGTTTATTTGCTGCCCATATCTGTGGCCGTTGCTCATAATGGGGTTGCAGCATTATTATTGGCAACAGTGTTTAGTATGTTGCATTTTACACGAAAGGGGTTGGATTATGACTGCTGAGCTAGCGACACAGCCAACGGCAGATTGGCGTGATTATATTGAGCTGTGTAAGCCTCGAGTGGTTTTGCTTATGCTGTTAACGGTTGTTGTTGGCATGTATCTGGCCGCTCCTGGCTGGATAGATTTGTCATTAATTGGTTTTACTTTAATTGGCGTTGGTTTGTGTGCCGGTAGTGCGGCCGCAATTAATCATTTGGTGGACAGGCATATTGATTCCATCATGGCCAGGACAAAAAAAAGGCCTGTAGCTCATGGTCGGGTTTCAGTATATCAAGCACTGGGATTTGCTGTTGTTATCGGTGTACTGGGTTTATCTGTTCTTTGTGCTTTTGTAAATCAATTAACAGCTTTGCTTACTTTTGTTACTTTGATTGGTTATGCTGGCGTTTATACTGGATATTTGAAAAGAGCGACTTCACAGAATATTGTCATCGGCGGATTGGCTGGAGCAGCACCTCCATTATTAGGATGGACGGCTGTAACGAATCAATTGGACCCTCACGCTTTATTATTGGTATTAATCATTTTTACCTGGACTCCTCCTCATTTTTGGGCTTTGGCAATTTATCGTTATGAAGAATATCAACATGCTCAAATTCCTATGCTACCGGTAACTCATGGTATACAATTCACCAAACTGAATATTTATTTGTATACAATTTTATTGTTGGTGGTCAGTCTATTGCCTTTTGTTGTAGGAATGAGTGGCATTGTCTATTTGATAGGTGCAATGCTTCTGGGCGTGCGGTTTTTATTCTGGGCTCACAAATTATACAGTACTGAAAAACCTGTTGTGGCAATGCAAACCTTTAGATTCTCTATTGTGTATTTGATGGTATTATTTGTTTTTTTATTGATAGATCACTATCTGTAAGGGGTTAAAATGAGTATAAAAATAAAAGGTGTTACTTTAACTGTTACCATTTTATTGGCCCTGGCCAGTTTATTCGCTGGAATTTTTGTATCACAACATCTTCATTTTAAGAAAAAAATTGATGCGGCTCAATTTCATGGCACCTATCTTGAAAATCCAAGAACGGTCAATCAATTCAGTCTGACAGGGACTGATCAACAGCCCTTTGAAAACAGCAGCTTACAGGGGCAATGGACATTAGTCTTTTTTGGGTTTACTAATTGTGGTTACCTCTGCCCGACTACTATGGCAGAACTTGCTAAAATGTATCGTATTCTTGAGGAAAAAAAGGTGAAAAATCTACCCAGGATCGTGATGATCTCTATAGATCCTGAGCGTGATAGCCTGGAAAAATTGAACGGATATGTTAAATCCTTTAATAGTTCATTTTATGGCGCACGAGGGGATGAAGCCATTATCAAACTCATGACTCGAGAAATGGGCATTGCTTATGCAAAAGTAATCAACAAAGAGAGTGACGATCCTAAAAACTATGACGTTCAGCACAGTGGAGCAGTAATGCTATTTAATCCCCAAGGAGAGTTAAACGCATTTTTTACCACTCCGCATCATGCAGACTTGTTGGCCAAGGATTATATGTTATTAGTCTCATAGCTGAATTCACCAAAATCGCTTGATGCTATCAGGAACAGGATAAGTTCCAATTTTAAATTCATCGCCTATAAAATTTAGTGTTCTCATTTCGGTACATCGGGATGAGAATTCATAAATTTTAAACTAGGCTTTATTAGAACCATTATAAAAAAAATTGAGGAACTATTGATTCATGAAAATTGCAATTTTAGCCACTAACCCACATTTGTATTCGCACAAGCGCTTGAAAGCGGAAGGGGAAGCGGCTGGTCATGAAGTTAAAATCATTAATCCCCTGTATTGTTATATGAACGTTGCCGCTTCAAATCCCAAAGTTCACTATAGAGGCGGTTCTTCTCTGCCTCAATTCGATGCAGTGATCCCACGAATTGGCGCTTCAACGACTTATTATGGAACTGCCGTGCTTCGTCATATGGAAACTATGGGCATGTACACCCTTAATGAATCAATAGCTATTTCGCGTTCCAGAGATAAATTTCGGTCTTTACAACTTCTGGCTCGAAAAGGTATTCCTATGCCTTTGACCAGTTTTGCTCAATCGCCTGATGATACGGAAGATTTAATCCATATGGTTGGTGGTGCTCCTCTCGTAATCAAATTGCTAGAAGGCACTCAAGGTAAAGGGGTAATTCTGGCTGACAGCCATCAATCTGCAGTTAGCATTATTAATGCGTTTAAAGAAATGCATGCCAATATTCTGGTTCAGGAATTTATTGAAGAATCTCGAGGTACTGATATACGCTGCTTTGTGATTGGAGAAAAAGTAGTTGCTGCCATGAAGCGCCAGGCAAAAGAAGGCGAATTCCGCGCTAATGTGCACCAGGGTGGAAAAGGAGTTAAAGTGAAATTGTCGCCACAAGAGCGGGCAATTGCAGTAAGCGCTGCAAAAACTATGGGTTTGAAAGTAGCGGGCGTTGATTTGATTCGATCCAATCATGGACCATTAGTATTGGAGATTAATTCATCTCCTGGCCTTGAAGGGATCGAGAAAACGACAGCCGTCAACATTGCGGGAAAAATTATTGAATACATTGAGAAACACGCAAAACCCATTAGTTTAAGCCATCGTTTCCATGGATAGGATTTTAGTGAGCTCCTGATTTTGAATCGCTTTTACCAAGCAACCAATCCGCGTTGACCTCAAGCTCCTGTGCAAGAGTTTGTAATACCGGTTCATCAGGGCTTGTGATGCCATTGAGTAATGCCTCGGCTTTAAATTTGGGTATTTTAATCAGTTTGGAAAGAACCTCTATACGTTCAGGTGTTGATTCGGGGACACCTATACTGTCAAGCTCCTTATTAAGTCGTTCTGAAAATCGTTTATTAAGCATTATTTGCTCCTGATTATGACCTTATAAAGGTGGTGGCTTAAACAAGTCGGGATCTCAATAAATAAAGTATCTTTATTTGATATAGCATAAAATTGGCGTTTTGCAATGTGGCTATTATTTATGAGATCAGAGAAGGTGGAACGAACATTCGAGGCTGTTGACATTTCAGCATTTTCAAACCTACTTTCCGCCAATTGTTCGTGGTATCGATAGATCTTGCGCAAAACAAGTATATATTGCGC
The DNA here is from genome assembly GCF_003990085.1 of Legionella sp. km535. NCBI lineage: Bacteria > Pseudomonadati > Pseudomonadota > Gammaproteobacteria > Legionellales > Legionellaceae > Legionella > Legionella sp. km535. The sequence continues at coordinate 18,330 of NZ_RZGU01000013.1, read as the reverse complement.
TTATAAAGATTGAATTGGATCAACTAGGTCTCACCATCAAGCAGTTGCTCTAACTGAATAAATCCCAGCCGAATTCCCGCGGCTATGACCGCGGGATCTTATATTTCGATGGCACCATCATGGATCCCGCGGTCATAGCCGCGGGAATTCGGTTGAGATGGGAGCTAATGCTACACTTCGGATTTCTGAGGCTTTGATCCCAGGATTCAGAATAACTGCGCTAGCTCATTGGATCCCTCGAACAAGTCCTGAGAGATGGTCACAAATAGTGACCATCTCTCAGGAACAAGTCGCGGGACGTCGAAACATGAATTGTCAACAGCCCCTACTTTCTTGAAAATTTTTAATTTTGGTTGACGCTTGGTTGCAGTGATGTAAAATCGAGGCAGTTTCACAGGGCTTAAGAAAAGCGCTCAATTTATTCGATAAGAGAAATTTTTTAATCAGGTGTTCAGGATAATTAATCGCGCTTATTAAAAGTATCTTTCGCTTCGACTTTGGCGTTTTCCCTAAGTCCTGTTTGAGTAAGGACTGGTTTGTTTTACAGCATGAGATCGGGTGTTTTATCGACGCATGAGCTGCCTGTTTCATCTTCTTGGTAGAATGAATCAATATAATGTTTAGGATAACACATGCTCGAAAATGCAGTTTCAAATTACCCTTGTGACTTAATCTTATTTGGTGTTTTGGGTGATCTTTCCTGTCGTAAATTAGTGCCGGCTTTATATCACCTGGAAGGTGCTGGTTTGCTTCATGTTGATTCTCGAATAATTGGATGTGGGCGTGACAATCTAACTTCAGCAGAATTTTTGGAGTTGATTCGAGCCCGAGTGCAACGGCTGTTAACTGAAACCATAGACGAGGCCGTGTGGACTCGTTTTATTTCCAAACTCAGCTATTGTTCCCTGGATTTGACGGTAATGGATGATTATCAGCGATTGACGGATTACATCAATCCATCATTACGAACGGTAGTTTCCTATTTTGCCATTCCTCCTTTTCTGTATGCTCAGGTTTGTCATGGACTGGCTCGCATTGGTTTAACTGAGCAGCCTTCTCGAGTCGTATTGGAAAAACCAATTGGTCATAATCTTCAATCATCCAAAGAAATTAACAATGAAGTTGCCCAGTTTTTCGCAGAAAATCAAATTTATCGTATTGATCATTATCTGGGTAAGGAAACCGTATTAAACCTTTTGGTGCTTCGTTTTGCCAACTCCATGTTTTCGTCTAATTGGGATCATCGGGTGATCGATAAGGTTGAAATCACGGTAGCTGAAGAAATAGGCGTTGAAGGGCGCTGGGAATATTACGATAAATCAGGGCAAGTGCGCGATATGCTGCAAAATCATGTCGTACAGATTTTATCCCTGGTTGCTATGGAACCTCCCTTGAGTCTTTCCTCAGAAGATATTCGCAGTGAAAAATTAAAAGTATTAAAATCCCTGCGTCTCATCAATGAGAGTAATGTCCGAGACCACACGGTTCGAGCTCAATATGCTGGCAATAGAATTGATAATAAAGTCATTCCCGGATATTTAGAGGAGCATGGGGCGGATCAACATTCAGTTACTGAAACTTTTGTCGCAATTAAAGCGTATATTGACAGTTGGCGTTGGTCTGGAGTGCCTTTTTATTTACTTACTGGCAAACGTCTGGCCAAAAAACAAAGTGAAGTTGTTATTTATTTTAAACAGCAACCGCACAATATTTTCAATAAATTCAATAAGGAACTACCACCTAATCAATTGATTATACGGTTACAACCGGATGAAGGTCTTGAGTTGCGCATTATGAACAAGGTTCCTGGTCTTGGTGAGCATTTGGTGCTCGCTGAAAGTAAACTGGATCTGAATTTTAATCAATTGATCACTACACCACGAATTGCTGATGCTTATGAGCGATTGCTTTTGGAAGTGATGTTAGGTAACCAATATTTATTTGTAAGCCGTGAGGAAATTGAACAATCCTGGAAATGGATCGATGCGATAAAGAACTCCTGGGATGCAGGGGGAGTACCGCTTCATACCTATGCATCAGGAACCTGGGGACCTGACGAAGTAAGAACGTTATTTAATGGCCAGGCGCATATTTGGAATGATCGAAATGCAACTTTATAATTTTAGCGATGCGAATCGGTTAAATAGCGACTTGGCCGAACAGATTAGCACCCTTTTGGATGAAGCCATCACCTTAAGAGGGCGGGCTTATCTTGTTGTTTCAGGTGGAAAAACTCCCATAGAGCTTTTTAAATTGTTGGCACAAAAAGAGGTGTCCTGGGATAAAGTTATTATTACTTTGGCTGATGAGCGCTGTGTCAGTATTCATGATCCCGACCGAAATGAACGCTTGGTCAATGATTTTTTATTGCAACATAAAGCGCATCAAGCACAGTTTATCAGTTTGTATAATGAACACATTTCAATTAAAGAGAATTTGGAATCGTTTGAACCACGTTTTGATTCTTTGCCTGCCTTTGATGTGGTTATTCTCGGTATGGGTGAGGATGGGCACACTGCATCCTTATTTCCATGCAGCGATGAGCTGGAAGCTGGATTGGATGATGAGGCACAAGCACTGCTTTTGGTGCACCCCAAAAGTGCACCTTATCCGCGAATTTCATTATCTAAAAGGCGCTTACTGAATAGCCGAAAGATTTTTATCCATTTGGTTGGTCAAAAAAAACGTACTGTATTGAGTCAGGCACTAGAGATAGATAATCCCAAAGTGATGCCGATCAGTGCTTTTATAAAGAATCAGAATGCCAACATTCAGGTCATGTATGCACCCCAATAAGGAATGATTATGCACCCCGTTGTAGATCAGGTAACTGAACATATCAGTAAGCGCAGCGCTAAAAGCAGAACTATGTATCTGGAGCAGATTTCCAAGGCCCGGGTTAAAGGCCCACAAAGAAGTGTTCTGCATTGTGGTAATCTGGCACATGGGTTTGCAGCTTGTTCCAGACAGGATAAAGTCCACTTAAAAGGTGAAGCCAAAGCGAATATTGCTATTATCTCCGCATACAATGACATGTTGTCCGCGCATCAGCCCTATGTCTCGTTCCCTGAAGTGATTAAGGAAGCGATTGCCGCGTCAGGTGGCGTTGCTCAATTTGCTGGTGGTGTACCTGCGATGTGCGATGGTATTACTCAGGGACAACCTGGTATGGAGTTAAGCCTGTTAAGCCGTGATGTCATTGCTCTGTCGACCGCAATTGCCTTATCTCACAATATGTTTGATGGTGGGTTGTTATTGGGAATATGCGATAAAATAGTCCCTGGATTACTTATGGCTGCTTTGAGCTTTGGACATTTACCTTTTGTCTTTGTGCCCGCTGGTCCCATGCCATCTGGAATTTCAAATCAGGAGAAAGCCAGAATTCGTCAGTTATATGCCGAAGGCAAAGTGGATAAGAACGCATTATTGGAAGTTGAAGCTGAATCGTATCATTCTCCAGGCACGTGTACCTTTTATGGAACGGCTAATTCAAATCAACTCATTATTGAGTTGATGGGGTTGCAACTCCCGGGTTCTTCTTTTGTAAATCCCAATACCCCATTAAGAAATGAGTTAACCAGGGCTGCGGCAGTACAGGTTTTGGGTTTAACTGATTTAACGAACCAATACATGCCAATCGGACAGATGATTGATGCTAAAAGTATCGTTAATGGGATAGTCGGGTTATTGGCCTCCGGGGGATCAACAAATCACACCATGCATCTCATTGCTATTGCCTCAATGGCCGGCTACACGGTTAATTGGGATGATTTTGCACAGTTATCACAAGTTACTCCGTTAATCACCCGTATTTATCCTAATGGTCAGGCGGATATCAATCACTTCCAAAGAGCAGGGGGAATGGCCTATTTTATTCGAACCTTGCTAGATTCTGGCTTGATTCACCAGGACGTGAATACGGTTGTTGGCTTTGGTCTGGAACACTATACGAGACAACCAGCTTTGGATAATGACCGATTGGTGTGGGTTGACGGGCCATCCAACTCAACCAATATGGATGTATTGACTTCAGTTTCCAGACCATTTAAACCTCAGGGGGGATTACAGGTTTTAAGCGGGAATATAGGACGAGCCGTATTCAAAACTTCAGGGCTTGCTGAAGGGAAGAGCATCATTAAAGCACCTGCGGTTGTATGTTCCAGCCAGGCTGAATTTGAACAGCTTTTTAATCAGGGATTATTAAGTAAAGATTGTGTGGTTGTGGTCCGATTTCAAGGTCCCAAAGCCTGCGGTATGCCTGAACTGCATCAATTGACTCCGAAGATGGGCGTTCTTATGGATAGGGGATATCAAGTGGCATTGATTACGGACGGACGAATGTCCGGTGCATCGGGTAAAGTACCTGCCGCCATCCATGTAACTCCTGAAGCTATGGATGGAGGATTAATCGCCAAAATAGAAACAGGGGATATGATTTTAATTGATGGTGAACGTGGAGTTTTGCAGCTTTTGGTCGATGACGAGGTTTTAACAACACGAATTAATGCAGCATCATCTGATGAGCCGACGCAAGGAATGGGCCGTGAGCTTTTTGGAAGTTTAAGAGCTCAGTTTACTGGGGCAGAACAGGGTGCCTGCAGTTTGTTTAAAGGACAACAGAATTGTTATGACAGTTTATGATTTAACGGATTATGCCATAGTTGCTGACATTGGCGGCACTTTTGCGCGATTCAGCCGTGTGAATTTAGTGAATTTGCAGATGGATAAAATTGAAGTGTATCCTTGTGCCTCATTCAGCAGTATTGACTCCGCATTTATTGCTTATCAGACCCACCATTCCTTGCAGGAACTTAAGCGAGTAGCAATCGCTATTGCCTGCCCTGTGATGGATGATTTGATTTGTATGACCAATTGTCATTGGCAATTCTCGATCAAGGAGTTAAAAAGCCGATTGAATTTAACCGAGCTGAGGGTGATGAATGATTTTACAGCCATAGCGATGAGCTTACCCGCTTTGTCGGATCATGATTTGCTCCAGATTGGAACTGGTTACTCGGATCCTAATAAGGTACGAGTAGTTCTGGGTGCTGGAACTGGCTTGGGTGTCGCTTATTTGGTTCCCAATGAACAGTCTTATACCGCTTATGCCGGTGAAGGTGGCCATGCGGATTGGGGAGCTAAATCGGAACAGGAATGGTTTATATACACTTATTTAAAAAATTACTATCCGCATGTATCGCTTGAACGAATCTTGTCTGGGCATGGTTTGGAGAATTTGTATAAAGCGATAGCCGCATATCGTGGGCTGGATAAAGCGCCTTTAAAAGCCGCGGATATTATTTCGTTAGCGTTGACTCAGGAGTGTCCTATCGCTCAGGCGACAGTAGAACAATTTTTTATCTGTTTGGGAGCTTACGCTGGAGATATGGCGTTAACTTATGGTGCGTTCGGTGGTGTTTATATTGCTGGCGGAATTGTACCTCGACTGGCCTCTCTGATAAAGCAAAGTCAATTTAGGGCCTGTTTTGAAGATAAAGGACGTTTCTCTGATTTTAATGCGCTAATACCTACTTATATGATTAAGGCAGAACAGCCGGGAATATTAGGAGCTGCAACGTCTTTGAGACACTCAATAAAAGGAGCATGTGATGTCGTTTCCTGATGGTCTTACCGCGGAATACGTATTTTCTGCGTCACCAGTGATTCCGGTGATTGTAATTAGGGATTTGAATAAGGCTATTCCTTTGGCTTCTGCATTATTTGCCGGAGGGGTAAAGGTGTTGGAGGTGACTTTAAGAACTCCAGTCGCTTTAGATGCTATTCAATTACTGACTCAAACCTTTCCTGATGCCTTAATTGGTGCAGGGACAGTTATAAGTCCAGAACACTTGGATAGGGTGGCTCAAGCAGGCGCACAATTTGCAATCAGCCCGGGACAAACCAATTCATTATTATTGGCCGGACAGAAGTCCAGAATTCCTCTGATACCCGGAATAGCCAGTGTTTCTGAATTAATGGCTGGTTTGGAGTTTGGTTACAGTCATTTCAAATTGTTTCCTGCGGCTGCAGTAGGGGGGATTCAGTTGTTGCGTGCCCTATCTGGCCCATTCCCGGATGTTCGATTTTGTCCCACCGGGGGTATTACTGAAGAAAATTATCGTGATTATCTTGCCTTGCCTAATGTTTCTTGTGTTGGCGGTTCGTGGATCGTTCCTGAGCAGGCAATAAAGAATAATGAATGGTCATTAATTACGGAACTGTGTCTTTCGATGGGCAAAGATTTACATCACGTTCCATGAGACTGAATTATCTTTTTTTCGTAATTTGGCAGGGTAGTTTCATGTGTAGATGGACGTTAATGAGAAGAACCGGGTTTTAGCTGTGTATATTAAAGGAGTAGGATATGGCTTGGATTGTTGCAATTATTGGGTCTTTAGCTGGATTTTTGTTTGGTTATGATGAAGGCATTATTGCAGGTTCAGTGGATCTGGTAAAAAATCATTTTGATCTGACCGCCACACACATTGGTATAATGGCTTCGGCCTTACCTTTTGGTGCTCTGTTTGGCTCCATGTTAATCGGTATGTTTATGGCATCAAAGGGCATTAAGCGCTATGGTCGACGCTCATTACTGTCTTTTGCAGGGTTTCTCTTTTTCTTTGGTGCTTTAGGAGCCGGCTTTGCCGATTCAATTACCATTCTGATCCTGTCACGATTAGTTCTCGGACTTGCAATTGGCATGGCTTCAGTCCTGACTCCTTTATATTTGGCTGAAACCGCCGCGATTGAAGCGCGAGGGGCGGTGGTAGCGATTTATCAGTTAGCGATGACCCTGGGCATCGTATGCTCCTATTCTGTGAATTATCTGCTCATTGAACATCAGGCCTGGCGAGCCATGTTTGCTTCAAGTGCCCTGCCAGCATTGTTGTTAAGTATAGGCATCTTATTTATGCCTGAATCACCAAGATGGTTGTACAGTATAGGACGACGCAATGCGGCAGCGAAATCACTAAAAAAATTGCGTCAGAGTCGAGATATTGAACACGAACTCATGGACATTGAAGTTACTTTAGCCAATGAACCAAAACAAGGAAACTGGCTGTTGTTATTTAAAAAACCCCTGTTACCGGTATTAATGCTAGGAACGATTTTATTTTGTTTGCAGCAACTTAGCGGCATAAACGTGGTCATTTACTTTGCTCCTGAAATTTTTAAAAATTTAGGTATAGACAGCACAACTGGTCAAATATTAGCGACTATGGGTATTGGATTGGTGAATCTCTTAGTGACTGTTCTCGCTATTCTTTGTGTCGATAAAGTAGGCCGTCGTAAACTTTTGCTAGTTGGTTTTGCGGGTACGTGCATCAGTTTGATTGCCTTATGCCTGTGCTCAGTCAACCAGGTGGCTTGGCTTCCCTACTTATCCGTTATGTGCTTGACGGTTTATATCTTTTCGTTTGCAATTAGTGTAGGCCCTATTCCACATATTGCAATGGCAGAAATTTTTCCACTGCATGTCCGTGGCGCAGGGATGGGATTATCTGCCATGAGCAATTGGACGTTTAATACGGTAGTTATTTTCAGTTTTCCTATCCTGCAAAAGATGCTGGGTATTGATTATACTTTTGCTTTATATGCGGTCATTTGTTTCATCGGACTGATATATACTTATTTTTATATGCCTGAAACCAAAAATATCAGTTTGGAACACATTGAAAACCATGTGATGGCTGGTAAGCCTTTACGATTTTTAGGACGAGAGAACGAGCAATCAGACGATCTCACTACTGAATCGAATAATACATTTGTTCCTTTAACCAATTAATGTAAAGAGCAGGAGCGGTTGATTTGTTTTCGAGTTAACTGGTTTTGCTCAGAAAATTGCATACAAAAGGTATTACTTGAGTTCCGTTGGATCAATCACTTCAACCCGATTACGCCCTAAGATTTTTGCATGATAAAGGGCTTTATCTGCCAAATCTAACAGATTCATCGGAGCACCTTGTTCCGGGATGCAGGATACAAGGCCCAGGCTAATGGTGACATATTCGGAAATGTCTGAATCAGGGTGCGGTAGTCTTAATTCACAAACAGCGTTTTGAAGTGCTTCAGCCATCAATTTTGCACCTTCCATGTCTGTATCGGGTAAAATAAATGCAAATTCTTCACCACCATAACGTGCTATCAAATCAGTAGAACGGCGTATGGTGTTTTTTAATGCCTGAGCAACGCGCTTTAGAGCATCGTCGCCTGCCAAGTGACCAAGGCTATCATTATAGCGTTTAAAGAAATCGATATCGGTCATAATAATGGCTAAAGGTTTTTTATTCCGGCATGCACGATTCCATTCATCATGAAGAAAGTCATCGAGTCGACGGCGATTGGCAATACCTGTTAATCCATCCATATACGACATTTCTTGAAGCAAAGCGTGTAATTTCTTTTTCTCAGTAATATCTTCCCCGACACTCACAAAATGTTGAATGGAGCCATGCTCATCAAATACGGGGGCAATATTCCATGATTGCCAGAAAGGGCTGCCATCTTTTCGATAATAGAGAAGTTCTCCATTCCAGGGTGTTCCTGATTGGATGGTTTGCCATAATTCTGTATAGACGTTTTCAGGTGTTAGATCGCCATGAAAAATACTTGTTTTTTTACCATACAGTTCTTCTTTGGTATAACCAGTGGCTTGTGTGACCTGGGGATTAACATAAACAATGGTTCTGTTTTTATCGAAAATCAGTACTGATGTGGGGCTTTGCTCAATTGCAGATTGCATTTCACGTAATCGATTGCGTTCTTGTATCGATTGACTGATATCATGAAATGCGACAACTGCACCCGTGGTGTTTTCTTTTAATCGAATAGGTGTTGTTATAATTGAAACGGGAAAACAGGTTCCGTCTTTACGCCAATAATAATCATCATCGCTCAAATAAGGTTGTTCGGTTCTTATGACCTTCAGGTTACTGCACAGTTCTATTGGATGAGGTGTTTTATTATGATAAGAGTGATGAAATAAATCGTGGGAATTTTTACCTAGCATTTCAGCTTCAGTATAACCTAACATAGTACACGCTGCTTCATTGACAAACTCAATTAAGGCGTCGTTATTCATGACGATTATTCCTTCCCCTAGCGCTGAGGTAATGTCATGTAAATAATGTTCGCTTGCTTCGACCTGTTTTTTGGCTTCTTGCAAAGCGCGCGTTATCTTGGCATTTGTTTGCAGTGCCATCTCTAACTCTTTGGTGCGTTTTCGTATTTTTTCTTCTAATATAATTGTATCCTGGAATACACCAAACTCTGTTCTAGGAGCATTCATATCTTGCTCCGCTTTATCAATCAACGCCTTAATAATTTTATTGAGCCGCTCAATTTCATCGCGAAGCTCTTGTTCATTTTTAGTTGTAATGGGCTTCTCAGTCATTTTTATTGTTCCGGAATTCACCGATAGCAAGTCCTGTCAGTGTCTGATTGATATGAACACCTCGGAATTGTTCTCCATAGGTGCTAAAACCAACGACGTTATTATTTTTGAACAGATGTTCAATTTCCTTTTTCAAGCCTTTGTGTTGCATTTCTAAATTTCGTAATACGCAGTCACAAGCCAAAATTAATTGTGGCTTACCAATATCGTGCTGAATTTCGTTGAGTGTTTGTTTGATGTTGTTTACAAGATCAACTCCATGAGCAGCCATAAACACCAGGCCATTATCAATTGCGCAATAAAAAGTTAAGCTACCATCGGGGTTAACTTTTTGAATAGAACGAACATAATCTACACCGTTAATGCGAATTACTACGGGCGTAGTTGAAAATTGCATGGGATCAAGTTTATCCATTTTAGCACCAACATTTCGGGCGTATTCTTCAGCAGCTGGGTAGCCATTAATTTCATAAACAACGCGCTGCAAAGGGTCTGCTTGAGTTACTACTAATTTTTCATTACAACCCACAAAATGCTGTGCTTTGAATACTTTAAAAGGATAGGTTGTGTGGATTAAGGTAAGAATTGCACTGTCAGTATGAAAGGCATGATCGGAAAATACCCAAGTCTGTTTAAACTTAAGATCATCTCCTGCGGATCCTCCAAAAAGAGTGACTTCACCCAGTGCATTTTGAAACATGCGTGCAACGGGCTCTTCTCGAAGGGACATGCCATCAATCATCAAAAAAGCAAAACTATTTTGAGGTGTCGTATGAGGCGCTTTAACCTCAAGTTGTTGAAGTAATGTATTAACAAACTCCAGGCTTTTCTCTGTATTCATATTTTGTAAGTTATTGGTACATCCAGTCGCTGCTTTAAAGCCATTGCTGGAGAAGCTTACTCCGGAAAGAGTATATTCTGAATAACCACCAGGGCCTATTTCACCTGCTGTGGTACAGCCTATAATCTGCTCGTTTGGAAAAAGTGAGTTTAAAGCATTCGCTAGCTCATCAAGGTCATAATGGCTGGAACAAAAAAATATAATGAGTTCCATATTGGGCTGAAACACAGCAGCATGGAATTCTTGTGCAGCGATTCGAGGATCTTTCGCGAATGAATGACCGGTTTTTATGGGTTGGAAAACGCTCATGTATCATTCTCCATGTTCTTATTGGGTTTTTAAACGCAACGCGTTTAAAATTTATAATCCTATTACCAAATTATAGTTCAATTTTAAATACAGCTTTGGTTCTTTATGAGTATTTGATTTTAATAATAAAACAGAGCAGGTGTTGTTGATGCTTTGAAGTAGGCAATTTAGTTTAAGAGCAAGGCATTAATTATTGAATAGAGCATCATCCTGTTGAGGATGACGCTCTGATTAAACAATAGGAACGATCATTAAATGAAGATTGACGCATCAATTTTCTGTTCCAATCGTTCTCTTAAGTGAAGCGCCCGAAGCACTGAAACATAACTCCAGGTAAGCGAAGCAGCCCCTTGTTGTTTTCCCGTATTTAAATTAATTTGTTCACTTAATTTCATTTCTGGAGCATATTTTTTAATGAGTTTTAAATAATCGTCCCCTGTTTTAACATATTTAATTATTAATGGTTTATTTGTGGGGGTTATGGCCAAATTATCAGCTAATGTAAAGTAATACTCTGCCATAGTCGCAGTAAGAATAAACCATGGATTTCCTGTGCTGTCGGTATGGTATCCATCGTAAGTATCCCCAGGATACCGCCCAAACAAAATTGCTCCAGAATGATTTTTATTAATGGGAAACATTAAATTAAATTGTTGATGTAATGCCTTGACGGTATTTTTAACAAAGTGATGATCGGGTGAAAACACACCGTTGCTTTGGGGATTAATCAGAATCCCTAAAATAACTGAGGCATCGAGTTCCAATGTTTTTTGTGGGCCCGCATGAGGTGCGAGTGTTGCCTGAATTAATTTATTTTTATGATCCAGATGTTTTTTCAAGCGATTATCAATCAAATTGGCTTGAATTTCATAAAAAACCGCGGCTTCTTCATCATTGAGTCTGTGGGCCAGTTCCGCTCCATCCATCATTGCTTTCTTTTGAGCCATGGCCGTAAAAAAGTGATCTCCGAGTACTTCTTCCCATAAGTCAAAATTGGCATCTTGCCAATGGTGGGCCGTGTATTCCAAATCCATTTTGATTACACCCATAGTTTGGGGATCCAGGCTTTTGTTATACAAATTGGTTTGTACGTAATCCGTTTCATTTTGATCCAGCAACTTTTGAGCAAAACGGATCAGAACGGAGGCACGTAATGCGGGACCATCATTTTGTGGTCTACCCCATGGTCCATCAAAGGGATAACCATCAATATAAAATTTGGGTTCACCTAAAATATCGTATCCAGGGTGGGGATTGTGCTGATGTTGAATGGTTTGCGTCCAGGAAACATAATTGAAAATCCTGTTTTTATATTCAGCCGCATTCGTTGATTCATACCAGGATTCAATCAGGCTCATTGCGATGGCAGAGTCTCTTACCCAGTCATAATAATAATTAGGTTCATGTTGTGAGGGGGAGGCGACTATAGCGCCATTGGGGTGAATATTGGCAAAAAAATGGTTCTTTAAATGCTGAACCTCTTCATGATTGAATACAGAGCCTAGGGCTTGGGATGCTACAAAAATCATTAAAAAAAAGATCCGTTTCAATATAATCTCCTGAAGGACATGTTAAAAAACAAGGTCGACATAGTACAGGAAATGAAATCGTCCGACTATAGGATTGAATCTAACTCATGAATAATTCATGAGGTTACTAAGAATTTTCTTTCGGAGATAACCCCACGGCTGTCCCATTAAAAATATGACGTCGTTCCGAGCGTAGCGAGGAATCTCCTGCAAGGTTGCACGATCCCATTAAAATGCGGCCATTAAAATCATATCAAGAGTTGAGTCTCCCGAGCCAGCCTTTTTCTGCAGGCGCCTAATGCTCATATCCTTAAATTTGTTTAGCGTGTCGAAATGATATAAAAATCCAGGTACATCTTCTGATGACATCATTAAATTCCTTGTAAAAAAAGTTTAAAAGGTAATGATAATTAATGCATTAATTCAGATTGTGCCAATTTGCAGGAGATTCCTCGCTACGCTCGGAAAGACGTCATATTTTTAATGGGACAGCCGCGGGGATAACCCGGAAACCTATTACTACTCCTTGAATTCCCTTATATTTCGAGAGTACAAAGGCAGCAACAGGTTCAGGCGACAAGGAAAACTCAAAGACTTAGAGTATTTGTGTCACTATTTTCTTTATCATTTTCTCCACGATCGCTTTCAAGACTGATAAGATCTTCATCCTGGAGCTTCTGGGTATTATTTTTTTCCTTAATTTGAGTTGCTGCATCACTTAACATGTCTTCAAGAGACTCAATTGCGGAAGTTTTTAATCCTAGAATTGCCGAAACCATACGTTGCGGGGTTTTAAGCACTTCAAATTCCTTAGTTGCTCTTATTGATATAATTAATGTATTAAGATCGTTGATGGTGCTGCACTGTTCTATTTGGTGTTTGAAATCCTCCAGTATTTTTCTTTTAAGTACATCGCCAGTATCTTCCTTGTATTTCCCATTATATTGCGCTGGTACCAAGTGCGATCTTCCTGTGCCATTTTTGCCATAAGGATAAGTATTTGTAAGCCTTATTTTAGATTCAGAGTCTTTTATGCTGGATTCTGATGTGGTTTTTTTCTGTTGATTATTTGATTGATTTTCTTTTTCCAGGCTTATTGGTTTTGGTGATGCAGTTAAGCTGTGCGGTCCATGGGGCTCTTGAGGGGGGGCTTTTTGTTGCTCCTTGAGTGGTTTTTCTTGTTCTAAGGCTACTGATTGGACAGTTGAAATGGCTGCATTATCTGTTTTCTTTATGCTTTGGGGCTCGCTTAACGTAGAAACTGTTGGTGTGTCACCTCTCAATTGTTTCATTTCCGTTTCAACGAGCTCCGTTAATTGCTTTTGTTGTTCAGCCGAGAACGAGCAGCTCCATGGTCTACGGTACTCTATCTTACCTACTGGGGGTAGTTTGATAATTTCAAAAAATCCTTTTGAAAATTCTTCATGAAAAAAATGAAGAATATTGTATGGATGCGCAAAACTTTGCTGTAGGGTTTCTTGAGGAGTATAATAAGAACTTCTTCCTTTTATAAATCGATATAAATCTTTTGGATCGACATTCCCATGTTTACAGTAAAGCAGGAACTCTTCAGCCTGGTTTGCGTGATTTTCAAATTCGGAAAATAAATTATCGGTAGAACTGTTGATCTGTGCAATTTGGTCTTCATTGAATAAAGATTTTACATGATGAAGCAATTCAATCATATTCGGTGGTGGTGATTGCGAATTGATTGTATTTTTAAATTGAGTTAATAATTGCTTGGTTTCAACAGCTAATTTGCTGTTGTTGGCATAATGTTCAATTAATAGGTTAAAGTACTCAATTAAATTAAGCCTAAAATACGGGGTAAGCTTTTCAATTGTGTTGAAATTGTTATCGAGCCAGGATAAAGCCTGTTCATCCGCGTCAATAAGTGAAAAGTGAAGTTTCAATTGTGATGCGGGTTCATAACCTATTATTTGCCTTAGAGCGCCAGGGCCTGAAGTCATGATTGTCGAGTTTTTTCGGTCCGCATTATTCGTGCGAAAACTAAAAAGATTAGCGAACCGATGAGCAGTTAAATAACGTTTGTCTTTACTGTAAAGTTCCTCATAATTTTTTTGGATGACGTCACGTAATTGATTAATCAGTTTGCCTTGGGGGATACTTGCCATAGCATCGTTATTTACAGTATCGTTGCCTCCCCATATACGGCACAGCATGCCCTGTAGCGCATTCAGTTGACCAAGGGGTTTTCGGGGAAAGACATCTTCCGCGTCAAAATACACACCACCCTCATGATAGAGTATTTCAGTTCTTAAGATATCTGATGCAGCGGCATAATTGGAGCCCGGGTCTTTTAGTTCATCTAAATAATACTTGGCGCTGTTCATCCCTGTAAATAACTCAGGTCTTTTTATAACGGCAGGGTCGGCATCGGTGGCATTGGGGTTAATATCAATGATGTTTATCTGATTGGCGTTAGCCCATTCTTTAAATTGTTCATATTCTTCTCTTTGTTTCATCGCTTCAGGTGAATCACCAACAAGATAAGTTGATGAGTCAATCCAGATATTGGCTTCGTAGTCAGGGTTTTTGGTTTTCCACTCGGCGATATTTTTTTTCCCTGCTTCCTTTAAAATCCCTCCTAACCAAATGGCATGGAGCTTTTTGGGAATTATAGTATCGTCTGTTTTTTCAATCATAAGGATGACTCCAAAATATAACGCACAGTGTTTGGGGAAAAATTTATTGTTTATTGATTAAATTATAGACGGTTTTTTTGTTGTTAGAGCGTATCCATTCAGATCTGACAAATATTATCTCCTTATGATTGTAATGGATCGTTTTAAAATTCCATGAGAGCATCTGGTTGAAGCAACAAGCATAAATCAAGGACTTGGAATATTTGTATCTCTATTTTCTTTATCGGTTATTTCAAGATCGTCTTCAAGACTGATGAGATCTTCATCCTTGAGCTGCTGGGTATTATTTTTTTCTTTAATTTGAGTTACAGCATCATTTACCATGTCTTCAAGAGCTTCAATTGCGGATGTTTTTAATCCTAAAATTGCCGAAGTCATACGCTGAGGGGTTTTAAGTACTTCAAATTCCTCAGTGACTATTATTGATTTAATTAAAGCATTAAGCTCTTTGATTGTGCTGCACTGTTCTATTTTGTCTTTAAAATGGTCCAGTATTTTTCTTTTGAGTGCATCGCCAGTATACTTTCTGAATTTCCCATTATATTGCGCTGGTACCAGGTGCGATCTTCCTGAATCATTTTTACCATATGGATAAGTATTCATAAGGCTGATTTTAAGTTCAGATTGGTGTATGTGGTGTTTTGATACCGTCTTTTTCTGATCATGGTTTGATGCATTCTCTTTTTCTAAATTTGGGGGCGTTGGTGCTTTAGTTTCCTTATGTTGATTCTTAAGTGGATTTTCATGTTTTAACGATGCGGATTGGGCTGCTGTGTTTGCGGCATCCTTTATTGTATCGCTACTTTTTTCCTTATTTTGTTGCGTAGAAAATGATGATTTCTCCCCTCTCAATTGCATCATATCCTTTTCAACTTGTTTCGTTAATTGTTTCTGTTCTTCCTCTGTAAATGAGTCGGTCCATGTTGAATAATTATTTCTCAGGGGGGTTTGAGGTAGATTGAGTATTCCAAAAAATCCCTGCGAAAATTCTTCATGGAAAAATTTAATAATATTTAATGGATGGTCGTACATGGGATCTGTATCATCATAATAATCACCTCTGGCTTTAATAAACGCATGTAAATCCTTTGGACTGACATGTGCGTATTTGCAGTACAGCAGAAACTCTTCTGCTTGATTCGCGTGATGTTCAAATTTAGAAAATAAGTTATCGGTTGAATTGTTGATCAGTGCAATTTCTTGCTCGGTGAATAAAGGTTTTACATGATTGAGTAATTCTATCATAGTATTCGATGGCGATTTAGAATTGATTGCATCCTGAAATCGGTGTAATAGCCGTCTGGTTTGAGCATCTGAAATGCTGTTATAGGTATAATGTGTGATTAATACGTTAAAGTACTCCGTTAAATTAACTCTGAAATACGGAGCAACCTGTTCATAGGAATTAAAGTCATTGTTTAACCAGGATAAAGCTTGTCGATCAGGTGTTTTCCAATACGTTTTGGGAAATATTAAATTTTCTCTGGTCATGTAACCGATTATTTTTCTTAGTGCACCAGGGCCTGAGGTCCTGATTGTGGATGTTTTTCTATCGCCATCTTGAGTGCGAAAACTTGATAGATTCGCAAACCGATGAGCAGTTAAATAGCGTTTATCCTGACTATACAGCTCTTCATAATTTTTTTTGATTAGATCGCGCAATGAACTAATGAACTCACTCTTTGGAACACTTGCAATGAGATCATTATTTAGAAGATCACGACCATAACTATGGACCAGTATACCTTTCTCAGCATTCAGTTGACCTAGGGGATTTCGGGGAAAGACATCTTCCGCATCAAAATATATGCCCCCCTCATGATAGAGTATTTCAGCCCTTAAAATATCTGATGCAGCAGCATAATTGGAGCCAGGATCTTTTAGCTCATCTGTATAATACTTGGCGCTGTTCATCCCCGTAAATAACTCAGGCCTTTTTATAATATCTGGGTCAGGATCAGTTGCATTGAGATTAATGTCAATGATGTTTATCTGGTTGCTTTTAGCCCATTCTTTAAACTGTTCATATTCTTCTTTTTGTTGTATCGCCTCAGGTGAATCTCCAACAAGATAGGTCGATGAGTCAATCCAGACATTGGCTTCGTAGTCAGGGTTTGTGGCTTTCCATTTCGCGATATTTTGTTTTCCCTCCTCTTTTAAAATCCCTCCCAACCAAATGGCATGAAGCTTTTTGGGAACTAAAGTGTTGTCAGTTTTTTCAAGCATAGGAATAATCCTCAGAAGATATCGGAATGTGTTTATGGATTAATTTTTTGTCGATTGATTAAAGTATAGACTGTATTTGCGATACTGTGGCGGGGGCGTGCGGTTCTGGGATGGAGTATTTGTAAATTTGTCTTATTCGTCATTTTGAAATTCTATGAGATCACCCGGCTGGCATTGTAAATAATGACAAATTGCTTCAAGGGTCGTGAAGCGAATTGCTTTGGCTTTGCCATTTTTTAAGATGGATAAATTGGCTTCGGTAATATCGATTGCTTCAGCCAGATCTTTTAGCCGACATTTTCTTTTTGCCATCATCACATCCAAATTAATGATTATCGTCATGGCATTATCCTTAAATGGTCAGTTGGGCATCTGTTTTTAATCGATTTGCTTCTTTGACAATCCAGGAGGCCAGTAAAATAATAAATGCAGTAATCAGGGTTGTTGCATTGGTTGAGCCCAGAGTGATGCTTATCAGGCGTTTGCCTACTGGATTATTGAACGTTAATGCTGCAGTAATCAGCGGTTGATAGATTAATTGAATGAACTCTCCAAGGATCATGAAGATACTAATATTTTTAATTAGTTTAATATTTTCTTTCTCAAATAAAGCGCCTTGTTCATATAATCGAAAGAGTCTGGCAAGTTGGCGGCAGATAAGCACTGTAATGGTTATAGGCACAAGTTCTATAGCGAGAATAATGAAGCGATGAGTTAATGATATTTGAGAGGGGTTCTCAACCAGATCTCCGGAAAATATAGAGTGCCATGCTCCCCATTGCAGCATGGTTTCCAAATGAAACAGGATAAGATAAGTTACTCCAAGTGGGAGTGCCCAACCGAGTGTTTGAAAAAAAAGAGACAGAATGTGACTGGTTCTTTTTATTTTATGCATGATGACACCTCAAACGGGATTATTTGATCTGTATTATAATAAATAATTATCGTTTATCAATAATTATTTATTATAATTTTAGGGGCTGTTGACATTTCATTATATTCAAGCCTACTTTCCGCGATTTGTTCCTGAGAGAACCTCACAAAATTTAACCATAGTGATGGATCTCCAGTTGAGCCTGCAAAGAAGTTAGATAAAGCATTTCGAGCATCTGCTCAAATTCATGTTGTTGCAAGGTTACTTTTTTCTTTAAAGCCCGCCTTCCAAGAAACACGATAGATAAAGCATTCGTAACTTTGGCAGAATGAGCTTGAAAATCAGCTGGCGTAGCCTGGGAGCAGGCCCCAAGGGCCGTATCCCAGGGTTTCTTTTAAGTTGAAAATGGATTATTGCCATAAAATTAGTGAAAGAGATTGGTCTAAGTGAGTTTGGAGAGTAAATGAGTGGTGAACTTAAGCTGGCATAAC
>NZ_RZGU01000012.1:0-112686 GCF_003990085.1 Legionella sp. km535 | reverse complement strand
ATTTCTTGAAAAACGGTATCTTTCACTGTACGTCCTTGACCTAAATGGGGATTTAGGGCGCTATCTTAGCGCTTTATCAAGGACGCTCAACTATTTCTTCTTTTACCGGACAGTAGTGCGCATTTGCGGGGATTGTCGGGGTGTTATAGGGGAGCATTGGTATTTAACGGTGTCCCATTTTCATCAGAAGAAATGGGTTCCCAATTGATGTCCTCAACTCGTGACCTTTGTGGGCCTTTCGTTTTAAACCGATTACTGCCGTCGCCTCTAAGAAGAGCTGTTCTGACACTATCCACTTTTTTAAATCTGGAAGCTCGTGCGCTAGGCTCAGCTATAATCGCTTTTTTGCTACTGAAAATACCCAAGTCTTTTATAAAGGAAAAGGACATTCGTTTTTTACTGGTATCAGACACTTTAATAACAACCGTATCTGTTTCCAATGGCAATTCTCTTTTAGTCTTCCTGGAGGATTTAGTTGAAGAGGACGGAATGGAGTCTTGAGCCAATCGCTCTGCCTCGATCTCTTCATCTGTTTTTATTTTCATAGTCGATGAGGGTAAAGAATCTAATGCAAGAAGCGAACTGTTCGATTTATCCTTTTTAATGACCATCGTACCTGAGGGTAGGGAATCTACTGATAAAACCTCCTCATCTGATTTGTCCGTTCTAATAATCATGGTTCCTGAAGGTAATGAATCTGTTTCTTCAGAAGCCTTGTCATCAAGAGACTCAGAGGATGCTTTGAATGAGATATGGCTGTCGTGCTCCTCTTCTGAATCACTGCTGGCTGAACTTGAATGCTCCGAATCTTCTGAGTCTTGCGGTAAAATCTCATTGACGTGTGAATAGATAAACTCTTTAAAACGAGCCGATTGTAATTTTCCTAAATGATTGAGTTCCTTAGGTGGAAGGAATTCTAAAAGAGAGAAGTGCATTTGAAACTCCTCCCCTTTAAGATCTTGTTTTATTTTTACCGTCGCTATCTCCTCATTTGAGGCGCGGTCCACATTGAATAAACCAAAGGTTAACCAGTGCAACGCTTTTCGGTACCAGGGTGCTTTATTCCATTCTAATTTGAATAATTCAGCTTCAAGGGATTGAGAGCATTGTTTGAAATAGCTATGGCTGTATTCTCTATAGCATTTGATGGCAAGTTTTTCCGCCATTCTGGTTAAACGAGTTTCTTTGGGCTCGCTCGCGGATATTTTTTTAAATACTTCATTGGCGCGAAGTAAAAAATCTTTATTATAAGCACTTAACGCGTTCGGGTTTATGAATGATTGTGAAATGCTCTGCAGAAAACCGTCGTTTATTTTCTCATTCAATAGCGCTTTTATCTCGTCAATATCTTGCTGTATGCCCAGCAGCTCTGAAGGAAAGGCCTCTTCCACTTGAGCATAGAAATTGTCCGGTGTCATAATACGAAACTTAAGCAGGGATTTAAATTGATTAATCGTCATGCGTTTCTCTGGTTCAGGACGAGTTAATTCTTGCACCAGGAGTGATAAATTGATGATTGAATTTGAAGGTGAGTCAAAATAAGATGCAGCACTTTTATCTCGGTCTCTGAACTCTGCGGGCAATTCATCTAATTGCGTTAATATCAGGAATTCCTTTAATATCATTCCCAATTGAAACGCCATAAATTGGGGCATATTCAGGACTGTAGTGTTCGCCTTTTCGTTAAAATCGATTCCAAAAATGTCAAAATCAAGGCAATCAAAGTATTCGTCGGGCGCATGAGCAGGGCTACTGCGCACTGTATTAACTAACGGATGTTCATTTTCAATCAGTGTTTTTCGGTCACTAATTAATAAACGGTTGTTATGAGCAAGAAAATTGCTGAGTTTCATGTCCGGGTGATACGCTTTGGTATCGATTAACAAGGAGCAAAAGTGGGTTATTTGAGCAAAATAATATCCAGCGACAGATGCAATTTTACTGGCTGGTTGGTTATGTAACTTTTTTGCTACTTCAGTCAAGTTACCCTGATTAGCAAATTGACTGAGTACTACAGGTCTGTATTCAACTGGCGATAAATGATTTTTGAGTACTTTTCTGAAGAGTACATAATCTTCAATGAAATACATCGATACAGGATGAGAATGAAGTCGCTGTTCCAGGCTTAGGCTGTCTCGGTCTTCGACACGAAAAATCAACTGTTCATCCCAGCTACTCATTGTGAATTTGAAGTTAGCGTTATTGCCGCCATCCCCCAGAGGTTCTGTTTTATATTTGATCCTAAATGGAATTGGGTTGGAAATTGGTGGATTTCCTTTAATGGCTTGAATTTTGGGCTCTACCATTTCTGAAATAATGATTTGCTTTTGTACTTTTGTTTTGATTTTATGATTGGTTTGAGCGAGCTTGGCGAGTCTTAGCGAAATGGCCGTGTATTCCTCACTGGATTCATCAAACGTTCTATTCAGCAAAATGGCATCACGATTTTGCATTAATGGGTATTCAATGTTGGGCTGCTGATCTTGTTCATTGTTAACGTCTGCCTCATCAACAGGTTCTTTTTTTGTATACCCAGCAACTGCCAGAGCAAACTGGATGCCTTTTAAAAAGAACGATGCGTGGGGATTAATGGAATATGCTTTAAGATGATCGAGAAAACTGTCCTTATTGGTGTTGGTCATCCAGTCATACAATTCAGCATTGGGTGATATGGTGTTCAATAAATAGTTTATTTTTTGTAAATAAAAGAGCCGTTTAATGTGTTCATCTTCAGGGATTGAATTGTAGGTGTTTACCAAATCAACTAAAGGTTGAAACTTTTTAGGGGCTGCTAACATCGGCATAACGGACTCCGGGTGATATAATTAGAGCAAAATTAGATTAATAAGATTTTATATAAAAAATTTGAACAAAAATAACACACTTGTATTGCTTGAGCAAGACTATTTTATAAGCAACACGAAATATTTTGTCACTAAACGGCTATATTTTTACTCTGTGGCTGTTGGTTCTTAAAGCTTGAAAAGAGAACAGTTGTTGTAAAATTTAATAGTTATCAGTTCAGAGACTATCTTCAATGAGGTGTTTTATGCTTTAATATTCCTTATTTATCTACATCAACTAAAGGGTTTGTTATGACTTTTGTAGTTACAGAAAGTTGTATTAAGTGTAAATATACTGATTGCGTTGAAGTATGTCCGGTTGATTGCTTCTATGAAGGGCCTAATTTTTTGGTCATACACCCGGAAGAATGTATTGACTGTGCTCTTTGCGAACCTGAATGTCCAGTGAATGCGATTGTCTCTGAAGATGATTTGACTGATGAGCAGCAACACTTTAAAGAATTAAATGCAGAGCTTGCGAAAGCCTGGCCAAACATCACGGCCAAAAAAGATGCTCCTGCTGATGCAAAAGATTGGGACGATGTTAAGGATAAACTTCAATATTTGCAAAAAGAGTGGAAGAAATAACCTCACTCGCTGAATCCTGTCGGCGAATTCTTAGCGAGAAAGGGCGGCTTTCCACCGCAATTCCTGGATTTGTTGCCCGAGCCCCTCAATCCGATTTGGCCGTAGCCATTGCTCAAGCCATCGCACAGAAAACGATTCTTGTTGCTGAAGCAGGGACGGGAACGGGTAAAACCTTTGCTTACCTGTTACCGTGCTTATTAAGTGGTAAAAAAGCACTTATATCGACAGCTACCAAAACATTGCAAGATCAATTATTTCAAAAAGATTTGCCTACCCTGGTTCGCGCCCTGGGTTTATCGGCGCGCATCCAAAATTTAAAAGGGCGTGCCAATTACATTTGCCAGCATCGAGTTCAACTGCATGCAGAAGAAGGGCAATTTCAAAGTCCGCAATGCGCTCATGAAGTGCTGCACATTAGGGACAAGCTGTCTCAAATGAAGGATGGCGAACGATCGGAGTTACCCGAGATCAATGAAGATTCACCCGTTTGGAATTATGTAACGTCTACAACCGACAACTGTCTGGGCGCTGAATGCCCTAATCACGAAACCTGTTTTTTAGTAAAGGCTCGTAAACGAGCTATGGATGCGGATATTGTTGTCATTAATCATCACTTATTTTTCGCTGATACTCGTTTGAAACAGGAAGGATTTGGGGAATTGTTACCTGGTGTTGATGTGATTGTATTTGATGAAGCACACCAATTGGCTGAAATAGCCACCCATTTCAACGGCGAACGTATTGGCACGCGTCAATTTGCCGATTTGGTTGACGACATTATCGGTGAGTGGCCTGTTCTGGATCTGGCGAACCAACCTTTGAAAGCCCTACGTAACAAATCAGATAAAGTGATGGATGAGCTTTTGAATTCCATCCCTTTTCGTGAAGACAGGGTGAGCTGGGATGAGGTACACCGAAACAAGACATTTAGGGAAGTCTGGGATAGTTGGCTGGCAATTAAAGAGGAACTGTTGGCTTGTTTAAGTGATGAACATATTGCCGAGGTTCCAGGTCTTGTCCGCTGTAAGGAGCGATTACTTGAACTGGATCAAACCCTGCTTTCATTTTCGCAGTCTGCAAAGGATAAAATACGCTGGCTTGAACGGTTTAAACAAACTTTAGTGTTTCATGCGACTCCATTTGATATCGCCCAAACCTTTAGTAACCTGTTACGGCATCATGAATGCACTTATGTATTTACTTCAGCAACTTTAACCATGGCCTCTTCGTTTGATTGTTTTTGCAAGCCTTTAGGCTTGGGAAGTGCTCAAACTTTATTATTACCTAGTCCTTTTAATTTTCAGGATCAAGCCTTGCTTTATATGCCGCGCGGTTTACCTGATCCCAAAGATTCCGGGTATTATGAAGCATTACTAGAACGTGCTTTGCCTGTCATAAAAGCCTGTGGTGGACGATGTTTTTTCTTGTTTACAAGTCATAAAGCATTAAAATTAGTTGCCCAAATGCTGAGCAATACTTTAGACTACCCACTATTGATTCAAGGTTCGGAGGCTAAACCCATTTTATTGGAGCGATTCAGACAATTAGGAAACGCGGTATTATTGGGAACCGCGACTTTTTGGGAGGGGGTTGACGTCAAGGGAGAAGCGCTTTCATGTGTTATCATTGATAAATTACCTTTTGCAAGCCCGGTTGATCCTGTTACCCGTGGTCGAATGGCTTTTTTAAAAGAAAAAGGGTTATCAGGCTTTGATGAGTTGTCTTTACCTAATGCCGTGATTGCTTTAAAGCAGGGGGTCGGTCGCTTGATTCGAGACATTACCGATAAAGGGGTATTGATGATTGCTGATCCGAGGCTTACTTCGCGAGAGTATGGCCGTAACATAATGGCCAGTTTGCCTCAAATACCACGTACACGTGATGAGCGCAAAGTGTTGCATTTTATTAAAGAGTTGGCGCTGGATTATGAAACTGTTAGCGATTGATACTTCGACTGAGCAAGCCAGCGTGGCTGTTTTATCAGGCGAAGAAATAACGTGCGAGGAGCAGGGGAGTCAAAGAACTCATGCTCAATTATTATTGCCCATGATAGACCGTCAAATGGTTCAGGCTGGTTTGCAACTGAATCAATTGGATGGAATAATTTTCGGTTGTGGTCCTGGCAGTTTTACTGGGTTGCGCATAGCCTGTAGTATTGCCAAGGGATTAGCTTATGCCCATGATTTGGATTTAATACCAGTTAGCAGTCTGGCGGCTATCGCCTGGGCAGCTCGAGAACATGCGGATAGTCGCAACGCGTCTGTTTTAGCGGTATTGGATGCGCGAATGCATGAGCTGTATTGGGGATATTTTCGCTCAGAGCAATGGGTAGCAGAGGAGCAGGTTAATGCGGCGCATGATATTTCTCTGCCTGAAGATCAACCCGTTGTATTGGCTGGAGTTGGCATTGAGCTGTATTGGAATGATTTTTCAGATTCAATTAAATCTCAAGTCAGCACCCAATTGAATGTATTTCCAAATGCAGCGGCCATGATAAAATTAGTGCAGAATACGGGTATTAATCCGGTTCCTGTAGCACAAGCTCAACCTGTATATGTGCGCAATCAGGTGACTCAAGGAGATTCGCGTGGATAAAAAATTATTGGAACTGTTAGTCTGCCCTTTATGTAAAGGAAAGTTAATAGTAAAAAAACAAGAACTTATATGTAAATTTGATCGTCTGGCCTTTCCTGTAAGGGATGATATACCGGTTATGCTGGAACATGAGGCACGGATTCTTTCATTGGAAGAAAAAGATAAATTATGAGTACTCCTTTTCATGTGATCATACCCGCACGATTTCAATCGACCCGCTTTCCAGGCAAACTACTCCAGGAATTAAATGGTTTTACGGTTATTGAGCGTGTGTACCGACAGGCTCTTCTGGCACAGGCACAATCGATTACCATTGCTACAGATACGGAATCTATTGCCGAGCATGCGCGCGGCTTTGGTGCAGAAGTGATTATGACTTTGCCTTCTCACCAAACAGGGACAGACCGAATTGCGGAAGTTGTGGCAAAGGGGAATTATGCCGCGGATGATATTATTGTCAATGTGCAAGGGGATGAGCCATTTATTTCTCCACTATTGATTCAACAAGTAGCTCAAGGATTAATTCATACCGACGCACCGATGTCGACTTTGTGCTGGCCAATAACCAGCCTGGACCTGTTAAAAAATCCCAATGTCGTTAAAGTAGTGCGTAATAGAGATAACCATGCGTTGTATTTTTCCAGAAGCATCATTCCTGCAAACAGAGAGGATGGTCTGTCCTTTGAACACACGTTTCGCCATATTGGTTTGTATGCTTATCGCGCTGCGTTTTTACTGGATTTTGTGACCTGGCCAGTGTGTGAGCTTGAACGGCTTGAAGCCCTGGAGCAGTTACGGGTTCTGTGGGCCGGTTATTCCATCAAGGTAGAACAAGCCTGTGTCGAACCTTTGCAAGATATTAATACAAAAGAAGATTTAATGAAAGCAAGGCAACACTTAGCAGCCATTTCAGATGAATAATTTTGCATTATATAAAATCTTAATGACAGGTATTAATATTTTAAATGTACACTTAATAATCAGTTAACTAATTAAGCTGTATCATTCCATATACAGATATCAAATAGTATCTCAACTAACCAGAACAAATGAATGCCAATTTCAGAGATTTATTGATTTATCAATGATTAATGAGGTGGTTGAATCGTAACCTGAGTTTGTTCCATAAGTCTTTAGAAAATGTACTAAACTTTAATTATAAAGAGCATATAGAGATTAACGGCGTTGAATTGATGGAACATTAATGCATTCAGAACACTGCAACCTCCAAAATTTTGGAGGAAGTATCGTTAGTCCAATTATTGATCCATTATTTATAGGTGATGCATATGTTTACAGTTGAAAACAGCGCTCAAGGTAATTGCATGTATGAGGCGTACAGCATTTCATTAATGTATTTTCTTCGCGCAAAAAATAACTCTCAAATAACAGATACTGTACTCAATAAATTTGGTCTTACAGAGGAAGAGAAAAAACAATTAATTCCTTTGATCACTGAAAATCGGGATCAAAAATTCTCACGTGAAAGCATTAGAAACATTATTGAGCCAGTACTTGCTACTAAAGCAAGGGCCTTAGGAGCTCGTCAAACTCGTGAGGATTTTATTAATGATCCACTCACAACCGGTTTGTATACATCCGCACAATACGGATTAGAATACTTTTTTAAATTTGGTCTTCGTGAATATCCTGAATCTCATTTTTTGACCAGTGATTTTACAATTAGAGATTATACTGAAGCAGAAATTTATAAAGTAGCGAATATAAAAAACACAATGCTGGCTTTTGCTTTAGAAAAAAGTGAGGAAGTCCACGCGAAATTTGAAGCTGAGTGGGCCAAAATAAAGGACACTGTTGAGCCTCAGGATGTTTCGTTTCGTAAAGGCAGAGTTTTAGATGAAATTATTGCCGAAAAAACGATAGAGTTTTTTAGCGAAAATAACTACCGTAATTTAGATGCTTATATATCTCGTCTTGCTACCAATTATGTTTGGGGAACGGAAGAAACGCTGCTGACCATTAACCGGGCAGTGCAGGGAGAGCATTTTGTTCGTAATGATAAAGATAGAGTAGACACCTACTACGACACAGTAATTAATTTACAGATTCGTGTTAATGGGCGAGCACCTGATTATGCACAAGCTGAACAACCGGATTTGATTCTTAATAACAGCAATAATATTCATTGGAATTCGTTAATACCTCTCTATATATCTAATCCGGAGCAAGCTCGTTTAGCAGCGGAGCAAGAACAATTAGCGCAGCAACCAATATCACTCATGCCTGATGAGCCGATAACGCATGAATCTCAGGATCTACTTGATGCTAAAAGTAAACAAATTCTAAATGATGAGGAGTTGGCTCGACAAATTGAGCTATTAGAGCTTGAAACTCTGCGTCAAATTGAATTTGATCGTCAAATTGCTGAGCAAATGAAAGCAGATGACTTAGCTGTTGCAGAACAAATGAACCATTTGTTAGAGCAAGACAGACTATTAGCTGAGCAAATTCAAACTGAAGAATTAGAGGCTAAAGCCCAACTGGTATTAGAAATGCAACAGGATGAGCTTTTAGCTCAGCAAATTTCTGAAAAAGAACAGCAGGCTAACGCACAAATGGAGTTAGTCCCTAATCATGATGAAGATCTGCCTTTGCATAGTCCTGATGGAGAAGATCTGGATAGCGCACAAAGAGATTTATTAGTTCAGCAGGATGCTCATTTAGCTCAGCAGGTTTTTGAAGAAGAACAGCAGCAGGCTAACTTAGCGGCTCACCCGGTTGCTCATGAAGTATCGCGTCTTAATGAGCAAATGGATCTCATTACGCAACCTGTCCCTGCCATAAATGCAACCAATGAGAAAGCTCAGGCAGCCAATACAAAATTCGAATCCTTAATGGCTGAGTTTGGTAAAAAGGTTGCAGATTTGAATCAGAGAGCAATTAATGCAGTAAGATCAGGAGACATCTCACAGGCTGAGTCATTGAGAACAGCACACGGTGTTGCTGAAACTTTATTGGAAGATTTAGTTTCAGCTAAATCTGCTTATGATGTAAATCCTAATCAAGAATCCTATCAACACTTTAAAACCCAATGTGTTGCGAGTATCGAGCAAGCAAGACCTGAACTGGAGCGCCATCGTGGCATGAAACAACTTTTGGGTAATATTGTGTTGGCAGTCATTGGGCTTGGAGTAGTATATTTAGCTGCTGCAGCTATAAACAAAGCAGTTACTGGTAATTTCTTGTTCTTTAAAACAAATACTGCAAAAATTGTGGATGACATTAAGAGTAATGTCGATGAGTTTGAACCGACTCAGCCCAATCCAAAATAATTTAAAATTACTTCACGGCCCTATGATTTAATAGAACTACCGAATTCCAAATTGATTTTGGGAATTCGGTGGTTTCGTTATTTGAGGAGTTGGATGTTCATAAACGATTCCAGGTACGGAATCTTATCGGTTATGACACTGTTTTCCTGGTCACGATTCTTTTTCGAAGATACAAAATGAATGCTGGAATCAACATCATCACAATTCCTACAGAGAAAATCTGCCGAAAATGTGCTGCTCCGCCGACATCCATACTTTGTTCCGGAGGAATAAATCCAACGAATAAGGTGATGGAGCATCCAAATAATCCCAAAATGCAAACCAGATAGTATCCAGTTTTGCCTCCAGGTATTGCGAAGGGTCTTTCCATGTGTGCAAATTTACTTTTTAAATTCCAGGCTGCGATAAACATCAGAACATACATCATCATGTACAATTCGGTGCTTAGATCTGTAAAAAGCCAATATATGGCATTGACACTGGGGAACAGTAAAAAGCCGCTGCACAAAATGGTGACCAGCACCGCTTGCAATATTAATATGCGGGATGCAATACCATGTTTATTCAATTTACACATAAATTGCGGTAAAAAATCCTGCTTTGCTGCCATGAGTAAACCCTTGGCAGGAGAAATTATCCAGTTAATCATACTGCCGAGGCTACCTAGCAGAAGAAGAAATACCAACAGAGGCATTAACCAGTTTAAATGATAGGCCTGGAAGAAATTATCAAATGCCCTCATGACCCCATCAACAAGGCTTATCTTGTCTTTGGGTAAGACAAAGGCTATGGCCAGAGAGCCTAATATCATAGTGAACAGGATTAATAAAACTGAAAAAAACATGGCCTTGGGGAAGTTTTTTTGTGGATCCCGAACATTTCTGACATGAACAGCGGCCAGTTCCATTCCAAGAAATGAGGTCATAATCGCAGTTAAGGATACCCAGGACTGACTGTCGTGCCATTGGGGTAATAAATGTGGCAGGCTTAAATCAATTGCTATTGGATGACCTTTGATCAGCCAAATAATTGCCAGGAGAATGATGAATCCCATGGGGATGATCATTCCAACAATCGCACAGAAACCTGCAAAGGTGGCTGAGGTTCGTAAACCGGATAATCCAATTAATGTCAACGACCAAAAAATGATTAAAATCACGGATATGAGGTAGTATTTATTTTGAGCGAGTTCAGGATTGATGAGGTAGGCTATGGTGCCTGCGATAAAAGATAATATTGTGGGATACCATACAAGGGTATTAATCCATTGCAGCCAGATGGTAAAAAATGCAACGTTTTCTCCAAAGGCATGTTTTACCCAGCTGTAAATACCGCCTTCCTCTTCAGACCAGGTTGATGATAATTCAGCCGAGATCAGTGCAACCGGGATTAAAAAAATGATGGCAGAAAAAATAAAAAAGAAAATCAGGGTTGAACCAAATAAAGCAGTCCCAGGTAAATTTCTGATGCTGTCAATTGCTCCGGTTATAAGTAATACCAAAGCGAGCACCGATATTTTTTCAGAGGACCAGTTTTTCATTGATTTTTCGAGTTGATAAAAAGATATGCATTATACAGTAGCTTAGGTCTTGAGGTGAACTTTTATTTTTGCAAAATCTATTATAATGTCATTTTTTATGGGGTACTTGAACATTTGATACTAGAAGTACTGTTTATCTTATTCATTTTGTCATCGATGTTATCTAGCAATGTTTAATGAAAGATGTTTGATCCCCTCATCCGCCTGCCGGCACCTTCTCCCGGAGGGAGAAGGCTATTTTAGAGAACTCGGTAATACTTGAAATAAAATGTTTTAATATCCCCCCACATCTGCCATGATTAGCCTTCTCCCTCCGGGAGAAGGTGCCGGCAGGCGGATGAGGGGATCAAACATCTTTTAATAAACATCGATAGATCACATCCATAACTAAATCAAACTGTTGCTGCACCTCATCATTCCAAAACCTTAGAACTTCATAGCCCAAATGATTAAGATAATCAGTCCTTTTATTATCATATTCCTGTTGCGTGAAATCATTATGCTGACCCCCATCTATCTCAATAATTAACTTTTTTTCGAAACAAACGAAATCAACAATATAGTTCCCCAAAGGGCATTGTCTTCTGAATTTAAATCCCTGAAACCTTCTTGATCTTAACGAGTGCCATATTTTAGTTTCCATGCAGGTGCTGTTTTTGCGTAGTTTTTTTGCTTTATCAAGTAATTCCATTCATTTAATCCATTATTAGTTGGGCTATGCATATTAATTGATAAAGTGAATAATTTTAAGATCCCCTCATCCGCCTGTCGGCACCTTCTCCCGGAGGGAGAAGGCTGTTTATGGCGGATGAGGGTGCTTTAAAGCATTTCATTAGCCCTGTGTTATCTTGAAAAAATACCCAATATTTCAATTCAAACATTACCGAGTCTATTTTAGAATAGCCTTCTCCCTCCGGGAGAAGGTGCCGATAGGCGGATGAGGGGATCTGACATCTTTCATTTATTTATCGAGTCTAATGATCAAATTACTTGTTTTTATACCCATCTTTACAGGAAGGAGATTTTAAAACAGGGGATTCTTTTTGTTCCCACTCATGTTCTGTATACAAATGCATGCTTAAGGCATGTAATCCCTTGTCAAACTCCTGTTTTAACAGGTTATTGACCATCCGGTGCCGTGCTATTCGGCTTAATTCATTAAAACGAGAAGACACAGCAATGACTTTAAAGTGTGTTTCTGCTCCTTCAGGTACATGATGATTTTTAGATTCATCCTCGACTGATAAGAATACAGGAGAAAGTTCTTCCGATAATTGACGTTCTATATCTAATTTACGCGACATGATTTACTCTTATGCCAGATATTGAATGTTTGATTATATCCCCTAATCATGTGTTGTCATAGTGCACTGACAATTTTGTCACAATATGACATAAAATGTCAGTTTTTGTCGTGGTTAAAATGAACTGATACCGAAAATGAAGATGATATCAGGTGGTTTATCGAGCTAAAATACAGCCGTATGCAGTGTCATTTAAATTGGCATTATGTATGCATGAATAAAATTGTTAATTACCTATGGAGATGGCCATGAGACAAAAGGGTTTTACGTTGATTGAATTAATGATCGTAGTCGCGATTATCGGTATTTTGGCTGCTATTGCGATTCCTGCTTATCAAGATTATACCATAAGAGCACGTGTTACAGAGGGATTGGAACTGGCTTCTTCTGCTAAACTCGCGGTATCTGAAACAGCTATTACCAATAATGCCTTGCCAGCAACCCAGGCTGCTACGGGATATACTTTTGGTCTAGCAACACCTAACGTCCAATCAATCGCTATTGCTGATAATACTGGGGTTATAACCATTACTTACACAGCTGCTGCTGGCGGCGGTACTATCGTTATGACTCCTACCTTGCAAGCAAATGGAGATGTGACCTGGACTTGTAATGGCGGTACCTTATTGGCTAAATATCGACCAGCAAGTTGCAGATAAAATTCTTGCTTAATTGAAACCGTCCTTAGGGGCGGTTTTTATTTGCCTTAAATAATGAGGCTTTTGATTATTCTGTGAATAGGCTGTTTCTATCAAACAAACTGGCATTTATTATGCGTGCAAAACTTTAAATACAATCTCAGAGATTACTATGGTAGCAAAAGGATTTACTTTGATTGAAGTGATGATTGTTGTGGCCATAATTGGAATTTTGGCCGCTATTGCTATTCCTGTCTATCAAAATTATCTCATCCGTGCGCGAGTCGTAGAGGGATTGAATTTAGCCTATGCAGCTCAGCTTTTAGTTACAGAAACCACTTTTGCCCAAAGCGCTTTCCCAACTACTCAATTGGAAACAGGATATATAACTCCTGCTGCAACTCCTGATGTAGCATCAATAACCATTGCAAATCAGGGGCTAATTACCATAACATATACAGCACAAGCCGGTGATGGGACTATAGTTTTGACTCCCACCCTGGATCCGGATAGAGCCATACATTGGGATTGCACTGGAGGAACCTTGGCTAATCGTTATCGCCCTGCGTATTGCCGTCCCTAACTGAATTTTTTACATCTCTGCAAAATTGACTGAGTGATAGTGTACGATAGCCATAACTCAGTAACATATTGGGTATTTACATGAACAGCACAACATCCGTACTAGAAGAACAGCGCATACTTAAAATATCCATAGCGGTAACGTTTTTGCTAGCAGTGGCAGGTATTTTGTTTGGCTTACTTTCGGGGTCATTGGCGATAGTATTTGATGGTATGTTCAATATGGTTGACACTGCCATGTCAATACTTTCTCTTTTGGTAGCACGTCTTTTGACCAGTAAAGGTAATCGCCGATTTCAATATGGTTATTGGCATGTCGAACCAATGGTACTTGTCTTTAATGGAAGTGTTCTTATTTTGATCTGTGCTTATGCATTAGTCAATGCGATTGGCAGTTTGCTGTCAGGTGGACGAGAATTAAACTTTGACTGGGCTTTCGTTTTTGCCTTATTGATGTCGGCCTTGTCGATAATCATGTATGTGTATATTCGCCATAAGAACGTCAAACTGAGTTCCGAATTTTTACGCCTGGACACACAAAGCTGGCTTATTTCTGCAGCGATTTCCAGTTCGCTTTTGATTGCATTTGGTACCGCTGCTTTAATGGATGGCACTGCTTATGAGTACCTGACCCCGTATATTGATCCCTTTATTTTAGCCTTATTAACTGCCTGTTTGATTTTTGTACCCATGGGAGCGGTACGTGATGCAATGCGCGATATGTTTTTAATTGCCCCTTTTGGTCTCGATGAAAAAGTAAGGGGCTTTTTAGATGAACTGACAAAACGGTATCAGTTTAAAACCTATTCCAGTTATGTTGCAAAGATAGGACGCGCGCAGTTTATTGAAATTCATATAGTAGTTCCGGAGGGTTATCCCATTTCCGGTATTGAAACTCTGGATGCAATCCGTCGTGAAATCGTAGGCGTTATGGGGGGAAATGGCCCTAAGCTTTGGTTAACTATCGCATTTACCACGGATGAAAGCTGGATTTAGGTGCTGGGGCAGTGGTGTAGGTAAGTTGTTCAGACACGCTAAAACAACATTTCTTAACATCAGGAATCCTCGCTTTCGCGAGGATGATGAATAAACAGTGAAGAACCTTCTTAGCGAGCGTTTAATTTTTTTGCGACCAACTGATTTTTTAAACGGACATAATCAGGCATTCCGTTAATGTAATTGGGATAAGCTTCGCCTTGAATCAATGGAGACAGATACCGTTTACAGGCAGGAGTGATACCCATTCCGTCTTCTGAAATATATTCAGCTGGCATTGCTTTTTCCTGATTGGCTACTTCTGCTAAGGCTACTTTACCTATAGACCATTGATAGGGCTCATCCTGCTCGCGGATAATCACAGGCATGATGGCATTATGGCCTTTAACGGCATATTCAACAGCTGCTTTGCCCAGAGCATAGGCTTGTTCTACATCCACTTGCGACGCTATGTGGCGAGCGGCTCGTTGCAGATAATCCGCTACAGCCCAGTGGTATTTGTAGCCCAGTTCTGACTTAACCAGTTGTGCTATGACCGGAGCTACTCCTCCCAGTTGCGCATGACCGAAAGCGTCTCTTAATCCTGCGTCACTTAAGAACTTGCCTTCTTTGTTGCGTATTCCTTCTGAAACAACAATAACGCAATAACCGTAGGATTTAACACATTCGGAAACTTTTGCCAGGAATTTTTCCGGATCAAAAGAGACTTCCGGTAACAGAATAATATGCGGTGGTTCTTCTGGATTGTCACTCGCAAGTCCACTGGCTGCGGCGATCCAGCCAGCATGACGACCCATTACTTCAAGAATAAATACTTTGGTGGATGAAGCAGCCATGGAGGCTACATCAAAGCCGGCTTCCTTGGTTGAAATCGCCACGTATTTGGCAACTGAACCAAATCCAGGACAGGCGTCAGTATAGGGCAGGTCATTGTCCACTGTTTTGGGTATTCCGATGCAGGTAATTGGGTATCCCATAGTTTCCCCTAGCTGCGAAACTTTATGCGCTGTATCCTGAGAGTCACCACCGCCATTGTAGAAAAAATATCCGATATTATGAGCCTTGAATACTTCAATCAACCGTTTGTACTCATCGTCATTATTATTTAATTTATACCGACAAGAACCAAAAGCCCCCGAAGGTGTTTGCAATAATTTAGCGATATCCGCATCGCTTTCCAGAGAGGTATCAATGAGTTCTTCATTCAAAGCTCCAATAATTCCATTTTTGGCAGCAAACACGGTTCCGATGTGTTCGGGGTATAACTTTGCAGTCTGAATAACGCCACAAGCCGAGGCGTTTATCACGGCAGTAACGCCACCTGATTGCGCATAAATTGCATTTTTAACAGCCATTTTATCTCCATCAATTTATTGGAATTATTGAGTTTTATTGTGAGTATTGATTTTCATATTCATTAAGTACTGCATCAATGCTTTGAATTAATTCAGCAAAAGCTCCGGATAAGTCATCAATTTTTGCTGTGGCTGCTGCCAGTTTTTCCATTTGCATCACTTTCTTTTGCAAGACAGGAACCCCACAAAAACAACAGGCTCCATGTAATTTATGCGCTAATTCGCCCAGGCCCTTGATGTTTTTGTTATGCATGAGCTCGATAAATTCTTCCCGATTTTTATACAGTTCCTCGATGAACTTTGCCAGAAATTCTTCGGCGAGTTGCTGATTGCCTGAAACTTTTTGAACACACAATTGCCAGTCGATTGCTGCGTGTTTAGCCTTGTCAACAATACGCAGAATCTGTAGCAATAATTGTTTTTCATCTATCGGTTTTTGTAGACAAAAATCAACACCTGATTTTTTCAAATCTACTGTGCTGATATCACCACTGTTTGCACTGATCAGAACAATGGGAGTATGTTTGTTAAGCAAGGAGTTGTGGCGAATCATTCGGGCTGCTTCCAGACCATTGAGTTTTGGCATTTGCAAGTCGAGCAGGATAATATTGAACTTTTTATCCTCACAAGCTGTTACAGCCATAGCTCCATCATCAACTGCCGTTACATTGGTATTCTCATTTAATAACGAGTTGAGGAGCATTTTGTTGACCGGATTATCCTCAGCGATTAATAATTCGGGATGTAAGAAGCGCAATTGCTCACGTAAGCCGTCTAATTCATGATTTGTTGCTTTTTCACTCGTTTTATTGTTGTTCAGCGATTCGATGAGATCCTGAAGTTTCTGTATGCTGATGGGTTTGTATAAAAATCCATGGGCTCCAAGTGCCGCGTAATCGTTTATAGGCCATTTCGAGATCAGAACACTGGGTAGGTGATGGTGTTGTTTAATCAACTCGGCTACCTGTTGTTCGCAACCCTGATTGACGTTAATAAACGCTATGTTGCATTTGGTGTTTTTAGCCAGAGCTTTTGCCAGTTTGTTAAATGAGTTAACCGCAACACATTCAATACCCCAATAGCCCAGCCCATTACATAAGGCCTCTAAATGCAGGGGATTGTCATCAAAACACAAAATTTTTAAATGGGCGAAGCGGTGAGTCTGGTTTTTTTCAATTTCATAGGCTAGTAATTTTTCAACTTTTATTCGCGCTGTAAACGTTGACCCTTTGTTCAGTTCGCTGGTGAGACTGATACGGCCATGCATTTCTTCACAGAGTTTTTTACAGATAACCAGACCTAATCCTGACCCCCCATAACGTCGAGTTATGCTGGTGTCGGCCTGATTAAAGGCTGTAAACAATTTGTTTTGATCTTCTGGGGATATGCCTATTCCTGTGTCGGTTATGGTAAACAGCAGGGTATAGTCTTTGTCGGTTTCGAGATCAATTTTGGTGCGTATTAAAACATAACCGTGATCCGTGAATTTAACCGCATTGGTTACCAGATTACTGATAATCTGTTTGATTCTGAACGGATCACCCAGTATGGTTTTAGGCACCTGTATGTCTGTGATCGGGATTAAATCAATTCCCTTTTTGTGGGCATTGGGACTGGCCAGAGCAAGGACTTCGTCGACACATGCTCTGATGTCAACAGGGATGCAGTCGAGATGTAATTTACCCGCATCAATTTTTGAAAAATCAAGAATATCATTAATGATGCCCAATAAATCCTGGGCAGATGATTTAATGGTTTTTACATAGTCCAGTTGCAATGGATCCAGTTTGCTTTCCAGCAATACATTGGTAAAACCGATAACTCCATTCATTGGAGTTCGAATTTCGTGACTCATGTTCGCGATAAACTCTGATTTTTGTCGGCTTTTCTCTTCTGTTTTTTTCTTTTCCAGGGACAATTGAATGTTTTTTTCTTCCAGTAACTCAAGACTTTGTTGTAAATCCTCGGTGGCTACTTCAATATGTTGATTGAGATCTCTTATGGTATTCAAATATTGTGTTTGTAAGTGCGCACACCCTTTTTCAATAACGCCTAATTCTCCCTGGCTGCCGACCTTTATTTCCGTTTCAAACTCATTACTTAAAATTTGTTTCATGCTGCGGCGTAATCGGGAAATCGGCAAATAGATCCGCTTGGACAGAAAATAATGAATGGTTAAGCCCATCAACAAGCCAAACAACGTAATAAAAATAGTGACTATAAGCATTTGATACCGCTTGATGAGCATGGATTGCGTATCGATATCAATGGACAGCCAGCCTAAAATATCGTCAGCCTGGAAGGCTACGGGGCTTGGAATGTTTTTGAATAAGGTGCTGTTGGAGTACAAGTTGAATTTGGGAAGGGTTATGGGGGCGATAAAATTAATGGTAAAGGGATTGATGTGTTTGCTTTCAATATAATCCCCAGTGAAGTCTGGTGGATTAAAGGGTTTATGGATGGAATGTTTTCCACCGCGATAAGCGAGCAATTGCCCGCTGGCATTGTAAAATGCAAGTGCTTTTACCTCGGGATTGATTGTGGATGCATTAATCAGTCCTTGCAAGGTGCGGTCATCATTACGAAGCAAGGCAAATTGAGCTGCAGGAAGTAACTGGCGAATGTAAGCCTCGCCTAAACGGGACATGTGTTGATTCAAGTCCTTCCCAAATTGGCCATTGTAAAATACAGCAAAAAGCAAGGCGACTAAGAAGGCCGGGATCAGCGTGGTGATTCTTAGTTGATATTTAATACCAATACTTTTCAAGAGATAACTCCCGTTTATACTGAATTGAGCGGTTGAATCTTTGCGTTGATGGTAAAGTCGGCTATTATAGCCCGATTGTTTTATTCCTTACAACGGATGATATTATGACTGTTAGAACTCGATTTGCTCCAAGCCCTACTGGATTTTTACATGTGGGAGGAGTAAGAACAGCCTTATTCTCCTGGTTATATGCCAAACGTCATCAGGGTCAGTTTATTCTAAGAATAGAAGATACTGATAGAGAGCGGTCTACGCAAGAGTCAGTTCAGGCTATTTTAGATGGCATGGCCTGGTTGGGCATGAATTGTGATGAGGGGCCTTTTTATCAGACTGATCGCTATACCCGTTACCTTGAGGTAGCGCAGCAATTTCTGGATGAAGGCAAGGCTTATCGTTGTGTTTGCAGTAAAGAGCGGCTTGAGTCGCTTCGTGAGTCGCAATTAGCTGCTAAATTAAAGCCTCGCTATGATGGCCATTGCCGTAATAAAAATCTGCCTGAGTCCGATGCTCCTTTCGTTATTCGCTTCAAGAACCCTGATAGTGGTATGGTTTCATTTAAAGATGAAGTGTACGGCGATATCCATGTTGATAATAATGAATTGGACGATTTAATTTTAGTTCGATCCGATGGGCATCCCACGTACAATTTTGCTGTAGTCATTGATGATTTGGATATGAATATTACGCATGTGATTCGCGGTGATGATCATATTAATAACACACCAAGGCAAATTAATTTATTTAAAGCATTGAATGCCCCGATTCCAGTTTTTGCTCATTTGCCAATGATATTAGGCGATGATGGTAAGCGTTTGTCCAAAAGACATGGTGCTGTAGGGGTGATGCAGTTTAAAGAATTAGGGATTTTACCGCATGCCTTGTTAAATTATTTGGTTCGCCTGGGGTGGTCGAATGGCGATCAGGAAATCTTTAGTGTTGAGGAAATGATCTCTTGTTTTGATTTAAAGAATGTGAGCAGGGGAGTATCGAGCTTTAACTACGATAAATTATATTGGTTGAATCAACACTATCAAAAAAGTGATGATCCCGATTCTGTGGCACAAGCGTTGAGTTGGCATTTTGAGCAGGCGGGTATCGATTTAAGCAAAGGGCCACAGCTTAAGGATTTGGTCGTGACTCAGGCTGAACGGTGTAAGTCATTGGCTGAAATGTGTGCCATGAGTCTTTACTTTTATACCGATTCAATTGAATACGATGAAGATGCAGTTAAAAAGCATTTACGTCCTGTTATTCTGGAGCCTCTGGCAGCACTCTATGAACGTTTGAAAGAAGTAAATGATTGGCAAAAAGATCATCTTCAGGAATGCATTAACGACATTAGCGCGCAATTTGATATTAATATGGGAAAAATTGCTCAGCCATTGCGAGTAGCGGTTACAGGAACG
This sequence comes from Legionella sp. km535, assembly GCF_003990085.1. Taxonomy (NCBI): domain Bacteria; kingdom Pseudomonadati; phylum Pseudomonadota; class Gammaproteobacteria; order Legionellales; family Legionellaceae; genus Legionella; species Legionella sp. km535. The sequence goes on along the minus strand of NZ_RZGU01000012.1, from coordinate 92,779 downwards.
AGCATGTCTCCTTCCATTGATATGACATTGACTTTATTAGGTAAACAACGTGTTTTAAGCCGTTTGGAACAAGCTCTTGAGAAAATACGGTTGAGAGCCAGCGCACAATAATCCTTCAATTTTGTCCGGGGTTGAGAAGGGTCTTCCCCTCGACCCCGGAACGTTCTGTATACGTTCTCTGTACATGACAAAAAAACGGTCATGCCCGCGCCAGGCGGGCAACCATTTGGCATTCGACCCTGAAGTAAATTGAGATAGCTCGCTGGCATACCATTTTGGCAACACACGGATGGCTTGGCTGAAGAATTCACCAAAAAATATCCTGTTCATCATTTGGATTCTTATGAAATTCACGTTGATGTTTATGAAGCCATAATCAGAGAAAATCGTATCTAAAAGTGGAACTGTCAATGGAAAATAAATTTCATTGAGCAAAACAATCTTCAGTGGCTTGACCTTGGCATCGGTTTATTTTGATGGATGGTTGCCCGCCTGCGCGGGCATGACCGTTTTTTGTCTTGTACAGAGGTATACGCCTTTAAAAAACATTAATTATTTCAAAGTACTGTAGTAACTTCAGAACAATTCAAGTTAATATAAATGAACATTTAATTGAATTTGTACTGAAGACCGGAACATAAATCATGAAGATAAAATCAAGTATTTGCAGACTTGCCCTGGTTGCATCATTAATATCGACATCTAGCTACGCAGACTCCAGTTCTGTGGACACTGAATTAAAACAACAGATGCAGAAGGTAGTGGATAATTATTATAAACAATACAGTGATAAGGAATTATTTACTGCAATGGCTGCCTCAGTACTTATTCCTCACAATAAGCAGACAGATATTAAAAATACCATCACTGTAGTCAAAGGAACAATGGGTTTTCCTCCATTCAATCAGGAAATAACGCCCAATAGTTTATTTGATATAGGCAGTATTACTAAATCCTTTACTTCTTTAATTTTGTTGCAATTACAGACAGAAGGCGTGTTGTCGCTCGATGATACTTTGGACAAATGGTTGCCTCAGTATCCTAACTGGAAAGAGGTGACTCTTCGCCAGCTTTTGAATATGACCAGTGGTATTCCAAATTACTCGGAAGATCCGGGGTTTGCTAAAAAAATGATGAGTGATCTCAGCCATGTATGGACTGATGAAGAGTTACTTACTTATGCACATCCTGAACAAGTCCTCAAGGTGAATCATGTCAATCGCTATGAATATTGTAATTCCAATTATGTTCTCGCGGCACTTGTTATTGAAAAGGCGACTCAGGATACTTTTGAAAATCAGTTGAAAAAAAGAATCATTAATTCTAAAAACAATCTGAATGAGTCTTTTTATCCTGCAGGGCCCAATGGGGTGACTGTGGGAAATGCTATAAAAAATCGACGGGTACATGGTTACTTTTATGATGAGGCCACTAAAAAATCAGTGGATACAATTAACAATGATTTATCCTGGGCTTCCTCAGCAGGGGCTATTGTTGCAACGGTTGAAGATGTAGTGCAATGGGTGCAATTACTTTATCACGGCACTTTAATTAATCCTGAACATCGGGAAAAAATTCTGAATGAACTGGAATCCGTAGTCTCTACAAAGACAGGAAGACCCATTGATACAGTAACTGCTGCAGATCCGATGGCATTCGGGTTGGGTGTTGCGTACCGTTATGATAATGAGATGAAGCAGCGTTTTTGGTTTTATGAGGGAAGTACTTTAGGCTTCAGAGTGATGTATTTATGGAGTCCATGTAATGACGTGACTACAGTTGTTGCATTGAATAGTAAAGGGGCGGAAGGAAATCCTGATTCGAAGATGGGTGATCATATTGGAACAGCGAATTTGCATCTGTATCAGGCGATCATGCGATTACATCCTGAATTACAATGTAAGGGTTAGATACCTGGGATATTTTCAATACATCGTCAGTTGACTCAACCGATTTTCCTCGATTTTATACTGAAATAACAGCGCTAAAACATTGGATCCCGCGGTCGAAGCCGCGGGAATTCGGTTGGGATTTGAGCGAGTGCTTCACATCGAATTTCCACGGCTTCGACCGCGGGATCCAGGACTTGTAGCCTGTTTGCTCGTAAACAGGATCGTGGTTTTTCAAGCTTCTAAATCGAAGCTTGTAGTTGGTGCATAAAATCCTGGTTGCGAGCAACCAGGCTTAACTAAATTTCGAATTCCCGCGGCTTTGACCGCGGGATCCAGCACATGTAGCCCTTTACTTGTTTACGAAATCTACAAATCTGCAACTATCCTGGCCTTGTCGTTGGAATTCAGTTGAGATATTTTAGAGTAAATTTACCCTTTTTCCTGTATTTAATATAAAATAGAGCCGATTTTGGTCGTTTCCATTGGATTATCGGGTGTTTTTTATGAAATTATCAAAAACTCTAATGAGTGTCTTTCTCGCAGCACAACTCATTGTTTCAGAGTCATGGGCAGGTTTCATCAGCACTGAGCCTGTAAAAAAAGATATCATTCAGTCTGTTATTGATGATTATTATAAAAAATACAGTAAAAAAGAACAATTTACTGCTATTTCTGCGTCTGTATTGATTCCTCAGAATGATCAAGATGCTGTTGACGAGATTAAAACAGTAATGACAGGTCACGTTGGGTTCCCCCCTTTTTCAGAAGTGATTACCTTTGGTCATTTGTTTGATATAGGCAGCATTACCAAATCATTTACTTCGCTGATCTTATTGCAATTACAATCTGAAGGTACTTTATCTCTTGATGATCCAATAGGGAAATGGCTGCCTCAATACCCTAACTGGAGTGAGGTAACCATTCGGCAGTTATTGAATATGACCAGCGGTATTCCAAATTACTCGAATGATCCGGAGTTTTGGAACAAAATGGAACATGATTTAAGTCATGTCTGGACCGATGAAGAATTACTCACCTATGCCCATCCTGAGAAACCAATAGAGCGGAAGGATACGAACCTCTTTGATTATTCCAACACCAATTATATTCTTGCGGGATTAATCATTGAAAAAGTAACTCATGATACCTTTGCGAATCAACTTCAAGAACGGATTATTAATCAGCACAATGTTTTGAATAACACCTTCTATCCTGCAGGGCCAGATGGAGTTGCGGTTAAAGAGTCTATTGTCGATCGCAAAATGCACGGCTATTTTTTGGATCCCTCGAATAATAAAATTGTGGACGCGTTTGTTAATGATTTATCCTGGGCTGGAGCCGCCGGAGCGATAGTCGCCAATACTGAAGATGTGATGCGTTGGGTTCAGCTCCTTTATCATGGCACCTTGATAGATCCAATCTACAGAGACAAAGCGTTAAAGGAACTGACCTCTGTGGTATCAATGAAAACAGGAAAACCCATTGCTACAGTCACAGAAGATGATCCGTTGGGCTTTGGTTTGGGGGTTGGATATTATTATGACCAGAAGTCAGGATTAAAATTTTGGACCTACCAGGGTAGTACTTTAGGATTCAGAGTCATGTACCTGTGGCAACCCTGCAATAATGTCACTACGGTTGTTGCTCTGAACAGTAAAGGAGGTGAGGATACCTCTGACTCTAAAATGGGGAATCATATTCTGGAAGCGAATATGAATTTGTATCATACGATTATTGAACACCATCCTCAGCTGCGTTGTGCTGTTTAATTGATCTTTTTGTTGAAGCTCTATGACCATCACGGTAAATAAAGAAACCGATAAATTCTTCCTTGCATTAGGCAAGGAAGGCAAGCATACCTTTATCATGTTTGGCGTTTACGACCAAAATAAAGTAAGTCATTTGCTTTGCCGGGTAGGAAAAGATATTAATGAGCCTAATCAACCTGGCGAGAGCCGATGTATGGCTATTGCCGGACGTCTAGCTGATGTGTTTTTTTCAAAGATTAAATCCAGACTAAAGAATGAGCGAATTTCGAGAGATAATCCGGGTAACATACCAATCAGTTATCAGGCTTATGACACAACTTATGAACATTATCTTGAGTTTATTGGATTACTTGAAAGCCTGCAAAATAAACACAATCGCTATTTATGCTATAAGCCGAGAAAACAAGAAGGGAATCACATTGAGTTGACTAAATCTTCTCAGTTGATAATGAACACTCAAAGCGTTCATGAGGGTATTAAAAAGAATATTGAAGAATTTTCTATTGATAACACCTGTCGGCATACGGCTATCAAGCTTGTTGAGGAAGTTCAAAAAGTTCCTGTATCTTCTCTGGTATCCTCTAATTTTTTTACTGATTTACCTTACAGAACACAACTTGTTTATGGAAAACCCAGCATGGACATTCCATTCTATGTATTGCCCATGTCGCCAGATGCTTATCCTGATCTAAGCGCAGTACAAAAATCCATAATAGAAAAGCTCTATGCTCGGATGGAGCGTTTGGTTTTGCTCGAACCTGCTTCTGCACAAACCGTAAATAAATTTAATAGTATTAAAACTGAGTACACTCAGATCGTTGGACCCCAAAGAGAATTTAATCTGGAGCAATTACTGCAAAGCATCCAAACATGGAAAGAACGGGATAAATCCATTTTAAATTCGTTGCGAACAACTTATTTTTGGGATGCTTTTTTTACACGAACTTCAGCGACTATGATGATGATCAACGAGATTGAGCACAGACTGATTACGCAAAACAAAAGAAATTCAATGTAATCAATCTAAGAGAACCTCGCATTATTGTACCGTTCTTTCCGTTGTTCCTTGGTCATACCCTTTATATCTGAGATGATCATTATTGATAACTGTACCTCAGGAATGATTCACGTGACTTTGGTAATTCTTTGATACACAGCAAACACTGTTCAATGGAATTGCACTTGCCTTCATTCCTGTTATGCTACATTTAGAATTGGAACTGATTTCTAACGGTACACCATAAATACCCCGTGTGCCCCATTATCAAAGGAGTGACTGTGAAACTATATTATTACAAAGGTGCCTGCTCTCTGGTTGTTCGCATCATCATGAATGAAATGGGAATAGACTTTCAGGATGAAGAGGTAGATCTGCGAGCTAAAAAAACAGCGAGCGGAGCGGATTTCCTAGAGATTAATGCCAAAGGTGCCGTACCTGTTTTAGGTCTTGATAACGGTGATGTGATTACGGAAAATCAGGTTATTTTACAATACCTGACAGACATCACTCCAGGACAAGAGCTGTTAGCTCCTGTTGGCGACATGAAACGTTATCATACTTTAGAATGGCTGAACTATGTTTCTACAGAACTACATAAAACTCTCGGGATGTTTTTTGTCCCTATGGTTACTGATGAATTTAAATCAAAAATATTAATTCCCATGGCGATGTTTAAATTAAGGCATGTAGAACAGCATTTATCTCGTAATACGTATCTCATGGGTGATCATTTTACGTTACCTGATGCGTATCTCTTTGTCGTTTTAATGTGGGCAAAGAGTTTTACACTGGATTTCTCTGCCTATCCCAGTTTGACCAAATACATGGAGTACATTCAAAGCAGACCTGCGGTTATGAAGTCTTTGAAACAGGAAGGGTTTTAGGTTAACTCAGGAGCAAGCATGATGTCTCTTAATTTTGATACTCTTTTGTCTTATTGGTCCTTGCCGGCAATAGAGATCAATATCATGGTGCTGATGAATCTGCTGGGCTCATTAATTCTGGGATTAATCGTAGGCTATGAGCGCTCATATCATGGTCGGGCTGCAGGTATGCGCACATACGGATTGGTGTGTATGGCATCCACTGCTTTGGTGGTTATAGTAGGTTATCCCAATTATTGGTTCGGCGGTTTGCATCCTTCAAGCACGCTTGTTCCTGATGTTGCTCGTGTTGTGCAGGGGATTGTGACTGGAATTGGGTTTCTGGGTGCTGGCGTTATTATGAAGGAAGGTTTTTCTATCAGTGGCTTAACTACTGCTGCTTCCATCTGGACTGCATCTGCAATAGGAATATTGGTTGGTGTGGGGTTCTACTTCTCCGCAATAGTACTCACCTTTTTGGCGTTATCTATTATGATGTGGGGACTTGGACTGGAAAAATGGCTTCCTTCACGTCATGCAATTGCTGTGTCATTAACCTTTAAACCAGGCGTCATTCCCGATAAGGAGGTTATACGGCATATATTACGAGAATGTGAGTATTCTGTGGCTCAGAATACTATAGCAATCACTTCAGTAAAAAATTCAATTGAGTGGCGTTTTGTTGGCGTCGCATCATCCAAAAAAACGACCCGTTCCATACCTGAACTATCACAGGCGCTTCACAAACTGGATGGCCTGGATAGTTATTATGTCGCATTTGCCAGAAACTAGAGAGTTGGTTGGTAGTGTCTATTCAAGTATTAGGGTCTATTGACAATTCAAGTTTCGACTTCCCGCGACTTGTTCGCGGGATCCAACTCAATCTTTATAGACGCAGTATATTCTTGTTTTGCGCAAGATCTATCGATTCCGCGAACAAGTCGCAGAAAGTAGGCTTGAAAATAATGAAATATCAACAGCCCTTAGTTAATAATTCACTTATTATCGGAATAAAGCAGTCGCGAGGATAGTGTACAAAAGAGAGATTGCTTCAGGAACAAGGGATGCGATGAATGGGATAGAGAGGAGTAGTCAACAGGACCAGGGTACATTAAATCAAAACTGTGTGGGATAAACGCTTATGAATATGCCTATGTGTATTAATTGAATACATGTTATAATGATTTTTTATCACCTGCTTGTTTGATAGAAATGTTGAATCGTAAAACTATCTGTATTATAAACGATAGATATTTCTAATTCATCTGGAGTTTTAGAATGCCCATTAAAGATTCATTTAAAGGTGGTTTGAACTTAAACTTCTTACCCAGTTCAGAGTTTGAATCTTTGGATAATAATGATAAGCAACAACGCTCCGGGATTATCGGGCGTAATGTCTTACGTTTACTGATGATGGGATGGCCAAAATCATGGACTGAATTAATCACATGGCACACTCTAAGTGCTGTTTTTATTGAACATGATCATGCATTATTGAAAGAATTTCGCGCTGCTTTTCAGCAGGGATTTGAAAACATATACGCCCAACTTAAAGGGCAAGCCCTGGATGCAAAGCAAAGTGAACAGGTGCAATTGTATTTAAGCAATTGTTTGTGCCATTTGCCTTATTCTGATCTGACTCCTTTTGAATCCATCAAAATTCCTCAGTGTGTGAACGGAGAATGGGAGCTTGTTGAATATTCTGTTAATCCAATCGAATTGACTGATGATAATCAATATACAGTCAGAAAAACAGATCGTGTTTTTGCTTATGGATTAGAGCCTATAATCAACAAAAATGCAGAATCGCATTTAATTTTTATGGGTACGAATTATCCAACTGGGCAAGGTTTTTTGCCCCAAATTGTTACCGATTTTGAAGCTTTTGAGACCGTTGGAAGTTCGTTGTATCTGAGTGGACGTCATCGGATTAAGGATTGGTTATCCAGACAAAAGGATAAAGTGCATGTTTGCGGCGCGAGTCTTGGTGGTTCACTAGGTTTGCTTCTTGCTGTTGATTTGGGCGAACATCTGTCTCGGGTTGATGCGTTAAATCCAGCAGGTTTGCATCATCTTGAGCCGAAGAGTAAGTACGACCAATGGGAGAAATTGACTTCAAAACCTCCCGTCATTATCCAACAGCAGGGAGATGATCCGGTTTCATTATTAGGTTTGTGGAAATCTGATTGGGAAATTCTTCATGTATCACCGCCACCAGAAAAAAAAGGTCCTAATCCATTCTGCGATCATTTTATGAATTACGCTGGATTTGCGGATACTGTATTTACTTATATGGATCCAGAACAGCAAAATGCAAAGAGAAAGACCCGTAATTTATTATTTTATTCAATAGGGCGAAGTGTCGTTTATTATCTGATGATAAGTCCTTATACACATATTCTTCGACCAGCATGGTATTATACTAAGGATTCTATAAAGTCAGCTTCTTTGATATTCTTGGCAGTGCTCGCTGGAGCTGGGGTATTGATTGGTTTGGCCATTACTGGAATTCTACCTCCCTTGCTGTTTATAGGGGCTGTTGCTGTGTTTGCTATTCTAAGTAGTTTATTCTTGATTCCTGCTGTTATGAATGCCGTTCTTTCGAATCAAACAAGCCTTGCACAAGATACGGACAACCAAATAAATTACGCTCAAATACATGATCCTGCTTTACCCAGAAACCCTGAAATGGATTTATACAATAAAGAACATCAAATTGAGGTGAATTTAACTTATAAAGAACTGCATGCCTATTATAAAGCGATGCGCACGCTGGTGAAAGAAAAAGACTACATACCTGCAGAGGATATCAAAAAGCTTAAGGGTACTGAGGTATCAAAACGGCAGTGCTTAATTGATAGCCAGGAGCCAGAAAATGAAGAACGTGTTGTAACTCTTAAAACAACGAAAGCTAAAGCCGTGCAGATTAAGCATACTTTAACATTTATCGACCAATTAGGTTTTGAAAATGATAAAGAACTTAAGAAGGCTTTGGATCTGGAATACAGGCATTATACTCAAGGGAAGATCAATAGTATTTGATCTGTCCTTTTGACTGTTCTGCATAGTAGTAGTTGTTTCAAGTTTTGTTTCATTCGCAATTTGCTCATTATTTTATTAAAATAGTGCCATTTTAGTTTAGGGCTTGTTGACCGTTTCGACTTTGCCCACTTCAGACTTATTCTCGAAATACCCTCACTTATTATAAGTCATCCTCGTGAATACGGGGATTCATGAATAAATGTGGATTTGGGTAGAACTCTATTTTAGCGAGGAACATCATGCATTGTTACCAGGATTTGATTGCTATATTTGATGAGTGTTTTGCCAATTCATACAACACCCGATTGGTAAAAGGTGATGATGAGCCCATTTACCTTCCTGCTGATGAAGTGCGTACGTATAACGCTTTATATTTTGCTCATGGCTTTTACAGCAGTGCATTGCATGAGTGCTCTCATTGGTTAATTGCGGGCGAGGAGCGTCGTAAACAGATTGATTTTGGGTATTGGTATATGCCTGATGGGCGCAATGCAGAACAACAGGCATTGTTTCAACAAGTTGAAGTGAAGCCACAGGCCATTGAGTGGATCCTTTCAGTTGCGGCAGGTCATAAATTTCGCGTCAGTGTTGATAATCTTAATGGTGTGGAATCGGATACAGACTCATTCAAAACGGCAGTTCATTCTCAAGTCATGCATTATTGTTCTAAAGGACTTCCTGATCGCGCCGAACAGTTTCGTACAGCGCTGTGCACTTTTTATAAACGTCCTCTTGAATTAAAGCCAGAAAATTTTGTGATCTCCGAGCTTTAATTCAGTTTACGATTTCTTGTTTAATGATGTAAGACTACGCCTATAGTCCAATCCAGATTTTGATCTGGTGGGATGTAATTTATGGATTGATCAGCGACTATGCCATAGCCATCAACCATCAGGGCATAATAATAAGCCGAGAAAAGACAATACTGATAAACGTACTCATCATCAGGAAATTGAGAGTTGAGTGAGTCCCATTGCTGATGACACACCTGGCTGTCAGCTTGTTGAAGCAGATTCTGATTGGTTAACTTGCTGTTTTCAAAATGAAACAAACTGCTGTCAGCCAGATTGGATATGCCACCGATGGAGTACCATGAGCCAACTGGGTTGGCTTCAAGCAAAGGTTGAATGACATTGTTTACTTTATGCACTTCAGTCATTAACCGGGATACTTCTTGTTCGCATGTTGAAGCATTACCTTGTCCTGATTCTCCATCTGGAAGTGGGTAGTTGTTTGAAAAACAGGAGGCTGAATTTAAAAATTGATGCGCCACTTCAGTCTGTCCGAGTCCTAAAAAGCTCTGGACATAAAGCGTGTGATGTTGGCCGTACAGATCCACGTCAACTTGAGATCGAGTGCCAATTTCTGAACTTTCTTGAATTGGGAAAACAATTTGTACCGAGGCGCCTCCCATATCCATTACACCTACAGTAGATCTTTTTTGAGATTTTTGCAGGGTCCCCAAATGATAATTAACCGAGAGCCAATCGTATAAGGCTTCATCATTTCCGGTAATAGTTTTAGCGTCAACAAGCTGCCATTGAGATTGTTGAGCGAACCAACGTTGCAATTCATCGTAATATTTTTTTTGTTTTGAAGCTGGAAGTAGTCTCATGCCTGCTGTGGCATAAAAATAAACTGGAATCTGTTTATTGGGAGCACCAGATAGGAGAGTGGTCAAATAAGCATCGATGGTGTTTGCATTGGGTTCTATAGTCGCAAAACCCGGTCTGATTTTTTTATTCCAGATTTCGTTAATATTGACCGGAGAGTGTGTTTTGTCGAGATCATATGAGTATACATGCAATCGGGATCCCGTACTTCCTGCATCGATTACAGCAATACATTGATGATCAGTACACGAATTATCAGCGGGGTAAACAGGGGAAGATACAACTATAAAACTAGCAATAATGACCAAAAAACGGAACATAGGATAATCCTCAGCCCAAGGTGTCCATATGATACATTGTGTATATTTTACTGTCAATAATGAAATCGTTGTTATCTGCCAGAAGATTCAATATTTTTATTTGACTTAATAATTTACTTTATAGTTTAAAAATAGTACATTATTGGTTTTATAGTATTTTATCAATAACCTTGATCGCCGGATCATCCTGGGATAGTCACCATACCGTAATCAGGTGATCGTTCATCTCGTTCAAGATGACGTTTTGGGGTATTGAGCAGATGCTTTTTATATTGTTGAACGTACACATTTATCAGGCATTAATCATGAAGTCGCAAGAGCAAAAAGGATCCTTATACGCCATATTATCCGGATTTTTGTATGGATTTATTGGTTATTTTGGACTCAGTGCCATGAACGGTAATTTATCAGCCGAAACGATGTTGTTCTGGCGTTTTTTAATATCCAGTATTCTGATTTTAATTCTGTTAATTCCTCAAATTAAAAGCATAAATGATTCCTTCAAATCGCTGTTTATCGCTTTTGTAGGTGGTGCTTTGTATTATGGGGTATCAACACTTTTATACTTTTATTCATCTCAGTATATAGGTTCCGGTTTGGCTATGGTTATATTTTTCACTTATCCGGTAATGATCCTGCTACTGAATTTTTTCGTTTACGGACAACCTATACCTCCAATCTATTATCTGGCGACTTTTATTATCCTGATGGGCATGATGCTTCTGGTTGATATGACTAAAGCAGCTTTTGATTTGGTCGGCATCTGTCTTGGACTTATTTCCGCTTTTTTTTATGCTTGCTACATCACTACCAGTAAGCGAAATAAAATTTCTCCCACAGTCTCAACTCTGATGGTCTGTTCAGGATGTATGATGACCAGCTTTTTTGTGGCTTTATGGGGCCATACGTTGTCAATGCCTGCTTCAGCAACAGTGTGGATTAATTTGTTTGGAATTGGAGTGATTGCTACCGTTATTCCTATTCTTTTGATGCTGCACAGCCTGAAATACATCAGCTCTGAAAAAGCTTCGATTTTGTCTGTTCTTGAACCCGTGTTTGTGGTGATTTTTGGTGTTCTTTTATTAGGAGAAGAATTAAAATCATGGCATGCACTGGGAATTGTTTTTGTATTGGCAGGGGCTTTAATCACACTGTACAGTCATCGAATCAATCTGGGGCAATTAAAATACTGGTTAATCAATAAATTACGCGCTGAGCAATAAGAGATCTGTTATTTTTGCTTTGCAGATTTGGTGTTTTTTGTGCTGAATGGTTAGTTAGTTGATGTTAGCCAGTTCATTATGGTTTCATGTTCAGTAGTCTTTAACAGTGCAGGCGCATGTCCTGCGTCTTCTATCTCAAAAACATCTACTTTATTGTGGCTTCGTTGCATTCTTTTGATGATTTCCGGGGTTAGTAGATCCGAATGAGTTCCGTGGATAACCAGAACGGGACAGCGTACCCTTTGCCAAACAGACCAAAGATCGATGTCATAAAAGATACCTTCCATCGCCTTATGCGGATGATGAAAAAATTCGGACATGACTTGAAAGGTTGATTTTGGATTTTTTATCCCTGGATCAACCTTGGCTATGAAACGACCCGGAGTGATTTCCTCGACACTGCGTGCGGTAAACTCTTCCCATTGTTTGTCTGTCAATGAGCCAAATCCAGTGAAATTCGTTTTATAGAATTGGGTTGCTTCATCTATGCTTTTAAACTCAGGTTCCTTTCCTGCGTATTTAGCAAGTCTGCGTAATCCAAAGATAGGAATTTGCGGACCTATATCGTTTAGTACCAGACGCTGAATTGGAGAGTGGGGCAACGCAGCCAGCATCATTCCTATCAGCCCTCCCATAGACGTACCTATCCAATCAAATTGTTGAGCCTGTGTTCTGGAAATCAGTGTATTCATATCTGAAAGATATTGGGTAAAATTGTAATGCTTTGAGTTTTTAAACCAGGAACTGTCACCGCGACCCACGACATCAGGGCAAAAAACATGACGTCCATTCATGCTGAGATAGTATGCCAGCGCATCAAAATCATGAGAATTACGGGTGTATCCATGGACGCAGATTACGGTAGGGAGTTCCAAATCAGAGGTTCCCCATTCGGTGTAAGCTACATTATGGAATCCCTCATCAGATATTCCAAGAAATCCGTGTTTTTTCATAGTGTTTTGGTTAAATTTCACTTAGAGTGTCTTTAATACCAATTGCCATAACTGTTTGAGCCGCAACAACCGTTATAATTGGTTCCACAGCAGTTACTGGAACAGCTTGCACCTAATGCAGAGATTGAAACAATTATTAAGGCCAGTATTATTTTTTTCATCGCCTATCCTTGCTTGTTTGTGTATTATAAATATACGACATGATTTGTAAATTTTCCAATAGTTTTGTATTTCGCCACTTTGCTGGGTGCATCCGACTATCTACGAATTGTCTATACCTCTTCGAAAAACCAGGCTGGATCTACTATCTGGATCCAGAGGTCAACGCCGCGGGAATTCGGTTGAGAAGATAGTTAAGCCTGGTTGCTCGCAACCGTCTCTTGATCACATCTTGCCCACGACTAGCGGATTTGATCGCTGAGCCAGGATGGCTGTGCTAAAACAGGGGATCCCGCGGTCACAGCCGCGGGAATTCGCATGATATGTGAGTACATGCTGCATTTCGAAATCCTGCTGCGAAGACCGCGGGATCCATAAAGTAGAACCGGACTGGTTTGTGAAGATGTGTATAAGATTCAGTTGTTCGCAACCAGGATTTTATGCCCCAACTATAGGCTTCGATTTAGAAGCTTGAGAAACCATGATCCTGTTTGCGGACAAACAGGCAACTCCCGCGGTCAACGCGGCGGGAATTTGGTTGAGATGGGAGTATATGTGGTATATTGCATTTTCACAGTAATACAAGAGCTGTCTATAATAGCTATCCTGTGAAAATGAATACAATTACCCCAGGACGCTATAACATTTATTATCTTGAACTATTAACATGATATTGATGTCTTGCGATAAGGTTAACGATCCACAACTGACATTATCACCAAAAAGAGAGTCTTTTCTGTAACCAAATGAGTAGACTTTATCCTTTGGTCCTCGTCCTGAATAGGATTTTCCTAAAGTACCATACTCCTTATTGTCTACAGTAAAACCTATGGCTATGGCATTTTTTTCCAAAGTGTTCACCGTAACTTTAATCGTATCCGCTGCAAACGCATGAAGAGAAAAAAGACCGATACCGATACAGCTCCATATTTTTGAGGTACGTTTCATTATATTCATCCCTGTATTTTTTATAGTACTAATAAAAAACTTATCAGAAAATCAGGGTTTGTCTATAGATAAAAAGTAATAAAGTTCAAAAACCTGCACCATGCAGAGTAAGTCAAGCGACCAGGAAGTCGGGAGTATCAATCCTATGCCTCGTTTAGAAATTGCAACCATTGCAGTTTCCATAAATCATAGAGAAACATTTGGTTTTGTTCCCGGCTTAAAAAAGGCTTTAGTGCACCACTGGATATGAATCGGTTATTGGCAATCAGAAGCAGCAGATCTTCAGATACTCCCTCCGTTTCCCACTCGCAGCCGTTAATATAAAGATGAAGAGTGGCAGTCTGCTCTTCCATGAGATATGCAAATCGACATGAGGCGTCGCGTACCATGTCGTTTTCTTTTAATTCGTTAATAAAAACAGGAATATCGACCCAATCTTCTTCATCCAGGGGAAGGGCTAATTGCTGTTCGGCCTGTTGATCAAGCCGGGTTGCAAAACAGCCAAACCAGGATTTCATTATGAGTTCATCATCGATTAAATGCTGTAATAATTGCCTGGCTTGTTGCCATGCAGGTTTTTTTATTTCCGAAGTTCCTTGTTGAGCAGACCAATCAGGATCACGATATAGCGATTTAAATAAATTCTTCTCCGACAGGAAATCTCCCAGGCTATCCCAGACCTCCTGGCCTTGATAACTTCTATAACCAAAAGAGTAGGTCATACACTGATCGGATAACGAAATGCCATAATGTCCTATGTGAGGAGGCAGATAGAGCATGTCCCCCTCCTCAAGGATGATTTCTTGTTCGGTATCAAATTCCTTCATAATCCGTAATTCCAGATTAGGGATGTAATTTTCCGGAGTACAGTTTTTAGAAGTCAGAGCCCATTTGCGTCGCCCTTTAGCCTGATATAAAAAGACGTCATAATTATCATAGTGTGGCCCTACGCTACCATATTGGGTGGCGTAGCTGATCATGACGTCATCAAGTCGCCATTGAGGAATAAAATCAAAATGAGTCAGCAAGGCATAGACTTCTGGAATCACTTGGTCAACTCCCTGAACTAATAGAGTCCAATGCGTATCAGGGAGCGTAGAAAACAGGGATTCTTCAAATGGGCCTCTTTTTAAATGCCATTGGTTTGGTGTGTTGGTTGTTTCAAAGACAATACGGCTTTCCAGGTCCTCTTCAAGTGCAAGACCTGCCAATTCATCAGGAGATACAGGATTGATAAAATCGGGTAAAGCACCTCTAATGACCAAAGGTTTTTTTTGCCAATATTCTTTTAAAAAAGTGGTTAGGTTGGGTTCTTTGAAATTAACCATTGGATTAATGACTTCCGTAATTTATGTGTTGGTAATATATACACCCTGAAATTGAGTTAGGCAAATAAATTTGCACGTTATTCCCCATTTTACAAGGTATCTCTTGGTTCAAGTCCTTAATAATTTGTTAATGTCATTGTGCTAAAGTCAGCCATCTTGTTATGACGCTAATGGTTCATTCTGCATAATAAACCTGGATATGAAGTATTCAAAACATAATTATTACGTTGAAATGATCGTTTTTTTACGTTCTGGTGATTGACTCTTTTAAGAGATATAGATGAGGTTATTATGAGCTATGATATAGAATCAAGAAAAAATCTTCATAATTTGATGGAACAATTAAATGAATACGCGCAGTATAATCAACCTCAAAATATCGAATACATAGCCCATAGAGCAAGAGCCATATATTCACACTATCAGTCAAATCCTGAACGAAGCTCGCTTGCTCGCTCTGAGTTTTTGGGGTCATTCTACCAATCGCTTAAAAATTATCAGAAAGAAATTGTCAAAGATAAATCCTGGTGGGGGCGGTTGATTGGCTTTTTCGGTTTTCTTCCCCATCATGAACGCCTCTTACAGAATGTGATTAACTCTGTTTCCAGTTCCTTTAGACAGGCTCAAAAACAGCAAGATGACGTTTTGTACCCTAATTTCTTTTTTCGTATCTTGCGATTTTTTGGATTTACTTCCAATGAGCTGTTTGAGCGCAAAAACTATAAATCCTATACTTCTCATGAACAATTAAAATACCTCTCCCATCATCTTATGGGCGATCAGCAATTAAATGCTCATGAAGTGTTGCAAGGCAAAAGCAAGGCAAGTGCTTACCAGCATTTCTCAAATGATTTGAAAAAATTTATAAAAAGCGCACAGAATACCCTGGATCCAACGACAACGGCGCAATTGCTTGCATTGAAAAAGAAGTTTGATGACGGATTTGTGTTGGCCAGTAAAATAGATTTTATGCTTATTATCGATAAGATGGATGAAAGTAAAGACCGTCGTGAGGAACTATTGCATGATTTAGCCTATCAAATAAAAGATTCTGTATACCATCTTGCCGTGGGTGATTCTATGATTATCCCTCATGGTTTTGGTAGCAAAGATGAGCGACATGCTACAGTTGTTGAGTGCAAGCGCATTAACTACAATGAGGTTGTGTTCAAGTTCATCAATACCGGTTTCGGTGTTAATGAAACAGAAAGCTACAAAACTATTTTTAAAACGGCATTTTTGGGTGACAACCGAACCCGTCCAATCAAGGTAAGTAGTCCTTTTGATATTGATTCATTGCTTAAAGATCGCTTTATTGAGCGATTATTAGAACCGGTAGTCGTTGGTGACAACGAGAACGGTGAACTGATGAATGCGCCACTGCTAGAATTGTATCGTGATGGAAAATTACACGATGATGAACAATCGTTAGCATTACAAACCAATGGAACCTGCGCTCAATCTTCCTTGCTTGCCTGGTTCAAAACACAGGTAACCGATCCTGTATTTGTGTTGTTTAATTCTTATATAGTCCAAAGAGCTCACCATCATCTTCACCGTTATAAGGGAACTAACCCGGATCTTGAGCCAGGTCTAAATGCCTTAAGACGAGCAGGGAGCATAACAGCAGAAAAGAAACAAAATGAGCTATTGGAAGCCCAGGAACATATATCAGCTGAAATTCGGCATCTGAGATCCGAACTGGGAACGATTTTAAGCAAAAAGGGTAAAGGAGTTCCTGAGCATCTGGATTTTACTGCTTATTATCAAAAAAAATGTCAGGGTAATAAATTAAGTGGCGTTGAAAAGGACATGATCGCTAATACCAATCCCTTGACTCCTGTAAAAAAACAACAAGTTAGCATGGCTAAAAAAGTGTTCAGTTTTATGTTGTTCCAAAATCCAGGTTCTGATGAAGAAAGTCACAAGATCAGTGATCGAGCTCAAAAAGCCATTCTGGCTAAAAAAATTGCTGGTCATACTGCTTATATTGAAACTGCGAGAAGATTGGTACCCTAAAGGATTGGGACTGTATCAATTCTATTTTTTAAAATTTAAATAATTTCTGAAGGGCATTGGGGCGATTTATCTCCGATGCCCTGCATTTTTGCTTTTCACTTCTTAATGATAAAAAGAAGAACCATTCCTTCATAAGCGATTATTTATGCATGCATTCTGAAAATAGATGACGTCATGGCTAAACTGTTTATGTCAAATTTATCAATAGGTTGGTTGTTTTGTTGATATAAAAATTGTGATCTGAGTATCTCTGTGTTCAAATAACAAGCTTGCCGGTCAATCTCTTTTCATTTATATTTTCTGCATTATTTTTAAAGTGAGTGGGGTTATTATGCCAAAATTGAGCAATTATTTGCTTCGGGAGCGATCATTAAAAACGTTTTTGCATGCTATGGGGATTGATCTGACACAGATAAGGGTATCCAGTTTGGACGATTTTTTTCTGTTCGACTTTGATGAGGTCGGGCAAGTAGACGAGTTTGCTAATAGATTGAACACAATAATCAATGCAAGCGGTGAGAATGAGGTAGAATCGATAAGACTTTTGCATCTTATTGACGCTGAAATCGCTCAGGCAACATGCGACAATCCGAGCATGCTTGAAACTCACAGGAAGTCATGCAAAGCAATCCTGGATGTCATTAAAGCGCAAGGGGCGCATTTTGTTTTGTCTCAGGAATCCGGTTTGTTGGAGATGGCATTGCCCGATCCTGCTTATGCGAAGATGCTGAATCTTTTAAATTATCCCAAACTATTTATTAGTACTGAAGGTAAACTTGTTTTTGATCTTAAAAAATACCTACAGAATGCGTCTGCTAATCTAATAAAAATTATTCAGGATGACTCCAGGGAATCTTCCTTGCTCTTTCTTAATAATAACGCTTTGCAAGCTCGCCAAATTTACTATGCAACTCAAACCTTGGATGATGGCCGTGTTGAAGTGACTCCCTATTTTTTTGTACCCCACGCCTTAACACCGCCAAGTTATCATTTTGTTCTTGATGTGAGTGGTTCCATGGAATCGGCACTGCCTGAGTTGAAAAAAAGTGTTAAATCACTCGCGAAGCAACTTTTTGACTTTCAACCGGAAGCAGAATTGACCATAACGACCTTTTCTGCAGGAGTAAAGCAAATAGGCGTCTATAAAGCTGGGCTTATTGAATTTTTGGAACGAGATGTAGATGCGCTTGTGGCAGAAACTTATACACCATTATACGAGGTAACTGCTGACTTTGTGGAACGAATTAGCTCCACAAACAATCATAACAATATACTGTTGTTTACTGATGGTCGGGATTATGGTTCAAAGCAAGATTCAGATCTTAGAGTTCAAAATTTAACAAGGGAACTGGCGGATTCTTTAATTGCCCGAGAACGAAATAAATTCAACATTATTAGTTATCAAATAGCCCAGGATAATTTAATGTATGATGTTGCAGAACTGTTTTTTAGTGAAGTAATTGAAACGTCAAGCGCTGATTTTGTTGCAGCGCAAGCAGATCCTGAGTCATTGATGAAATGGGCTGCAGCTCGAGATTTATTTTCTATACGTGTTGTCGTGACCGATAAAGTAGGGGATCAAGCTGTTAGACAGTATGGGCTAGGTCTTGATATGTCAGGCCAACTGATCAGCCTTGAATCACGAATTTGTCAGCCTGGTGAGCGGATAGATATTTCTGTGGCTGATGGTAGCAATACTCTTGTGCTGAAAGACTCCAAGAGCTTTATTGCTCAGGGGCCGGTAAACGAATCTGCCAATGAATCCAGTTTCCTTCCTAAATTCTTTTTGGATTGTGTCGATCAGTGCATTGAGGCTGCCAGAGATTATATAACCGATGTTGCGCGGACATGCCCAAGCTATTTTCCCACAGAACATCCTAATTATTGGCAAACCAATGGTCAGGTCTTCTTTGGTAAGGGATTGCCTGGCGGTTATTCTAACTGTACTTTACAGATTGCCAGTTCTTCTGTTCCTCCGCTGGGTTTATCTTAGTAGTTCAGTTTCTTTGGCTGCATCGGTCTTTTGATGACCTCATATTGCCAGCATGGAAGCATTAAGGGAATGGATCCCGCGGTCATAGCCGCGGGAATTCGGTTGAGATTTAAGCAAGCATCACATTTCGAATGAGATGTGAGCAAGCCCTCCACATCGAATTTATGCGACATTGACCTCGGAATTGAGCTAGCGCAGTTATCCTGAATCCTTGGAGCAAAGCCCTGTCTCTTAGTGACAAGTATGGAATCTTGGAGAAAAGTCAGATTTGCGTGCAGGTTGAGCGAAAACCATTCTGAAAAAGCGCAGCATAGATGGCTATGTGAGCATTTTTCAGAATGGTTTTCGCTCAAAATGCACCAAATATGGCTTTTCAATGAATTGTGCGCAAGACTCAGGAGCAAAGCCACAGAAATCCGAAGTGCAGTATTAGCTCCCATCTCAACCGAATTCCCGCGGCGAAGACCGCGGGATCCATGATGGTGGCATCGAAATATAAGATCCCGCGGTTTTCGCCGAGGGATTTCAGCTGAGATTTATTCAGCTATAGCAACTGCTTGATGCTAAGACATAGTTGCTCCAGAGAGCTTTCCTCGAAATTTTAAAATAAATTTATTGCTGAAGACTTATTTCAAATGGAGTCAAGCGAATTACTGTGTTGACTCTTTTCGAGATTTTTTTTGACTGAGAACTCGCCTGAATGTTTTGAATAATAAAATGGTTTGTTTTTTATTTTCTCTGGGATGAACTTCAGTGCATTTTAAGCGTAAAGTCTCATAACGGCATAGAAAAATAGAAATCACTGGAGATAAGGCCGGTATTTTTTCACTCAGCGAATGACACTGTTGTTTTAATGTTGCGGAAGGGTGAGTTGAGACATTAAAGCGTTTGAATTCTTTTTGTAAAAGATGATATTCAATAAGCAACGGATCTTTGTTTCTTCTTTGCCGCCATTGATAGTATAGCGCATATGACATAATAAACAGCAGCATACTGACTATAGATGCCTGCAGTAATTGCCCCATCCTCCACTCTTCAAGTCCCACTTTTTCCAATAAGTTTCGCTGTGTATCCTGGTTATAAAACAACAACCATCGTTCAGCAAAAAATTGAACTGAATCCCAAAATAATCGGGAACGTTGTAACCATGACATACTGGAGATGCTGGACCATTCTGTTTGATTCAAGCGGTTGGTTCTTGCCTCTTGAATGGAGGGCTCGATACGTTCAGAAGCGATAAAGAGGGTGGGATCAAATTCCTGCCAGCCAATACCTTCCTGCCAATATTCTAACCAGGCATGAGCATCATTCTGTCTTATCGTAAGGTAGCGTGCCAGAGGATTCCACTCACCACCCTGATAGCCAACTACTATTCGCGCCGGAATCCCGACTGAACGCAGTATAACGGTCACAGCGCTGGCATAGTGCTCACAAAATCCTTTTTGTGTGTCGAACCAGAATTGATCCATTTGATTTTTATTTGACATTAGTACGGGTGGGGTCAAGCTATACCAGAACGATTGCTCATTAATGTATTGTTTCAAGAAAGCAATAAATGATTGCGGGTTTTTATTCAGTTGTGCAAATTGCTCTTTTGCCCAAATAGTTAAGCGAGGATTGCTGTTTCCTGGTAATTGAGTGGTTTGAATTAGTTCTTTTTTACTGAGTTCATGGTAGGGGTACGATTGTACTTTCAGAGCATATGATACCCGTTGATTAATCAGTTCTTTATTCTGACTGATTAATCCATAATTAACCGAAAATAAGAGCGTAGGACGAGAAAATTCAGGATAGCCAAGATAAAATAACCATTTTTTTTGGTGTGGCTCCAGCAGTACTTCATAATCGGCGGTTTCAGTCGGGCTGAGTTCCTGTAACGGTGGAAATACTGATGCATCGTACCAGCCATGATTCCAGCTTATGCCATTATACAGACTTAAAATTAATCCTCGCCAATATCCATTCAAAACCGGTTTTTTATTGAACGTAACTCTCATGGCAATAGTGTCATCTTGAATCAGATCAGCAATGGAACCTGGGTTCATTTGTTCGCTGAATCCGGTATGCATTCCTCCTGGGGATGGAACTTGCCATAATGGAGGCATTCGTGGAAAAATATAAAATAAAATGATGCTTAGTGGTATTCCTATGAGCATCAGTTTGATGCTTTTTCCACTGCTTATATTCAATGGGGCTTGTGGGGCAGTTAATTTGAGCATTAAAGACAAGTTGGTTATGATGCCTATAATTAAATAGAGAATAATCCAAAGCTCTTGTATGACGAGAAGCGCAGAAAAAATTAAGTAAAAATTACACAACGCCAGTACTTTTAAATCGCGGAAATGATGTATTTCAATAATCTTCAGTCCAATAAAAGTGAGTAAGAAGCCTATAAATAATCCACTGGACATCATGCTGCCATAATGTACTTTCAACAAAACCAGACAGACAGCCACCAGAGTAAAACGAATCCATTTATTGAGCATTGGTATGCCATAATAATCTGCAAGCAGTCGATATCCCATGGCGCTCAGAACCAGGACACACATCCACCATGGTGCGGTGAAAAAATGAGGAAGATAACAAAGCAGCATGACGAATACAGCGTATTTTGTGGTACTGATAAGGACTTGTTGAGAGTGGGGGCTGTTCATTTGAATAGAGCCAGTTGTCGTAAACAGTGACGTAAATGGTGTTCACCCCGGCCAAAAGGAGTTGCATTTTGAGTCAAATCCAGACTATAGACCAGACCATTTTGTTCTGCGGTGAGTAACCAATAGCACAAGTTTTGCAGTTTTATTTCAATCGGTTCCATTGGCAAATCGTTTAACTTGAACTGCCAATAATCTTCTTCTGTATTGTCTCGGGTTTTGAGATACCACCCTTGTCCTTTTGCTGCTATTTTCCAGGCAATAAGATTTGGCTGAACCCAGGGATTTTCTACTTGCTTTAAATCAAAAAACTCTTCATCTCCCTGAGCATTTTTTCTTTTGCCCTGTTGATTGGAGACTGGTGGCGGCCAAAAATCAGGTGACAGGGCGCTGGGGTAGACATAATAATGCAGGTCGAATCGCGCATACCCCCAAACTTTAAAGATTCCAAAGGGATAAAGACTGGATATTTTAATTCGGGGCAGAGCGAAGCAACCCCGTTTTGTTGTTTCTACGGGCAAGATAAATTGCATCCCTTCTGGATGGATTTTTTCTATTCGTGTAACGGGCTGATTTGCAATTTGAAATACCACTCCAAACCGTGTTTTGGTGTTGGGTTGAATGAGCAAGGTCACTTGAGCTGGTTTTCCTTGCGGCGTGTCTTCAACAGAAATCAATTGGATTGATAAATCTTTTAGATTGGAATGAGCTTCCCAGGCACTGGTTAGTCCTATAACTGCCATCAGAAAGGTCATTAAAAACAAAGTGCTTATTTGATAATTAATTGCCCCGGAACACAGGGTGAGCACGATAAGACCATAGATCCAGCCAAGACCTGAAGGCAATATGTAGACATTGTTTGAGCCAAGAATTTGTGGATTCGTTAATGGGGTGCGATTGTTAATCCATTGATTCCAATAGTTTTTACTTTTAATTTTCACTTGATTTATCACACTGGGACCTCAACTTCATTTATTAATAGTTCTGTTGCAGATAATTGCGTGTGTGATTTTTTGATGATTAAACGGTGATTAACCACCGCTGGCATTACAGCCTGAATGTCGTCTGGACGAATGAAATCACGTTCCTCAGTTAGTGCATAGGCTTGTGCTGCTCGAATTAAACCCATGCCTGCTCTTGGACTTAGGCCATGATGAAACCATCCTTGATTCCGGCTGGCCGCAAGTAGTGATTGAACATAATCCAGTACCAGATCAGAGATCTGAACATTTTGACTTTGATGCTGCAACTCGAGTAATTGATCTGGATTGATGATGGGCTTCAATTCGGAATACTGGTTATGCAATCCGGGCGATTTTAACAACAACCGTTCCGCTTCTGGTGGGGGATAGCCAATAACCAGACGCATCAGAAACCGATCGAGCTGGGATTCGGGCAGAGGGTAGGTTCCAGTATGATAAGAAGGGTTTTGAGTTGCGATTACAAAAAATGGATTCGGCAACGGTATCGTTCCTTCATCTGTCGTAACCTGCTTCTCTTCCATTGCTTCTAATAAGGCACTCTGAGTTTTGGGTGTTGCCCGGTTTATTTCATCCGCAAGAATCAGTTGAGAGAAAACAGGTCCTTTGTGAAAACAAAAGGATTTGAGCTGACTGTCGAATATCGATACCCCCAGAAGATCACTGGGTAGCAGATCACTGGTAAATTGAATTCGTTTGTAGTGCATCCCCGTAAGTTGTGCCAGGGCATGACTGAAGGTGGTTTTACCCATGCCAGGGATGTCTTCAAGGAGCAAATGCCCATTTGCCAGCAAACAGGTTATCCCAAGTCTCACTACTTCTTCTTTCCCTAGTAGCGTATGACTTAATGCTTGTTGTAATTGTTTTATCATGTGAAGTCATTTTCAAGATGATTATTACAAAGTATAGACAGGGCTTGCTGATAAAGCCCAATCTCTTTGTTAAAAGGAGAGATGTAGTCATTTAGTTTATTTAAATTCTAAACGTCATCTCCAGTGATTAGCGTCAGCCTTACATGATTAACTATTCTGCAGAATTTGCTCCAGCTCCCCAGAGGCTTGTCTGGAAAAATTGATTAAATCAGCTTCCTCATCAAAGAACTCAAATGATTTAAGTAACGCGGCTTCATCATGTTTTTGGAAGGCGTTGGCTTTTTTCTCAATGTCTTCCTGTTTGTATCCAACAAACTTTAAAATTTCTTTGGTCATGGTTAATGAGGAATCGAATAGTTCACGTTTAAAATAATCAACTCCTGCTTTATGCAATTCATAAGCATGACGACGATTGCGGGCTCGGGCATAAATTTTCAGATTAGGAAAGTGCTGTTTTGCCATTTTAACTATTTTTAAATTCGCGTCAGCATTACCGACAGTTACTATTAATAATTTTGCGTGCTCGGCTCCAGCGCTTTTTAGCAGATCCAGGCGATTAGCATCTCCAAAATAACCTTTGTAGCCAAATTTCCTCAGTAACTCAATTTGTTCCGGATTTTTTTCCAATACGGTTATTTTAATGTTTTCACCATTCAGCAGACGACCAATGATCTGTCCGAAGCGGCCGTATCCCGCAAGAATAATTCCATTTTTTTCGTTGATGGAGTCGTATTCTCGCTCAGGAAGTAAGCTCATCAATTTAGGAACGACATAACGATGGTATATTAACATCAGAAAGGGAGTAGTCAGCATGGATAAGGCGACTATAAGTGTGAACATGGCTCTGGCGTCAGCACTTATTACTTTTGATGCTCCTGCATATTGAAATAGAACGAAAGCAAATTCTCCACCTTGTGCTAAAGCAATTGCGAAGCCTATGGTTTGAGTTTTAGTCAACTTAAAAAGTCGACCAAGATAAAACAGAACGGTTATTTTTATCACCACCAAACCGAGAACGGCAGCAGTTATCAACAGCATGTTGTTGTAGAACAGATTGAAATTCATCCCCATTCCTACAGAGATAAAAAACAATCCCAGCAGCAACCCTTTGAAGGGCTGTATGTCTGCTTCTACAGTGTGTTTGTATTGGGAGTTTGCTAATACTACCCCGGCAATAAATGCACCTAAAGCAGGGGAAACGCCAATCGTTTCCATTAATAAAGTGATTCCGACAACCAGAGCCAGGGAAAAAGTAGTAAATACCTCACGTATGTTGGTTCGGGCAATAATTAAAAACAGATGTCGTGATAAATAATGTCCAGTTAAGATAACCGCGCCAATAACGCCAGAAACCAAAAGCGCGTGCTGCCATTTAGGCAGGTGCGCAATGAAGGGATGCGCATGAAGATTGATTGGCGCAACACCTCCGTTTTGAGCCAACAGGGGCATGATAATGAGAATAGGAATTACTGCGATATCCTGAAATAATAAGACTGCAAAGGACGTTTCTCCTTCTGCAGTTTTTAGAAGGTTTTTTTCCTGGAGCATCTGCAGAACAAGAGCTGTAGACGATAGTGCCAGCGACATGCCTACGGCCAGACTGGATTGCCAGCTGTACTGCATGAGCACTCCAATGCTCGTGATGGCCGCCGTGGTCATGACGACTTGAAGACCGCCTAACCCGACAATCAACTTTCTTAGTTTCCAAAGCATGATGGGTTCTAATTCCAGACCAATTAAAAACAGCATCATGATGACCCCAAACTCAGCAAAACTCATGATTTGCTCTGAATTGCCTATGAGTTTTAATCCAAAAGGGCCTATAAGTATTCCTACAGTCAGATAGCCAATGACCGAGCCTAGTTTAAACCGATTGGCAATGGGTACCATGACGCTGGCTGCTGCAAGAAAAATAAAAATATTTAAAATCAGGTGATTATTCATTCTGTATGCCTAAAGGTAACGTTATTTTTCGTGACAATTTTTAAATTTTTTACCACTGCCGCAGGGGCAGGGACTGTTACGAGGAATCGTGGGATTCCTGTTTTTGTTTTCCAATTGCCGGGAAGTACCATCCACATAAAACCAAATGTTGTGTTCTTGATGAAACTCACTTAACTCATGAATGGTTTTTAATTTATTTTGTTCAAGAAATACAGCCGAAAACTCAACAAATCCCTTTTCAGGTGTTTCCAGATAAGACTGCAACACGTTTAAATTTATCCAGGTAACACGCTCTGACCATGCTTTGGCTTCATCAGGGTTGAAATTGATTAACGGTTTGCCTTTCATCGTCTTTGTAATGTAATCAATTTTAGCTAAACTGTAAGCAGTGTATCGTGAACGCATGAGTTGTTCAGGGTGTTGTGGACATTGGTTATCATCTATGTACATTCCACAACATTCATTGTAGCTTGTTTGCGATCCACAAGGACAAAGTGACATTGAATTCCCTGAGTTGGTTAGATTGTCGAAATTATATAAGACTTCAGTTCATTTGAATACCTTGGCGGCCTTTCCTGGCACCATCTCGTGAGGTTTTGGACTGTTATGCTGCGTTAAAAGATAAGGAAGCTAAAGCAGATGATTACATTATTTCAGTTTTATAGGCTTTGGGGATTACCTAATGCCAGTCCCTTTTGTATGAAAGTAGAAACTTATTTACGAATGGCACGCATCCCTTATGAAAATAAGTTTGTAAATAATCCACAAAAAAGCCCCAAAAGAAAATTGCCTTATATCAAGATGGATGGGCAGCTCTATCCTGACAGTGAGCTCATTATCGACGTATTGAAAAAACGCTTTGGCGATGAGTTGGATAAGGATCTGACCCAGGAACAAAAAGCACTGGCTGAGTTAATCGAACTTGCTTTTTGTGAGCGATTGTATTGGGTGGCTGTCTATATGAGATGGCAGAATGATGCGGGTTGGGAACATTTGAAAAAAACAATGTTTGGTGCATTACCCACTGTTTCCAGATTGTTTATCCCTAATTTAGTACGAAAAAACATGCTGAAAGAACTGGATTTTCAAGGCATGGGAAGACATAACCTCGATGAGGTCTTGCTGTTGGGAATAAAAACCCTGAATAATCTTGCAATCATTCTGGGTGAAAACAACTATTTCCTGGGTGAGAAGCCAACCAGTATTGATGCCACAGCTTTTGCTTTTTTAGCCAATATCATTTGGACACCCTTGGACGATCCTTTTAAACAGCATGCGCTGAAGTTGCCTAATATCGTTGCTTACAGCAATCGAATGTGGGATGAGTATTACCCCGATTTTGAAAAACCACAATTAAATTAAACAGGAACCAATTAGATAAGGTGATCTTTAAATCGTTTGAAGACGATTACAAATGAATCAACATTCTGAGCAGTCAGCTTTCCTGTCTTTTTAAATCCAGCCCGAATGCACACCCTAATTCGGGTTTGCGTTGGCGGGAAATCGACGAATCCAAATTATCATTTCACTTATAGACTAAGCTTGAATAGATACTTGCTAAAATAAAGGGAGTTTTATTATGTGTGGTCGATTTGCTTTAGCTGCGCCTGCTGCAAAAATTAAAGCGCAGTTCCAAATTGAAGAGCTGGAAGAATTGTCTCCGCGCTATAACATTCCTCCTGGACTGGATATTTTATTTGTTTGTCACCTGGATAATGAGCAATCTAATTCTGCATTGTGGCTACGTTGGGGTTTAGTTCCGTTTTGGGCTAAAGATAAAAATATAGGAGCTAGTCTTGCTAATGCCCGTGCCGAGACCGTTGCAGAAAAACCTGCCTTCCGCCAATCGTTTAAATCGAAACGGGGTGTTATTGTGATGAGCGGTTTTTTCGAGTGGCGGCAAGGAATTAAAAAGCAGCCCTTTTATTTTAAAAATAAACACGATGACTTGTTGGCGATTGCTGCTTTGTGGGACAGGTGGCAAAGCCCGGATGGTGAATTAATCCAATCCTGTTGTTTGATTACAACGTCAGCCAATGACCTCATGGCTCCAGTTCATAACCGTATGCCAGTCCTGTTAAATAGTGATTCAATGAAGGTATGGATGGATAATTCACGGTGCAATCAATCCGAGTTATTGAATCTTCTAAGTCCTTATTCAGGTTCTGATTTAATGTGTTATCCTGTGACTACGAAGATGAACAATTCTCGATTTACTCTTCATGAATCGATTGAACCCATTGGGTAAATTTTTTTATTAAATGAAATCCGTGAGTTATCTTGGGTTTGCAATTATTTGCCCTCGCCATAGTTTACAATACCTTTTTTTAAGCCTATATTTGAATAGTGTTACTTAATTCAAGTTGAGGTATGGCGATGAGTCATGGCGGCAAACGAGATAATGCAGGGCGCCCAAAAGGACAGGGGAAGTATGGGGAATCGACCAAAACACTTCGAGTCCCGGTATCTCGGATAAACGATGTTAAAGGTTTTTTGGAGGGGAGTACCTCTTATAAGATTCCTTTATATGGCAGTACGGTTCGCGCAGGGTTTCCTTCTCCTGCGGATGATTACATCGAGATGCATCTGGATTTAAACGAGCACCTAATCAGGCATCCAGCCGCCACTTTTTTCGTAACTGCTTCGGGTGATTCCATGACAGGGGCAGGCATTGCTTCAGGGGACATGTTGGTGGTTGATCGCAGCCTTGAGGCAACTCATGGAAAAATAGTGATTGCCGCGATTAATGGGGAATTGACCGTAAAGCGTCTATCACGTACCGCAGGAAAAATTCAGTTGTTACCCGAAAACAAACAGTATCAGCCCATTGAAATTACCGGAGATGAGGATTTGGTAATTTGGGGCGTTGTGACACACGTTATTCATCCGGCGAGTTGATGATGTTTGCTCTGATCGATTGCAATAATTTTTATGCCTCCTGCGAGCGTTTGTTCCGGCCTGATTTACGAGATAAGCCCATAGTCGTTTTATCTAATAATGACGGTTGTGTGATTGCTCGTTCTAATGAGGCTAAAGCACTCGGTATTGCAATGGGCGAGCCTTTTTTTAAAATTAAAGCATTGAGCAAGCAGCACTGTGTCCAGGTTTTTTCATCAAACTATACCTTATATGGCGATTTATCCCAGCGTGTCATGTCTCTGATTGAATCTTCATGGCCAGAGGTTGAGATTTATTCTATTGATGAAGCATTTATTGACTTAAGTACCATGCCGCCTTCCATGCATGACTCTTTTTGTATTCAATTACAAAAAAACATTTTAAAATCGATTGGAATTCCTACATCCATTGGCATCGGTCCTACGAAAACTCTGGCAAAGATTGCAAACCATATTTGTAAAAAAGAGCTAAAAATACCGGTGTTCAATGTTAGTGAGCAACGGCATTGGTTAGGAAAAATCGGTGTGGGGGATGTCTGGGGAGTAGGGCGTCAGTGGCAAAAAAAATTAATGAATAAGGGAATTTATACTGCCTTGGATTTGGCACAACTCAATGCCCACGTGATTAAGAAACAATATAATATCGTACTCATGCGCACGGTCATGGAATTGCAAGGAATATCGTGCGGCGGATTGGAGGTCTGTGAGCCCAAACAAAGCATTATGTCGTCTAAAAGTTTTGGCGAGATGCAAACTCAATTTTCCTCTCTGGCTCAAGCGATCAGCAGCCATTGTGCCAGAGCCTGTGAAAAAGCACGCCGTCAAAATCTGGTGGCGCAGCGTGTGTATGTATTTATTCGTGGCAATCCTTTTCGTCAGGATTTGGAGCAGTACTCCAACAGTATTGAATGTCGTCTGGTCAATCCCACAGATGACACCCGAGTTATTACAAAAATTGCGAAACTCTGTTTGAAAAAACTGTTTAAACCCGGAATTCATTATAAGAAAGTAGGGGTGATGCTTGAGAATTTAGTGGATAAATCAGCGAGGCAACTGGATTTATTTCATCAACCCAGCGATGAAACGCTGGTTAAAAAAGACGTCTTGATGTCTGTATTTGATGACATTAATACCCGATTTGGGAGTCACACCATTAAACTGGCAGCCGAAGGATATTCTAAACCCTGGGCTATGCGTGCTCAAATGCGCTCACCTTGTTATACTACACGCTGGAACGAATTACCTGTTGTTATTAATCGCACGTAAAAGAGTGCTGCAATTTAATAAAGGCACTATAATGGGCTAATCACTTGAAAAATTGCATCTTTGAGTACCTTTATGATTGAACTTTCTGTGAAAGAAGTATCAGAACATCCCGATTACCAAGTGTTAAATCGAATCAATACGGTGCTGCCGCAACGAGTAGCCACTGATCCCAAACAATTTATCGCTACTATTATCGATTTAGAAACGATGGGACTTCATGCGGCACAGCATGAAATTCTCGAGATTGGGATGTTGAGCTTTTCTTTTACAACAGGGGATGGGATCCTCGCCATTGTTGATTCGTACAACGAACTGAATGATCCAGGCAAACCGATTCCATCAGAAGTAACCAAGGTAACTGGTATTACTGATGAGGATGTGAAGGGGAAAGCCATTGATTGGAGTTATGTTGCACACATTTTAAAACAAACGCACCTTATTATTTGTCATAACAGCGGATTTGATCGTAATTTTTTAGAGCTGCAAACCCCTGAATCCATTTCAGGCTTAATAAAAACTATGCCTTTTGGCTGCACTATTCATGATATTGATTGGAAGGGCAGAGGAGTTGAAAGTTCTAAACTGGACTACATCAATTGGAAATTGGGTTATTTTTACGACGGACATCGAGCCTTGAATGATTGTTGGGCGACCTTGAATCCCTTGGTTCAGTGCGAAGGTGCTTTTGAGGAGTTAAAAGCCAATGTTCGCAAGAAAGAAACGTTAATTTGTGCCGTTAATGCGCCTTTTGATAAGAAAGATATATTAAAAGGCCGAAACTATCGTTGGTCAGATGGCAGTGACAAGCTTCCCAAAAGTTGGTGGACTTGTGTGTCTAGTGAACGCTTGGCTGAGGAAAAAATATGGCTTGACGAAGAAGTGTACAACAAAAGTGGGGCGAGTAATTCAATTCCTCAAATGGAAATCACCGCACGAAAAAGATACTCATTCAGAGCACAGTGCCTTGATTGATTGCATGTCGTCTATTAAATCTCAGAGTGATTTTAATGTATCAATTTAAATTGGTTTTTTTCAAAAATCGTGCCAGTCAAGACTGTTTTTTTAATTTCTTTATTGTTAAGATACACCATCTAATATCCATAAGTACCATTCCTTTCTTGTGGATAACTTTTCCTTAGTACTCAGATTGTTCCTTTAGCTTTAACGCCCAATTTTTATAACTCCTTGCCACATATGGATTATCTCATTTTTTATTGTTGCTTAAAATCATTACTTATCCACATTTTCTGTGGATATCTCTGTGAATAGACTCTTAGTCATCTTGTTGACCCAGTAGTTTAATGGGTTGATTAGGTCTTACATATGGTGCTAAGGAAGATTTCGTGATCGCTCCGCTGTCTATATCCCTGTTCAGCACTTTGGCGTTGTTGCCTCGATCTGATCGAGTAAGGCTCCACCTTGTGCTTTATAGTTCCATTCTTGTGCGCATAAAACAGGATCACATAGCCATCATGACTAAATTGCTTTGATAATACCTCAGGTAAATTATCAGTAATCAATTCTTCAAAAACTGCGAGACGGTTGTTTTGCAACAATTCGGAGGGTAATAATTGTTTGAAAAGCTCGTTAAAATATCCTTTGATACTCCAACGAGAATCCTTGATTTGGCGAATAATTTCCTTTTGTAAATCCCGTTCATTGTTGGACATAGTCATATCATTCAAATTGATAATTTGACATATTATAAATTTTGAACATTAAGAGGATATTAACGCACTGCGTCATTTGTCATAAATTAACAAATAA
This sequence comes from Legionella sp. km535, assembly GCF_003990085.1. NCBI lineage: Bacteria > Pseudomonadati > Pseudomonadota > Gammaproteobacteria > Legionellales > Legionellaceae > Legionella > Legionella sp. km535. Next base: position 61,280 of record NZ_RZGU01000012.1, on the reverse strand, counting down.
TGACTTATATCAATACATCGCATTGAAAAAAATTACAGAGTGTTTTCAACTTTTCGCAGTGATTAAAAAAATGATTGTTACTCGAAATAAATTAGCAAAATAGTTTCAGTCAAGACTGTTTTTTTAATTTTTTTGTTGTTACTATGTTAACCCTGATATCCAAACTAGCTGTTCTTTTCTTGTGGATATTTTTTCTGGTTTCCTACTAATTTTTTCAGTCTAAAAATCAACTTTATAGCTAATTCCTTGCTGTATATGGGGTATTTGTACTTATTTTTTGATGTCGGCTTGATTTGTTATCCACATTTTCTGTGGATATCTCTGTGAATAGGCTCTTGGCATCTTATAGATTCAACAGGTCTAGGGGGTGATTCTGTCTTATACATAGTGCTAATGCAGAGAAGGATTTAATAAAGGTACAGCGGTTTCATTATTTCAGATCGGGCTCAATGGTGAGCCGAATTGAAATAAATCCATGAGCTAAGAGAATCAAGATTACATTGATGGCGAATGTGTATCTAATGAGTTTGTATCATTTGGAAGATTATTATCACTTACAACCGATGTTCTTTCGGCTGGAGAATTCTTATTTTGTAACTCATCCTCATCCATCATGTCCCAGTCATCAACTGCCTGTGCAGCCGAGTGGGTTGAGTGGGTTGCGGTGTCACTGAGCATGTGGTCTATTTTAGACCAACTCGTTGATTCAGGTTGGGAAACATTAGAATGAATAACCTCTTCATTGGAGGTGTTAAAGCCAATGAAATTTAAAAATCTTTGCCACAGGCTGGGCTTTACTGGTTGTGAATGAACATCAATATTTGAAGATCCATGCGCGACAAGCTCTCTATTGTATTCAATGACATTAGGTTCATTATCTTCAGTATAGGCTGTAATTTGTTGTTCAATTGTAGTGGGAGTTCCAGTGGGATTTGCTCCAGCAAGATCCATGATATTTCTGCTCGTCCATGCGCCGCAGTGGGTATCATTATTCTGAACGCCTTGATACCGTATTTCAAATCGAGTTCCCTGGGCTTTTTTTGCACCGTAGATTGTGCTTAACCCTTCAATCAATAATTCGTTCATTGCTGAGCTAGGATATAAAAAAGAGACTATCCAGGGTCTTGAATCCAGTACAGTTGCTTTATTTGTTTGAGGATCATAATGCAATGTGACCCAATGATTGCGAGGGAATAGACCTAATATTTTTTGTTCTTCCGTAACAGGTAAAATTATTGGTTTCTGTTTCTCTGCTTCGGGCAGGGTACTGAGGGTCTCAAATGCTTCCTTAATGGTTTGCAATTGTTGGGCTCGTGGATTAACCGTGTCAGTCGCTGCATCCAGTACTATCGCGTGGTCATTGGTGTAATAGCTCGGGGCATCAATGCCGCCGGCAATCGGTCTGATGGCTTGCGGAGTTAAATTAGTACTGATGACTTTACGTAAATCACTTGGTTGATAACGTCCATCTAAAGGCATGTCTGCACCTCTAAAAAACATAATGGTCAATAACAGTATAGCCAACTAACCTTAAGGAATCTTTAACACGTCGAATAATAAGAAGGACGGGCCAGGTTTAAGTTGATTAATATGCCGGATAAGTTTTTATGTCAGGGCTTGAGATCTGATGATCTGATGAATGAAATTTCACCATGGTATTCATATTCATCGGGATTAAAGTTGTTGAGTATTTCGGTACCATGGGTATTAATGACTTGTTTTAACGTATCGCATACGATTACTTCAATATAATCGGCAATAGAAAAGGATTTACGGCGTTCCAAATTATTTATTTGTACGGTTAAGTCTACAATTTCTTTCTCACCGTAAGGGGTATTGGGTTGAGCTCTTTTTCTTCGGTTAAATAAAGTAATGATTTCTCCATCCAATTTTTTAAGTTCTTCTTTATAGTGCCTGTATAAGGACATTTCTATATGCGCAATGACTGATTGAGGTTTTTCAGCATGATCTCTTAAGAGGTCAACGCAGGACTTGGAAATTAATTTAATTTCATCAAGATAATTTGACTGGGGATCCCCTGCTTTTCGAACTTTCATGGCACTGATGCTGTGCTCGGAGATACTACAATACAGCTCTTTTTTTGATGTCACCGGTTTGCCAGGAGATGGGTCTTTAGACATGATGGACTTCCATTTCTAAATTACTTACTCTAATTATAGCAGTAAATGGTTGTTTTTTGATCACTCCCTTCCTGATTTAGTCCTGGCTGTAGTAAGAAAACGCGATCTCATCATCCAGGGGCTGCTGAGAATTGCTCCCTTAGCCTACGTTCCGAGCTTTATGCGCGGAATCCAGGAGTTGCCTGTTTGCTCGCAAACAGGAACATAGTTACTCAAGCTTCTCAATCGAAGTTTATAGTTTGTGCATCAAATCCTGGTTGCAAGCAACTGAATCTTATACACATCTTCACAAACCAGTCCGGTTTTACTGCATGGATCCCGAGGTCTTCGCCGCGGGATTTCGAAATGCAGTATGCACTCACATATCATGCGAATTCCCGCGGCTGTGACCGCGGGATCCCGTGTTTTAGCACAGCCATCCTGGTTCTGCGATCAAATCCGCTAGTCGTGGGCAAGATGTGCTCAAGAGACAGTTGCGAGCAACCAGGCTACTTAACTGAGACATAGTTGATCTGGAAATGGTCTCATTAAAAGCAGGTTCATTTTAGTGATAACCCTATAGATCTCGCGCAGAAAGCGCGGGAAGTAGGGTTAAATAGATGAAATCTCAACAGAACCTTGAGAATAAATTTATAGAAATGCATCACTAAAAATAAATTTTGAAGGGACCCCTGCAAGAAAAATCGTCGTTTTGAGTTTATTGGTTGTTTCTTTAGGTCCACAAATATAGGCACGCAGTCCATCAGGGTTATTGATGCAGCTTAACACCTGCTGATCAATTGATGCCTCAGGAAAACGGCCCTGACTTTTCAGAACGCATGGTTTGTAATGGACCTGGTTAAATAGAGCAGCCAGAGTCTCGAGCTCATCACGGTAATAAATGTCATTATCAGTCAGTCCTCCATGTATTAAAGTAATGTTTCCTTTATGTCCTTGGCTAAGGGCACTTTTTATAATGCCGACAAGAGGCGCTAATCCCGTTCCTGTTCCGGCCAACAACATATCATATGAGATTTTATCCGGGTTGTAATAATAGCATGTTCCAAAAGGGCCTCTAAGGGTTACTGATGTTCCAATTTGTGCCGTTTCTTGTAGCCATTGACTCATGCCGCCATTGGGAACCAGCTTTACGTGCAATTCAATATAACCTTCGTCTTCGGGGATATTCGCAATAGAGTAACTTCGAGTTATTTCATCAGGATTGATTAAATTAAGATATTGACCGGGGAACCAATCATCGGGATTTTCAACGTGCAGCTTAATTTGTAATACATTGTAATTAAGTCGTTCAATGCCAATAATTTGAGCTGTTACATCACATTCTGAGGTATCCGGTGATACAAGTTGGATGTCTGATTCAGGTTTTGCCAGGCATGCCAGAAAATACCCTTGTTTCTTTAGTGGCCCTGGCAAGCCTTCTTGCCAGGTTGGGTTTATTGTTCCATCTGTCGCTTTAATCAGGCAGGACTGACAAATTCCAGCCTGACATGAGTTCGGATAAGGGATCCCATGACGTAAAAGGCAGCTTAAAATGTTTTCTTGCTCTGATACGGAATAGAGACGATTTTTATAAGTTACTGTATTCATAGTTAGCGATCCAGAACGTCCGAACGAACACTGTTTGCAATCGCTGCGACTTCTTGTATGTCGTGTTCATCAACGCCAAGCTCTGTAAGAGTAGCGCCTAAAAGCTCAATAATTACGTCAACATGGGAGTCGTTTAATCCTTTTTGCACCAAATGGCGGTGACCATCTCTCATGCTTTTTCCGGTATAATAATTAGGTCCTCCAAAGACCATGGTCAAAAAGCCTTTTTGCTTGTTAATTTGTTGTTCCATATCAACCCCGTCAAAAAAATGATTGACACGTTGATCGGTGAGTACTTTTCGATAGAAAATATCCACAGCGGTATTAACAGCAGCTTGACCACCTAGACGTTCGTATAATGAAGAGGGCATAATTCAGACTCCATAAATTAAAGATGTATTTTAAATACATCTTATAAAAAGAACTCATGCGAGTCAATAAATAATCATGGGAATATTGATATGCAATTAACACAATTCACAGATTACTCTTTAAGAGCTTTGATTTATATCGCTCTGAAAAAAGACATATGTACTATTAAAGACATTACGGAGGCTTATTCTATCTCTGGAAATCACATGATTAAGATAATTCATAACTTATCCAAAATGGGACTGATAAAAACTATTCGAGGGAAAAATGGAGGAATCATTCTCGCAGCAAATCCTCAGGAAATTAATCTGGGTTCTCTGGTAGTACACCTTGAATCCAATTTTGACTTGGTTCCTTGTTTTAACAAGGACAAAGCAAATTGTTGCATTGCGCCTGTATGCAAGCTTAAAAATATTCTCTATGAGGCGCGGAATGCTTTTATGTCAGTATTAAATCAATATACTCTAGCGGATATTATGCACAATAAAAGCGAATTAAATGTTTTACTAAATATTTGAATTCGGTGTTGGGGGCGTTCCTCAAATGATAGCCAACCTCTCTCCAAGTGATTCTGCACTTTCCTTATTTTTTACTTGTCATCTTTGTTTTGCAAGATGACGTATAAAAGGTAAGGAGCACTCAGCGCTCGGTTAATCTGATTCATCAAGAAAATAGTTTTTACACCAATGAAACATAGCCACAGAGCCTGATACTGCAAACAATATGGGTATGAGTAAGCTTAAATCCATACGTGTTAATTCAAAAATCAGGATTATTGCAGTAACCGGCATTTTTTGAGCCGCTCCAAGAAAGGCCGCTGCACCGACAAGCGCGAAGGCTTCAAATGAAATGGTCGGCCAAATCATATTCCAGAGCCCGCCCAGTATCGCACCAAGCATGGCTCCATTGGCAAGTGATGGAGTTAACAGACCTCCCTGGGCACCAACTCTCAGGCTTGACCATACGATGAGGCTGCGTAAAAGGAGTAATGTTGCGCTTAAACCAATACTCACCTGACTGGAAAATTCCAGTTCAGCCGGACTCTTTCCATTTCCTAACAATTCTGGAAAGTAAACGGACAGAGCACCAATCAGTGTAAAGTTAATCAGACAGGTAATGATCATCATCCAGTTACGCTGAGATTTACTCCGTTGCACTGTTGCAAAGTAGATAAACCAGAAGGCAGCAAATCCCAAAAGCGGGCCTGCTCCAATAGACCAAATCACCAATGAGTAACTTATTGTCAACTCAGGGATGTGGTAAAGCGGTTCATTGCCTAATCCCCACCAGGATACAACTACCGCTATTGCTGAAGTGGCAAGAGCTGGAAGAACGATAGACCAGCTCAGTGTGCACAGCAATACTTCCAGAACAAATACAGCACCACCTAAAGGGACATTATACACGGCAGCCAAACCGGCCCCTGCGCCACAAGCCAACATAATTTTTGTTTCTTTGATGCTTAACCCCGCTTTAGTGGATATCCAGGTCGCAAAAACGGCGCTCGCCTCTCTCGGCGCTACCTCTCTGCCCAAGGGCGAACCCAGTGCGATGGTGACGATTTGGAGAAGCGCATGAAATGTGGTGCTGAGCATGGGCATGGTTTTGTTAGTTTTTATCGCTTCGGCAATACTGACTAAGGGTTTTCCCAATTGATACACTGCTGCCCATCCCAAACCCGCGATTAGTCCACATAAGACTAAAACGGTAATGCGCCGTTCTGGTGAAGAGGCTTGGACACCCTCCAAAAAACTTTCATTACTGATAATATGTAAAGGACTGTACCCATAAGCGATATGTTGAATGTAATGAAGTAATAAAGCTAAAGTCATTCCCAGCAATCCTGACGCGATTCCAACGGATACTGTCACCAGGCAAAAAATCCACACAGGTGTTTTGGATTTATTTTCTTCTGCAATTACTGAATCCATGTTTCTTTGTTCCTTGGCTGTATTTTATAGTGGATCTGACAACATAGTTCGTGCCTCTAATTGCTCTGTGCAATGATGCAGAGGTCTTCATTAATCGATTTAATAAAGTGCTACTCCAATTGGATTAAGCCAATTATTTCCTGTCGCAATACAGGTATCAAAGCTGCCATTATTTTTTATCGGACAGGCTGAAACTGTATTCCCATTTTCATTCGTTATGTACGCCGTGGTGCCTTCAGGGTTTAATGAAATTCCCACTGGGAAATTAAAGTCATTGCCTCTTGCATGGCACATGTTTAGAGTATCATTGGCATTGATCGTGATCCATTAAATGTTTTTATTTGAACAGTAAGTGTGTTAAAATTAATCAGGTTGAATTTGTTGTTCCCGGTTTATTCTTAATAAACACAGTCTAGAAGATTCTGTTTTATGTCCCGCGGTGTTTTAGCAAATTCAATAGAATTAACATAGACAGCATTTTTAGGAGAACATTGTGATTTCATCACCAGAAGAACCATCAGTTATTTTTTCCAGAGAGATAAACGAAGATACGGGATATGCTAAACTGGAACAACGCGGTGCTAACCTCCTGCCAACAAAAGCGGTATGGTTGCTAAGAGAAAGCTCTGTGCCTGGATTGATTACTTTATCTTATTACGTTGCAGAAACAGGGCGCTATCTCAGTCATCGAATGGGCTTTGTGGACGGCCATTGGCGATTTGGCCCCGAAATCAGAGAGGCGGCTCTTGTTTTTGTACAAAAAGCAACTCTTGCATTTAGCAATAATTTACCAGCCGATAGTGCTGATAAACTCTTCACATTATTGGATGAGTACGGATTTGATCAGACCGGACTGATACGACCTGAACTGTTTGAGGCTACCCAAACTCCAGCTTATTTGAGATATAGACCTTCTGCTGTGAATAATGAACCCACTCATTCTCAAGCCGCTTCAAGTGTTCCTGAGTCGACACCAACCGCATCTTCTTTGGGATTTTTTGGTGAAACTGAGGCTATGGACATTGACTCCAGTGATGATGAAGTTTCCTATACAAACAGATATACTTCTTTTTAAATAAGCAGTAGTTTGGGTTATTCACCACCCAACAGGCATGAATGTCTTGTTGGGTGGTGATGCTCTTTTATCGTCTGTCATTACACCTTGGGGTGAATTTACGGTTGTTGCATGGTCTCAGAGGGCAGTGTTTTGGTTATTTCCTCACCAGCAGTCTGAACTGATTTGGTGTGGTAAAAACCTAATCGTCCTAAAAAGGTAAGTGGGGTTATTCGATGCATGTTCAGAGCTTTATAAATTCTGGAATGTTCATCCTTTATGGCATCACTCAGACTTGTATCCTGAGGCAGGGTTTCTACAGCATCAATGATCTCTTTTAATTTTTCACCGCTATTCATCCAATACGGATTCCAAAATTGATCCTGGCCTTGTTTTAAGCGCATCATTGCATCGATGACGATTTTTCCTGCTTCACCATAAGTATTCAGGGCAAGTAAGGCACGATAAAATGAAGGGGTATTTCGTCCCATTGCCTTATATCCGATAGCAATATTAAAAACATCGGCACCATATTTGACTCTATACTCTTCAACTTTTGCATGATTGCCTGCAAGAGCAAAGGCTCTGGCAATATTATCAATTGATGCGCCTCTGGATTGATATTCCTCGACTTTACTCAGATTGTCCGTTAATGCATAGGACTCTGCGATACAGGTTAACAGGCCTTGGTAGAATGATCTGCGGTATTCGAGCTGAGTCTTTTTTTCTTCAGCACTTTCATATACTACATTTTTTTGCATGAGATTGGGACGATAATTAGCTAAATATTCGTTCACTTTTTTATGATTATTGGCTAAGGCAAAACCCTGAAGTACAAAGTGAATACTGGCGTTATGACGGGTTAAATATTCATCTACTTTTTTATGATTTCCAACGAAGGCATAACCGTAAGCTATGTGGTTCTGATCCGCATTAAATTCATTGAAATAATAGTCTACGAATTGATCATTTCCTGCTATGGCAAATCCGGCTGCAATGGAATGGACGTTGGCCCCGGATTGACGCATGTGTTCCACTGCGCGAGTTTTATTTTTTGCTGCCAGTTTACCAGCGACGGAAAGGAATGGGGGATTGGGGTCTATGGCATCCAGACCTATTAAATAGAGGTTATTGCTTAATTCTTCAGGACTCTTAGCGTTTAATGCAGTATTATAAAATAATTCAAACATCAGGATCACCATAGTAAAAAAGCGAGACTCATTGTATTATTTCAGTTCACAAAAGTCAAATATTAAATGAATAGCGAACATAAAAATCATTACCCTTTTAATAACTCAGGTCTGATGACAAATCTTCTATCTATTCCCAACGTTCCGCAAGTTAATTGAAGCTTGGTTCAGGAGCAGATTATTTCACTCTTTGTCTTTCAGAGTTTTTTTCCTGAAAACATGACGCAATGATTAATTTTAAAGGATATATTGACAAAATATTGCTTAAAAAGTTAGCATATAGGCGTGATTATAACGAACTGTATTCTTAACTATGAGCAATAATCGACTCCCGACACATGTTAGTTCCAGAAGTCAAAGACACTTTTGTCTGACTGCGGCGATGTCGTTTTATACTTTTAATCTTTTATCACTTGTTGTCGTGGTGGTGGTCAGCTTTACCCATTTCTCAGCTCTGAGTCGGCTTATCTCCTAAACTATCTGCCCCGCCTCAGGGCGAAGATCCAGGCAGATAAAAAACTCTTTATCAAAGATTTGAATCACTTTTAAACAGAATTTATTCTTTGGTTCAGAGCTTAATTTTGTGCCAGCAGCGATTAAAACTGGTGGAATTACCCAAATCTGTTCAATCAGAGTCAGGAGTTATTATAGTGAACACTGTTCAAAGTAAACATCATTGGCTTGCAAAAGCATATCCCTGGATTATCTGGACCATAGCTGCAAGTTTTTTCTTTTATAAGTATTTACTTCAGGTATCACCGAGTGTGATGACTGGTGACCTAATGAATGCCTTTCAAGTGAATGCGACTGGTCTTGGTAATCTCTCGGCCTTTTATTTTTACTCATATTTGGTTATGCAGATTCCGGTAGGGGTGATGCTGGATCGTTACAGTCCTCGATTATTGACTACAGCAGCAATATTTTTATGCAGTATCAGTACTTTTATTTTCTCTCAGACTGATTCACTCTGGTTAGCCTGTGTTAGTAGAGCGCTAATGGGTGCAGGTGCTGCTTTTGCAGCTGTTTCCTGTTTTAAAATAGCCGCTTTATGGTTTACCCCCAAGCGATTTGCTTTGGTTTCTGGTATGTTTATGACCGCAGCCATGCTGGGTGCTGTTGGTGGTCAAATGCCATTGTCCTTGCTGGTCCAGAATATAGGATGGCGCGCTGCTCTTAAAGTAGTGAGTATTTTGGGTATTCTCCTTGGAATCATTTATTTTCTGGTATTGCGGGATAAGCCATCCAAACAGCAAGATACAGTAAAACAACAGGAAAAAGTCAGTCACCTTTTGCGACGAATCATTACCAACAGACAGGCATGGGCACTTTCTTTGTACAGCGGATTGGCATTTGCTCCAGTTTCGGTATTTGGGGGATTATGGGGCGTCCCTTTCCTGGAAAAAGCGTATCATCTTACAAAAACTGATGCAGCTCTTGCTATTTCCTTTATTTTTATCGGTTTTGCAGCAGGCGCACCATTCTGGGGGTGGTTATCTGACTGGATTCAGCGCAGAAAGCCTATATTGTTTATTGGCACTGGACTGGCTTTAATTAGCCTCTTGGTTGTTCTATACAGTCCCAATTTATACCTATTAACCTTAAGCATTCTTCTGTTTTTCTTTGGCTTTTGTGCCAGTGGATTTTTTACCAGTTTTGCCATGATTCGGGAATTATTTCCCTTAATATTGGTTGCTACTGTTTTGGGTATTATGAATACTTTTAACTCAGTGTTTGAAGCATTATTTGAACCCGTGGTCGGATTGCTTCTTGATTGGAACTGGGATGGTACCATGGTGAACGGCATGCATCATTTTAGCTTGCATGGATATCATACCGCTTTGGCTATTTTACCCTTATCGTTGGCTTTGTCATTGGCTACTTTGCTGATGATAGATGAGACGTATTGTCGTGCTAAAGAAGAGAATAACTGAAGGCTCCAAACAAGAGCAGGATGCTCTTGTTTGGAAGTAAGTTAATCTGTTCAGATTAGGGGCTGTTGACCTTTCATTATTTTCAAGCCTATTTTCCGCGACTTGTTCGCGGAATCGATAGATCTTGCGCAAAACAAGAATATATTGGCCTATAAAGATTGAATTGGATCCCGCGAACAAGTCGCGGGACGTCGAAACATGAATTGTCAACAGATTCTAATGGATTTGTTGGGTACTTTGAGTTTCCTCAAGAATTAAGGCAAGCTTTTTACTGATGGGTAATTCACTGTTTTTTAATGCGCGTACTAAAAGCTCCTTCGCTTTTTGTGGGTTTTTATGATTAAAGTAAATGGACTCTGCAAGCTCCGTTAAAAAACAGTTGGGGTTTAATTCATTGGCTTTATTGATCAACAGCTCGGCTTGCTGCAAGTCTTCTGTCAGGGCGTGTATCAAAGCTAGTCCACCCCAGGCATCAGCCAGTTCATCGACAAGTTGAGCCGCATTTTGATAGGTTTCATGCGCCTCTTTGATGCGATCATTCAGAAGCTGGCACCAAGCCAGGGCAATATGGCAATCGTAGAAATCAGGATAAATTTCTATGGCTTTTTTTAATGTCTGCTCTGCTGCTTCCATATCTCCCTGAACCATGTAGGTATTACCCAAGGCAAACCATAATCGACTGTCCTGCGGGCTAATCTGTAATAATTCTTCAATTTCTTCAACACTTGTTTCTTGAGTCATGAGCCGCAGTAACAGATGCACCAGTTTTGCATCATAATTATCAGGATTTAGTTGCAGAGCCTGGGTGCAGGCTTGTAACGCTGCCTCTTCCTGATTTAAGTCAAAATTAAGGAGTGACAGCAGCCCCAAGGCTTCTGAATCTTCTGGATTATGTTCCAGCACATGCTCTACAAGACTGATGGATTCTTCCAGAGAGTCTTGCCGGTGAAGAATACGTGCCATTAGTAACTCTGCTTCAGGATAGTGTTCGCCTTCCAGTATCGGTGATAATATGTCCCATGCATTATCCAGATCGTAGGTAACAAAGTGGGTAAAGCCCAGGTTATAGCGAAGAGCGGGTGTATCCATATGCGTTAATGCTTCAATAAAGCATTCTTTAGCCTCTGACAATTGCCCTTGATTTAAATGCAGCAAACCCTGATGGCCCAAACAGGCTTCGCGGTTTATTGCACTGGCTTTTTTCAGATAGTGGTGAGCGGAATCCAGATCGCCCAGCTCTATGTACATATCACTGATTTCAATTAATAAAGCCAGGTTTTCTTGATCTTGAGCTAAAAAATTCAGGTGTCGATTTAATTTATCATGTACTGTTTGAGTATCCATTGACGAATCCTTTATAAGAGAGGCTATACTTGGTCAGAAAATGTCGGATACTATAAATCTAACAGGCTAAAAAGGCAAAAATATTATCCACTAGGGGGTATCTTATCAGGGAATTTTTTCAACTTGTCCCGATACAAACCCTCAGGATTGCTTCATACACTCTATTTTTTCTGGAAGAAAACCACGGTCTCCCATTAAATTGGGATTGTAAGTCAGAGTGCATTGAGTGGTTTTTGGGGGTAATGGCTGGGTAAGTTCAATGCTGCTTTTATTGTAATGACACACGAGGTAAATCAATTCCTGAGGTGAAAACACCCATTTTGCTTTTTTTTGATTGGCAAAATCCGGTTTTAAGCTCGCCATTTTATCTGGATGATCTGAATAAAAGGAGATGTTGCTCCAATAATTGTTTTCTATACCTTTGATGGTTTCCCATCCCTTGGGAATGTCATTAATCCGCTCAGTTGTTTTTATTTCCTGAGGGCATTGCGGCTGATACATTTCAGCCTGTAACATAGCGGAACACCCAATTAAGGTTAAACTGATCAAAAGTTTCCAATATATCATTTTTGTACACCTGACGTGTTATTATTGAAATGAAAAAAGCGATATTATCTAAGTACTTTCATATCAATTCGCCGAAACAGAGAGTAACCGTATTCAGTGCGAATTAATTCTAAAATTCGATAGAGATTAAGCGGCAATAATAATGAATGCAGGATGAAAATAGGGTATAAATGGCACTCAAATGCATACAGTATGAACGCAATATTGCTGCAGATCGCGATAAGTCGTAACGTCAAAATCCTTTTGACATAAAAGGTAGCAAATACTAAAGAAGAAGCAATATAGCCAATTAAATCAATCCATGATTCCATTATCAACTCCACTTCTAAATCCCTTACATTCAACATAACATTGACTCTAGGCTATTCGCAACTATTTTACGCATTTGATTTTTTTTAGTACGATTTAAGGTCAAATGTTTGTCATGAGGTCTTTTTCAGCTTCTTTATGAGCAAATGACGGGCTAGAAATTATAGATACATTCTTCAAGGCTGTCCGATTAAAAATGTGACGTCTTTCCGAGCGTAGCGAGGAATCTCCTGCAAATTGGCACTATCTGAATTAATGCATTAATTATCATTGGACGTTACATTACGTGAAGATGATTCTCGCGTACGCAACGATCATGCTCCTGAAAATAGGGCGATGGTTCGGCATATTATTTTGAACAGGTTACAAAATACCAAAAAGAAATTTAAGGATATGAGCATTAGGCGCCTGCAGAAAAAGGCTGGCTGGGGAGACTCAACTCTTGATATGATTTTAATGGCCGCATTTTAATGGGATCGTGCAACCTTGCAGGAGATTCCTCGCTACGCTCGGAAAGACGTCATATTTTTAATGGGACAGCCGTGATACATTCTTTAGGGTCTGTTGACAATTCAAGTTTCGACGTCCCGCGACTTGTTTGCGGGATCCAATTCAATCATTATAGGTGCAATATATTCTCGTTTTGAGCAAGATCTATCGATTCCGCGAACAAGTCGCGGAAAGTAGGCTTGAACATAATGAAATGTCAACAGCCCGTAGTTGCTATGAACAAATTAAAGCAGGTTTAACTCTTCAACAATCCATGAGGCGTTCATGGATTGTTGAAAAGCATCGGGTTTGGCTGGTTGGACACCTGGGTTAATCAGGTTGACTGGTAAAGTATGCCTCATCATCGTTATTTATCGACTCATCCGGAAGTGCATTGGAGTGACTGGGTTCCTTGTAGGATAGAAAACTCAGTATCCGAAGAGGTGTCGATACCTTGTGTTGTTGTTCTTTCTCAACAGCTTGAGCATCCGTTTGGGTTTTATTTGGCTGTGTTTGAGAACACAGAGAAAGCACCCATTCTACAGGTTTCCATAAGAGCTTTAATAAGCGAATAAACCAATGTACTTGAGGACCTTCTTCTTCGTTTCTTACTTTACTAATAATGTATTGCTCAAGTTTGCCTTCACTGAAATAATTAATCTGTTTTAGACAAAGAGACAAGGCATGGTCCTGTTGAATTTCATTCAACTGCGCTTTTTGTTGTATGGATTCTTCAATTTGAGTAATGAGTTCAATGGCACTCTGATGTTGGCCTATATTTAATTCATTAACTACTTCATTCTGCAATAAGGATATTTCTTTGGCCAGAGCCGCGGTCCTGAAGAGCTCTTCATCGGTATCTTGATTAATTAAGGCCTGATCCAGATTATCAATACCCAGATATAGCATGGCAATTAATGCGTTGTCGAAAGTTTTAATTTGATTGTCAATGAATTCAAGGGTTTGTTGGTATGCAGTTTCAATCGCCTGCTCTCTTTGTTGCTGAGAGGGGGATGTGGTAACTGTCGTAATTTTACCTGTATTGAGATAAAGCATATTACCCAGATGGTAGAAAATTTTTTCTCGATTAAGAACTTTTACCTGTCCGGCAAAAAGTTTACCTCCCAATAGTTCCAGGATTATTGAATCGATAAAACTATAAAAATCAGAAACAGCCTCTAATCCGTGATGTTTCACTCGATTAAGCCGTGCTGCAAATTTGTGCCCCGCCTCTGCTTTAGTACATAAAATTTCTTCAGCTTTTAATCCGGAATTTTCCAGCGCTTTTGTGGGCATGTTGTTTGTTATACCCCCATCAGCAATAAGTTCTCCCTTTGCATTTTTAGCCGGTCTGAACAGAACTGGATGAGCCCCTGATTGTTGCACAATTTCTGCAATCGATGCATCAGCCTCACTGTCTTCATTATAGGTTTCAATGACTTTTCGGGATTGATTGGTTGTGACTACGGACAAATGCTTGATCAGATGTTTTTGATCTTCTGGCATGATTGCTCTTAAACGAGACACGTCATTAAATGTAATTCTTGGATTTTCAATTCCATGTTCAGAATCATTTTTATGTGATTTGGGTAGCTGGGTAAACGCTTTATCCAGATTTTTGAGATTAGTCTTTGATTTCGCGAATTGCAGGATGTCCTCAATGGTATCCATTTTAATGTTTTGGCTGCTTAAAGCATGCTCGTACAGATTGATTTTGGCCTTTAATATTCTGTACTGTATGTGCTCTTCCTCCGATTCTGGCTCGGGTATAGCATTCAAATGTTGTTTTATTTGTACGATATAAAACAATTCAAGAATATTGCGTACGCGAGTCCCTTCGGCTCGAGAAAACATCCCTTTGCTGTCTAATAACTTGGTCAGATCGAGTTGAGTAGATATTTTTAATATGTCTTCAGTGCTTATACCAACGGCCAGAAAACTCGCAGTCATTGCTCCGGCAGAAGCGCCGCCAACATGAGTCAGATGTTTGAGTATTCCTCGTTCATGCATTGCCTGAAACATACCTGCGTAAGCCAGTCCTTTTGCTCCCCCACCACTAATGACCAAACCTTTATGGGCAGGTGGATTGATGGCGTAGCCATTCTCGGTTTTGCTCAGGGTACATAATGAGTTCTTTAATTTGCGCTTTTTCGGCATGATTCCACTCGAAACGGTTACAGATTTTTTGGATTTTAACAAATCCACCTTAACTGACGATTAAATACATAATAAATCATATTTTTAATCTGATTATATCACAGGTAATCTTGTTGGGTTGATTTGATTCATATGTTTGGTCTTCAGGTTGGATTATGAGGCAGTAACCAATTGAATCGTTACGCAATTTTACCTGGTTATAGGAACACAATGTATTTATTGCATCAAAGAACGCTATTATTAACGTTAGCGAAACAAGCCAAATCGAATCTTTATTCACAGAACCTGGTGTCTTTTAGTGATTTTTATCAGAACAACATGAATCGCAACGTACTTGATGAAGGGAATATAAAGGGGAAGGCAGTCGATTATGTTACGTTTTATTTTATTGAATGCCTGGGCTAGGCAAACAGGCGTTTAGAGACGCTATCTTATCCTGCTGCCTTTGAATTTCATTTTGCAGGGATTCTAAACCTTCTCTTAGAACAGGTTGAGGGTTCGATACATAATCCGTTTCCTCCACACCTTTAAAAAATCGGAACATTAATCTAGTGTCTTTAGGCGACTCCAGTTCAGATAATAATTTTGCTCTGGCCTCTTCCAGAAGATGTATTTTTGTAGTTTTAAATCCAATTTTTTTACGAAGGAATGTATAGCCTGCATCGGGATTGCCCTGAGTAGTTAATTTGGCTATTTGATCTTCCAGATCAGCAATAACGGCCTGGTTATTAATGTAACCCAGCAAGGATTCATCGTATTTGTCGATATACTGGCTCAATTTAGTGAGCATGTTGTTAAAGCGTTCCAGCTCTTCAGGCTTAAACTCAGGAGAGTAACTGTCATGTTTGTAGGTGGTTCTGAGTAAATGATCGATAATAAAACGATCGTTTTCAAGAGTTAATGGTGGTTTGGAATAATATCGTCCTGTTATATCAAAACCTAAAAATTGGGCAACATTTTCGATGAGTTTTTTACAGGGGGGGACAATCACGTGTTTGATCAAGAAAAACAGATTCACTGCCACAGCCATCATATTAATTGCTGTAAGAGCAGAGACAAACGTGAGGGTCGCAATAGGGGGGCAAAGAACATAAGCCAGAGTCAGGAATGCTATCAAGGAAATAAAGGATACAAATAGTTCGGATTTACTTACCTGATTTTTATAAATTCTGTAAGCAAAGTTAGTCAGATAGCCCAAACTGAGAGACAGATTGGCCAGGATAAGAATAATTTCTTTTGAAAAAAGAGTTGTGGTAATTAATGCCGGGGTAAAAAACATGGTGATAATCAGAGGCATTAAACTGTTTAGACCTTTGGAGGTTTTGTTGAATATATCCCCAAATTCTCTGTCTCGACTGCGATTTCGTCGGAAATATGTTTCGTTTAGTTGTAAATACATCGTTTATTATCATAAGGTTACAGAAAATCAGTACAGGGGATCTTCTGTTTTAAATTAAAAAGATATTGAGCCCTAATCTAAATTAAGCTCTGTTTATAGGCCAATTAGATTAAACTTTACACATAGTATACCTATAGAATTAAATAAATAAAGGGATTCCTGCTTAGGTGTCAGGTCATCTTCTCTTTTAGGATTAAATTAAAATTGTTTTTAAAGTATCAAGACCGATATTAGCCCCGCTTAATACAACAACCACATTTTGGCTGGAAAAATGCTCTGCATTTTTAATCAGTGCGGCCAGAGCGACTCCTGAGGCACCTTCCACCAGCATATGATGTGTTTGCAGCAGAGTTATGATGGCGTTACTTATCTCCTGTTCAGAAACCAGAATCCAGTCATCAACATAACGCTGGCATAAATTAAAAGTCATGGCGCCAGTTTCTATACCACCAGCAGTTGCGTCCGAAAGGGTGGGTAAGCTGTTCATTTCGATAATCGTTCCAGCTTTTATGGATTCAGCCATTACTGGTGAATGTTCCGGCAAGCAGCCAATCACTTTTGTCCGGGGGGATACGGCTTTTATAAAACCTGCAATTCCTGAAATCAATCCTCCTCCGCCAACAGGCACCAGAATCACATCGATTTGATTTAATTGTCTTAACAGTTCAAGCCCTAGAGTGCCTTGGCCTGCAATAACTTGCGCATTATTGTATGGTGAAATGTATGTTTTTTGATGAAGTGTGGCGTATTCTATGGCGTGAAATTCAGCTTGTACACAATCTGTTCCATAAAGTTTGAGTTGTGCATCATACTGGCGAATATTGTCTGCTTTGGTAGGGGACACATGTTCCGGCACAAAAATTAAGCCCGGGATGTTTAATTTTTTGATTCCAAAAGCAACTGCTGCGCCATGATTTCCGGATGATGCGGTGACCACCCCTTGCCGCTTTTGCTCTGGGGACAAAGACAACAACGTGTTAAGTGCGCCTCTTACTTTGAACGATCCGGTGTATTGCAGGTTTTCACATTTCAGATAACACTGTGTTTGGGTGAGTTTACTAATGGATAATGAATGTTCCAATGGTGTCTCACGAATGGAGCTGCGGATACGATGTTCTGCTGCAATGATCTCTTTTTTAAAATCCAACATCCTTCAGTCCTTCTTAAGCGTGTTTTTAGTTTAATGGATTATAAAAATGCATGACGCTTTTAATTGTGAACTTTAAGTTCATAATATATTAATTTTTTATTAATTTAAATCATGGGGTGTTAAATAATATAATGATTGTATTTAATAAACACAGAAACTCACTATGACCATTTGTACGATCAAATATGAATACCACCATACCGGAATTCCAACTTCAGAGATTAGGAAAGGTGAACAATACAGCTCTACGTTTAAAATGTATACCAGTGGCGGTCAAGACAGTGAATTCAGGGTTCAATACCACCGCTTTGAAGAGGGCTGCCCTTTGCATCCTTTGATTCAATCCAAGCCTCATATAGCCTTTAAAGTGGATAATCTGGAGTTGGCAATTCAAGGAAAAGAGGTGATTTTGCAGCCTTATGAACCCTTTTCTGGTTTTAAAGTTGCCATGATCGCAGAACAAGGTGTACCCATTGAATTTATCGAGACGACTTTAAGCGAGGAGGAAATATGGTATGGGAATCACGAAAATTCCGTGATATATCCTGCTGAGGCTTGAATAGATTGTTTCGACATGATTGGTTTTCCACCAACCTTTGCGCCTGGTAACACGATAAAGTACGCTTCTATTCGTCTGGTTGGTGGGTGTGTTTTTATTCTTTTGTCTGGCATGCTTAATCTAAGCCTGCAATTTGATCACTTTAATATCTGTTCTGTTGTCGAGCATGCATCAGAACTGCATCCAGCTACAGCAACATCATGACGTTCGATTCCTGATTTAAATATGCTGTATCCCGGTAAAAAATGAGAGCTTCTTCTTTTTTTCGAGGTTTTGCGTAATTCTGTATCGTTATCTTCAGGATCTTTTTTGTCTTTCTGTTCCAGTAATAAGGGCATAGATGGCTGTATTGATTTTTTTAATTCATCCAATTTTACCAGCAGTAATTGAACGCTTTTCATTACAGTTAACTCATCTTCCTTGTAATAAAATTGATTTACTCTAATTAACTCAGGAATGGCGATCGATAATTTGCTTAAGATGCTAAGCAACATGAATAAATTGTCATTGTGCTCAGGGTGACTTGGGTCAAATTCTCTTTTAAATGTTTTAATTAGTGATTTGATTGAATTTATTAAAAATGAGGGTAAATGTTTGGGTTTGTATGTTTTTTTAGAGGTGATAACTGATGGAATAATATCATTGGATAAATAGTCTTTAATCAACGTATTTAAATTACAACTCATATTTTCAGGGGTATGTTCCCAATGAATTACATCAATTTTTCTTGGTTTTTTTCTTAAAGAGGCTCTGAGGACATTATCCTCATCAAGACATTTGTATGCTTTTAAAAATACAGGAAAATCAGTTCGGAAATGAGTTCGTTCAAAATTGATTAATATTTTAATAGACAACAGGTTTTTTAATAGTTCACCAAATGCCTCAGCGCGCACTAATGGTTCTGAATGGGCATTGCCATCGTTTGCAAAGGTTATATCTCTTTTTATTAATCCCAGGAACGGTAGTGTCGTTCTAAATTGTGAATACACATTGCGCATCATCAAATAATTTTTAGTTCCAGAGGTTATGGTATCAATTTCCTGGAGATACGCATTATCTTCAGCAGATAAGTCTCTAGCAAAATTGACGAGTCGAGAGATATTGGTATTGTTAAAGATACTGCTAATTACCATTAAATGATTGATGTCAGGGTATTGTTCATCATTTAATGGGCATAACGCTTGACCTATTTCAATAAGAAGCTGTAGTGCGTTTTTTAAATTTTTTATAGGTTGATCTAATATTTTTACGACGAAGTAATTACTTAATTTGTTGAAATTCTCAGTAAATTCAATAATATTAGGTGCTAGAGTGCTTTTTCCTACAGTGACACAATTGCTGTCACAATGATGTTCTTCCTTCTCGCTATTAGGACAGAGATCCATTTTTTCCCAGTTTTTATTATGAAACTCTGTTATAGACACCTGTTGATAAAAAGAAACGGTGAACATTCTCAGTTCATGGGCGATGATTTGTACTTCTTCATCTCTTTTGGCACGGGTTTTTGAGAGCGCTTGATCTACTATCGTATCAAATGATGGATTAAATTTAATGATATCAGGTGAACTTATACCCTGGTTTAAAATATAATAATTACGCAATAAAGGTCGTTTGAGGTAAGTGGAACATAAGTCGTTGATTTTAAAGAGATGATTATTGATATCTACTCCGAGTTGCCCCAAGCCTTTCTCCTCATCAGTATTTAATTTCGCTAAAAATCGAAGTTGTATCGCCGTTTTTGTTTTTGGTTTCACCGCGTCAATTGCTTTGTAATAAATCAATTGCGTTACTATGAAGTTTGCTACTATTTTCTGGTCTTTATCAAAATAGGGATATAACGACCTTAAATGAATTAATAGCTGACGTAGAGAAAGTGAACTGAGGATCCCAATAGCACGATGAGTTATCATCGTAAAATCAAATTTTCGTGTTGAGGTGTGAGATGTTTGGCATGCAGTAAGTAGCCATAAGTTTTCCAATGCCTGGCTTTTTTTTGTCTCTGAGTTAAATTCAGGCGGAATCCGTGGTTTCGAGTCGGCAATTGAAATATCTGAGGCAAGCATGTAAAGAAAATCGTTGTTTAATGCATATGTTTTATTTTGAATACGAGAGTACAGTGCATCAACGCGAAGATACATCCCGCTGATTATGTTATGAATTAGTTCACTGTTTTCTGGATTTTGAAAAAATGGTTCTCGACTGAGCACGAAGTCATCGGATAATAAACTCTTCGTGCAGAGTTCATTGAATTCATTGAGTAATGATGCAGAGATGACGGAACGCTTATTGGTTTGATAGTTAATAACCAGATTTTTTAAGAGTTGAAAAGCTGTTTTATTCCCAATAACCTGAATTCCATCAACTTGTGCTTCGTGATCAAGATCGAAATCAGAAGTATCGGATTCTGATATTCCCTGGTCTGAATATCTTAATGATGAATGTAAGGGTTCAATACTCCTTGATGTTGATGACGACGCATCAGAGGAACGTCCGGTTGAAAGCAATGGACAGGATTCACGCAAGCTGTCCAGGCTTGACGGGCTTGCCTCTCCATGGCTTGAAGCTGGTGATCGAAACCTTAGATCCAGGGATTTTAATTTACTCAGATCAATAGCCAAAAGAGCCAATCTTAATTTTGGGTTGATTTCTGGCAGTTCAAGGGCCGTTTTTTTATGATTGTTTTTTACGGATCGGTCGCATTTGTTGTCTACCAGCTTTTTTACTGCCCATAGCTTTTGCGCTATTACTGCTTCATGCAGAGGGGTGTTACCCAGATTATTTGGAACATTAACATGCTTGGGTAAAAATTTAAACAGAACATCCATTGTTGCACTGGCAATTTCATCACTTTGTGCCGTGTAATGGAATAGAGTAAAGCCATTTCTGTCAGGGGTGGCAGCAATTTCAAGCCAGGGCTTAGTCTGTAGTATTTTCCAGGAAGTATCTTCTAATAGCTCGTTCAGAACCAGTGGTTTATTTTTAATGACTAATAGATGGAAAACTGTTCTATCCAATATATAACGTGAATGAATCAAATCAGGCTCGATGATAAACCAATTTATCAACTCCTTTGCTATTTCCGATTCGTCTAAATCAGAATTAATTAGAGCCTGTATCCTCTCTTTATTCATCGTGATTATCCTTAGTAATATCCTGTAAAACTACCCACTAAAGCCTGTGTGATTAAGTCCCAACCATCGATGAGAATGAATAGTAAAATTTTTATTGGCAAGGAGATACTCATAGGCGGCATCATCATCATGCCCATGGTCATAAGAATACCGGATACAATTAAATCAACAAGTAAAAATGGCAGAAAAATCATAAAACCTATTTGAAAAGCTGTTTGTAATTCACTTAATATGAAGGCCGGAATCAGATGATACAGTTTGATTTCATCTGCAGAAACGGGTAACGGTTCTTTTGCCAGTTGCAGAATAACCTGCATGTCTTTTTCTCTGGTCTGTTTAATCATAAATTGTTTTAAAGGTTTGGCTGCACTGCTCAGTGCCGTTCTGGTATCGATCTGTTTTGCCTCATAGGGTTGGTAGGCCTCGGTATAAATTGTTTTGGCTACGGGCATCATGGTGAACAGAGTTAAAAACAGAGACAGGCTGATAATGACCGTGTTGGGGGGAGTTTGTTGCAATCCAAGGGCGTTGCGCAGCATCGATAAAACAACGACGATTCGAGTAAATGAAGAGAGCATAATGAGAATGCTGGGTGCGAGGCTTAAGACAGTCAGAAGCGCGAATGCTTGCAAGGCTGGAGATAGATTATCATGATCGAATTGAATGGGACCTAATTGAGTATTTGCCAAAGCACTATTTATTGGAACGAACAATAATAGAAGAGAAACGATGAGAACGAATCCTCTGGTTGCATTTGACTTTGGGATGCTCTCAGAACGAAAGTTTAGCCTGGAAGGGGATGTTTTCCCAATACTGGGATGTGAGTGATTTTTCATGATGTCATTCAATGTCCTGCAAGGGAAGAATAGTCAAAGCGTTTTGATTATCTGCCAATAAAAACTGTTTCCCTTGATAATCTATAATAAAAACTTTGGTTTTATTGAATACCGATAATTGTTCAATGACTTTGCATTGGGAACTCGTACTTTTTGATTTTTTTGAATAGTGGACCAGTGTTATCAGTACTGCGATCAGCACAAAGAGCACCACCACATAAGAAGACCAATGGGTATTCGTTATCAGCTCCTTTTTAAAGTTCAGTGCAGGGTTTGCTGATATTGGATGAGTCCAGAAAATGAATAGAAAAAGGAACACTCTTTGCATCAACACAGCACCTCGGTAATCTGGACAGCGAACTTGTCTTCATGGCTCATTAACTCGCCTTTAGCAATGACTTTATCATTAACAAGCACTTCGACGGGCTCGTTGGTTTTTTGCTCTAAATGAACTATCTGGCCGAATTTCAGTTCTTTTAATTGGGCAATTGTTAATTTGAGAGTGCCGATTCGGATGGTGCATTGAACTTCAACATGTTCTATCAGCCCCAAATAATTGTGATTTATTGCTTGAGTTTCTGGTTGAGGATGGTGTTCCGCCAGTACTACTTTTTTAACCGTTGTATTCATGATGCTCCTTTTAAACTTATTGATTTATATTCTGCGGATTTGCCCAATTCTGCACGGGCAATCAATTGATGATTGTGTGTTAACGACACCGGTATGCAGGTAGGATGATCTGTTACAATGACATCTCCCAACGATAAGCTTATGAGTTGATGCAATGGCAGGGTAACGGGGTCTAATTCAAGAGTGAACCTCACTGGTTGATCTGATAATGCTTCTTCGAGAGCAATAGGCTTGGCACTCCTGCTGTTCCATTTAGGCAGGATCTGATAAACCCAGTCAGGATGCAGAACCAGGGTGAACTGGTTTGTATTACAGGTTATTTCGAGCAGCAGGTTTGTTGAACCTCGGTAAAACCACTTATTAACCGAGCAGCTTTTAGTATCCACTGTGCATGCATCTACTCTCAGAAGTTTCTGGATTAGAACGGAAAACAGTTCGTCACTCACTGAATTAAAACAAGGGCTGTCTTTACCAAATAAAGCCTGATTTAAAGTGCTCAAATAATGGGGCTCAACACAGGCCAAAGTGTTCGCATTGTTTTGAATCAAATAGCCCTCAAAGGGTGAGCACTCTTTGGGCGGTAAATGAAGCTCCATAGTCATAGGATTCAGACTGTACCGAGCGTTCCAATCGTTTATTTCGCCAAGTAACTGTCGGGAAAGTTCCTGAAGCTCAAATGAATTAATCAATCGAAAGGGTTTCGTCATCGTGACTCCAACTCCTCTAAAAGTTGTTTATCGATATCCATGATTTGAGAACAGGCTTGAAACATGCGTTGTAAAATGACGATATTGGCAAATTCAGTTGTGGAGTCGACATTGGACGATTCCAGTTGTTTCGCTTTAATGCTGCCAAATCCGTTATTATTCGCACGGCCTATGTGGGTTCCTCGATCGTTTTTTACTTGAAACAAGTTGTCATGGGTCTGAACCAGTGTGTGTTCCAAATCATCAAAACGAGCCAGGCCAACAAATATGCCCTGGATGGCTTGACCATTATCGTAGTGATAGGAAATCTGTCCGTTTTCATCAAATGAAAAACTGATTTGTTTTCCTTCACCGTATCCATCGTTTTGATAGGCCTCAATGTGAGTGCCTTCGGGATTTAATTGCGATTCCTTGAGTTGAACGGAGCTGTCTGAGCCATCTTTAAAACTGCCAAATTGCAGTTTTATCTCTTGATCGCCATTGATTTTAAAATGAATGGAACCGTTTTCGAGGTTGGCTCCTTCATTAAGTCCATTGAAGATGATTTTTTGATTACTTAAACCAAGGTCAATATCTACATCATCGCAGGTCACTCTGACTAAATCCCAGCTTGTACCCTTATCATCTATTGCGCCAGTGCTTGAGGTAGTTGGTACACGAGTCGATTCGAACTCGAGTTGTACTTGATGTGCCTTACCCTGTTTGTCATAAATTTTTCCAACAGAAAAGGTAATATTTTTATAATTGTTTTTAAGTGGACTGGGGTCATTGTTTTGTTCGGTCTCTGTTTTTTTCAGTAAGATGAATTGTCCTTTTAAAAAAATTTCATGGCTGGCTTTGCCCTCAGAATTTTTTGGTCCTTTACCATGAATGGGTACCAGGTTACCGGCATTATTATATCCCTGGACTTCACCACCACTGTGTTTGTCGATTAAGATGCCATCGTTGTTGAATTCAAATTCACCATCACGAGTATAACGCAGCTCGCCGCTTTTAAGCCTGAGGACGAAAAAACCTTGCCCAACTATGGCTAAATCAGAAGGATTACTTGTTTCGAGGTAATTTCCAGCACTAAAATTGGTTCCATGCCCGCCAACACAGACTCCTGATCCCAGTCCTTCTTCACCATTGCCATTACCTAAAGAGGAATAAAAAACATCATTGCGTTTAAACCCCGGGCTTTGCATGTTTGCCACATTGTTGGAAGTATTTTGTAAGCCATAGCTGGCGGCAATCATACCGGATAAACTTGTATAGTACGTGTTGCTCATTATCACTCCCTGACTTCGGTTATTTGACCCAGCTCTACTTTGGGAATGTCCCCGTTACTCATGGCTATAGTGACCAGAGGAGGTGAGTCCTTAATAAATTCGATTTTGGTGACTTGTCCTTCACCTTCAATGTCCTTTACGCGTACTTTTTTTCCTAATAAACTGAGACTTTGGGTTCCACTGGTCATGCCCAATAATTTTGTTAAATAATCATTGGTTGTCCTGGCTTCCTGTAAGGCTGAGAATTGCGCCATTTGAGCCATAAACTCACGGTTATCAACCGGCTTTAATGGATCCTGATAGGTTAATTCCTGCATGAAGAGTTTTAGGTAATCTGCCTGGCTCACTCCGGAGGCACTCACGGGTTCAGTCATGTTGTACTCCATTAATCAGTAACTGTTTTAAAGAAAGACCTTTATTTTTTAAATTGAGCTTTATCATCTGTTTCAGTTCCAATTGCTCCTCTTTATTCAGATCTTCGGCATGTAGAGATAACTCAACCTGATCGTTTTGAATGTAAAGGTGATAATTTTTAAATTGACCTGTGTTATGGGTTGTGTAGTCAACTGAATTGGGTTGTTCCGATATACTTTTATCTGGTGCTGACTTGCTTGAATAAGAATAAGGTTCTGGAACAGGCGTTTGTGAACCATTCTGATCCAGAGCTGCGATGGTTCTCATGAATTCTGTTGATTGCAATTTAAGGCGATTAAGGGGGGGCGCTTTAGAATTATTCGTGTTTGACTGCATTGGAACATCAACATTATCAGGGGTGGAATAAGGAGCGGTGATCACATTGTCTATTTCACTGGTTTTTAGACTCGTTTCCCCCTGTTGCACCTGCTTTGAATGATTTTCAAACTTTAAACAGGACTGCTGCAATTGACTTTGATGTTGCCAATAAAACTCATCTCCACTGTTTTGTTTGGTTGGAGTTTTTAACCAATCGCCAAAATCAGACTGATTCGTTTGATTTTTTTGAGCGTTTTGATTCCATGTTAATAGAGAGTCATTACTTATTTTCATACCGACTTCCTGTTTTGGAGCACCCATTCTTCAAGAGCGTCTTCCTGTGATTTTATTTGGTGCTGTCTGCTAGCCTGTTGTTCTCGTTCCATGTATTGCTCCAGCATTTTGATTTCTGTTTTGATACGGAGCAATTTATCCTTTAGCTTGGCCTCCAGGGCTTGATGATTTTTTAAAATCATTACTAATTCGTCTTTCTTTTCTTGTTGCTGGGTAAGAAAATTTAATTTATTGATTTCCAATTCTGGATTGATGCTCATGGATGTAATGCACGATTGATTTATGGTGTGTTCCAACTCCTGGATTTGTTGCATCACGATTCGCGATTCATTTTCAGCCGCCTGCAGATGGATGCTAAGCTCATTATTTTGCCAGGTTAATCGGGTCATTAGAGCCGTTAGAGTTTGACTCATTGCAGAATCTCCTTAAAGCGTTGGATGAGTTCACTGAACGATAAATGATGATCTTCATCCTGGGTTAATATCTTATTAATAGAGTCGATGCGGTTAACTGCGTGATCTAATAAAGGGTTGGTCCCTGGTTTGTAAGCGCCAAGCTCAATCAGATCCTTGTTTTGTTGATAAAGACTCAGAGTAGAGATCACATGTTTAACTACTTTTTGATCCTCCTCTGACAAGAGTTGATTGGCCAAACGTGAAATGCTGTGCAGTATCGAGATAGCCGGGTAATGTCCTCGTTGTGCTAACTCCCGTTTGAGAACGATATGGCCATCCAATAAGGCGCGCATATGATCTGCCAATGGTTCATTAAAATCATCACCTTCGACCAGCACGGTGTATAGGGCACTAATACTTCCTTGATCCTGAAAGTTGCCTGTTCGTTCTATTAATCCCGGCAACATCGAAAATACACTTGGTGTATAACCACGAGCGGTTGGAGGTTCTCCCAAACTTAAGCCAATTTCTCTTTGTGCCATGGCAAAGCGAGTAATTGAATCCATAAATAACAAGACGTTTTTTCCCCGATGGCAAAAATACTCAGCAAGGGCTGTTGCGGTATATGCTGCCTGACGCCTTACCAATGCGGGCTCATCACTGCAGGCGACAACCAGAATTGTTTTATTCAGGTTGGCCTCGCTCAAATGGTTGTTGATAAACTCATTCACTTCTCTTCCGCGTTCACCAATTAAAGCAATAATGTTGATGTCGCTGGTGCTCTGTTGTGCAATCTGAGCCATCAAGGTTGTTTTGCCAACACCACTGCCGGAAAACACACCGATTCGTTGTCCTTTTCCTAGAGGAAGTAAACTGTCTATGGCATGAACTCCTGTAAAAAGACGTTCCGTAATGGGTTTACGGATGAAGGGATTAATTTTTTTGTTGTGAGTCGACATGTTTTTGGTTATTGAACATGAAACCGCTTGGTCGATGGGAGCAGCAAACGCATCGACCACATGCCCAAGTAGAGATGAGGATGCATTAATTGTTACTGAATTACCTGTTGCTCTCACTTTATATCCCATTCGGATTGGGGCAGTATCAAAGGGCATCAGGTATACTTTACCTTCTGCAAAACCAACCACTTCTGCTTTCGAAATCAGTTTCTGATTCTGATCTAACAGGTCACAGACCTCGCCAATAAAGGCATGGGGTGGCCCGTTGGCTACCAGCTTTAAGCCAACACATTGTTCAATTTCGCCCAATCGCTCTACAGCTTGGAGTTGGTTAATCCAGGAGTGCATGGTGCCTCCCATGTTTCATTTGAGTGAGCATTTCTTTTAATCGTTCAAGACGTGTTTCCAGACTGGCATCAAAAACTCCGTGCTCCGTTTTTATGACACAGCCTCCAGGGGCAAGAGTGGGATCGGCTTTTATTAATAATCCCTTGAGATGGGCTGTTTCCAATTTGATATTGAACTGGTGCATTGTTTTTATTTCATCAGGATGCAGGTGTAATTCGATGCTTTGTTTGTTATTTAACTGGCTTAATATTTGGTTGATTCGCTGATGGAGCGCTTCTGGCTTTTGTTGTTGCTCGATGAAGTATTCCTGGGTAATTAATAAGATAATATCTGCAATTTCATTGTGCAATTCCAGTCGATTGTGCTCTATGGCTTGAGGAATTGTTGATAACAGTGTCTCCAGGGCTTGTTTTGATTGAGCCATTTGTTGTTCTGCATGTAACTGTCCTTCGGTTTGTCCCGATATAAAACCCCTTTGATACGCTTGGGCTTGCAGTTCTTCCAAATCAGTTTCATTGGTCTGGGGTGTCATTACAGACTGCTGGTCACTCTCATCAGGAATGATTTCAGGTTTCAAGCCTATAGTGACTGTTTCATGACTGATTAATGCCTGGGGTATTATTTTAGCCATAATGGATCACCAGTTGATCATCAAACTCAAGTTGGTTTTGCCAGAGCTGGAACACACGTGCTTTAGTGTCGGCTTTTAGCGTTTTGACCTGGTCATTGAGTAAATGGTGAATTGCCTCACCCTCTTGAAGTGATTCGATGAATTGATCACTCCAGGCAAACTGCCCCTGTTCCAGGATGATGGCGATGTATAGTAAATCCTGTTCCATCAGATCATGACACAATGCAGGAAGTCTGGATTTCTGAGGTACCTGGACTGATTCCTGATGTGTTAACTTCCTGAATCTGTGCGCTTGAGTGAGTAATGGCGTTCCTTGCATTAACTCAAACTGCTGTTTTTGCTTCTCTGTGAGTTGATTCAGGATCCATTGTTGATCGGATTTACACAGGGCAGCTATTTTTAATAATATTTTTTTGAATTGATTATTCATGGTGAGACAACCATTGTGTTAATTCGAGCAATAAAAGTTCGCGCTTTTTGTGCCGGGCTTTTCTAATCATCAAAATGGATGCGCTACTCACAACCAGGCAAATCACCCAAAAATACAGTGGGACATGCAAACGAGATTGTTCCACCAGAGCTGGGGGAGCGATTGTGGGCGGCAGTGTTGGTGGTTCCATGCTTTGGGTATCGGTTGGTTCGATTAACGCTTCAACGTTAATCACATCCCCACGTTGTTCATTGAAACCCACAGTGGTTTTTACAAGTCTTCGTATCTGCTCCAAAATGTGGGAGGGCGTATTGTGGGGCACAATCACACTGACAGTCAGGCGCTCTATTGTTCCGCTGGCTTTCTTGAATAATTCCTTTTCGCTCCCTAATTGGTAGGATTTTTCGCGAGTGACGTCCTGATTGCGTTTGTCTTTATCAGTTTTGCCAGGGGAGGAGTGAGTTATTTCTTTTTCATGAGTAATTAATCCCTGAGTTTGAGGCTTAATTAATTCCCTTTGTAACTCATCATAATTAATGGCCGCATCAATTTTCACCATAACCTGCCGGTTGGCAAATATTTTATGAAGCATTTGCGATACTTTATCGTTTAGATAATGTTCAATAGTTTTCTTGGTTTTGAAATGACTGGTTGATTCCTCTGTCTCCACTTGGGAGAGTGTATTGCCGTTTTGATCGACCACGATTACATTTTGAGTTGTCAAATGATCAATACTCGCCGAAATCAATTGCTGTATGCTTTGAACTTGTTTGGTGGTCAGATTGTGTTTTAATTGCAAAGTCACTGCGGCTTTAGGCTGATTGCGGGTATTATCAAAAAGATGATGTTCAGGAATAACCAAATGAACTCTGGCTTGTCGAATCTCCTCCAGGCTGGAGATGGTTCGTTCCAGCTCTCCTTGTAAGGCACGTTGATAATTGATTTTTTGCGAGAAATCGGTCATTCCGAAGTCACTTTTATCAAAGAGCTCAAAACCAACACTGCCAGCCAATTGCATCCCACTTCCCATAATTTTAAGGCGGGTTTTGGCAACCAGATTTTTGTCAATGAAAATGTCTTTGCCGTCATTTTTTAATTGGTAATTGATATGTGCTTGTTCCAGGTGGCTTACAATTTTATTGGCATCCTCTTCCTCCAAGTGATTAAAAAGCACTTCATAACTTGGCGATAACAGCCACCATCCTGCACAGGATGTAACGACAAGAATCAGCATCAGGGAAAAGGTTAAACTCAGTTTGCGCTGTATTGATAAATCATTGAACCAAACTTGTATTTGTTGTAGATAATTCACTTTAGATTTGCTCTCTTAATAATTCTTGATAGGCAGTCATCAAGCGGTTTCTAATCTGTTCTAAATACTGGAAGGATAATTTGGCTTGCTCCAGGGTGATCATGGTTTGATGCAGATTTTCTGCATGACCACTGGCTAACTGAGTCAACGCTTCATCTGCTGCATTGAGCTGATTATTGGTTTCAGTAATTTTTTCCTCCATCAAGGTGGAGAACGTTGTTTTGGGCTGTTCAGTACGTTCTATTGACGGAGTCATTGTGTTCAAAAACAGGTTGTTCACCGAAGCAATGTTCATCGTTCTTCTCCAATAGTTAGGGCCTGCAAATAAAGGCTGTGAGCCGTGTTGATGATCTTGATGTTTGCTTCATAAGCACGTGAAGCGCGTAATAGCGTGGTCATTTCATCAATGGTGCTTATGCCTGGGTAGGTGACATAGCCTTGTTTGTCTGCCGCCGGGTGAGAAGGTTGATATACCTTGTTGGGAGGTATTTCTTTTGAAATGATGTCCACAGAATCAATCCCGGTTTCATCTCCTTCTAATAGGACAGAGAACGGTTTTGCCGTGGTGACAACCTGACTGGCTTGAAACAAGGAGCCATCCGTAGTTTTTAAAGAGTGCTGGTTAGCAATATTGTTGGCGACTACATCAACACGAAGTTTTTCTGCATTCATACCCTGTGTGGCAATCGCATAAATTTGAGCGTAATTCATTATGAGTTAGTTCCTTGTAATGCCAGTTTCATAATTGAGAATTTTTGATTTAAGCCTTTGATTAAGGCACGATAATGAGTCATGTTCTGGACGTTTAATGCCATTTGTTCATCAATAGAGGATGGTTGATCGCTCAATTGATAATAAGGCTTGATAGTGGACAGATCTTCTGAACTGCCAATGAAGTGGGTTTCTTTTAATTGCTGTTCAAAATTGACTTCCATGGTCTGATAATTCGTGCTGTTGCTATTGGCAATATTATTCGCTATGGCTGTTTGCCGCATCAAAGATGCGTCCAGTGCCATGCTGACCAGTTCTATAGTTGAGTCTGTGTTCATAGTATCTTCCTTATTGAATGACCAGTTCAGCATGCAATGCTCCAGCCCGTTGCAGACTTTCCAGGATTGCAATGATGTCTCGGGTTGAGGTCTGAACTTTGGTTAATGCCGCAATCAAGTCTGCTACAGTAGCCCCCTGATTCAGTTCTACAGTATTTGCAGAAGCCTCCTTCACATTGATGTTGGTTGATGGCGTCACCGTTGTGCGAACCTGTCTGCCCATGTTTTGAATCAGAGTGGGTTGAGAAACGTTAAAATCAGTGGCAATGGCTATTTGCAAATTGCCATGCGATATGGTGACGGCGTCAATTTTTACATCGGCTCCGGCTACAACTACGCCTGTTCGTTCATTGACTACAACAGTAGGTAAGTGATCGGGAGTGATCTCAATGTGTTCCAGTTGACTCACAAAACGAATAAAACGCTTTCTGTAGGGCAGGGGAGGATGAATTTCAATATCTTGAGCAGAACGTGCCAGGGCCGTATTTTTACCAAATTTTTTGTTGATGGCTGCTTCGATATGATCTGCAGTAGTGAAGTCAGGATGATTTAAAATTAAATGCAGGTCTCCTGTTTTATCGACAACGTCATTGTACAGCGTTTTTTCAACTATAGCCCCGCCAGGAATCAAGCCAGTAGTCGGATGATTTTTTTGAATCACATTGCCATAGAGATCGTATTTAAATCCGCCTATAGAAATTGGGCCTTGAGCCAGTGCATAAACGCGATCATCCGCTCCTTTAAGCGGAGTTACCAAAAGGGTGCCACCCAGCAGACTTTTTGCATCACCCAGTGAAGCGACATTGATGTCAATTTTATCGCCTTGATGAGCGAAAGATGGAAGATTGGCAGTAATTATAACCGTGGCAGTATTTCTGCTGTTAATCTCACTCGGATTGATATTGACGCCAAAAGTCCGTAATAAATTGGAGATTGCCTGAGTTGTGTCTTTGTTTCGTCTGGAATCGCCTGATCCGGCTAATCCTATAACCAGTCCATAACCGCTAATTGGGTTCTCCTGTAATCCCGAAAGACGAGCCAGTGATTTCAACTGAACAGCGGAATAGACACTGTGGTGCAGGGTTATTGAGCTAATGAGCAAGAGCAGGGAGATTAATTTATTCATTAGACTAACCCTACAAATGAGAGAACTTTATAGAAATAATTTCGAGTCTGAGAGTCTGAAACGGAACCATTGCCGGCATAGGTGATATGAGCGTCTGCCAAACGGGTTGATAATAGAGTATTTTGCGGGCTGATATCTTCCGGCCTGACTATGCCGCTTAGAAGGATGTGCTGTTGTTCACCATTAATGGTAATGGTTTGCATGCCCTCAACAAGATAGGTATTGTTCGGGAATATTTGCTTGATTTGCACCGTTAACGAGGCTTTAATTTTACCATTACGTCCTGTTTTGGCTGCTGTTTTCCCTTTTCCTTTCAGACCAAACTCTACTTCATGATTGTTTTTGTTGTATCCGACTTCCAGAGCTGATTTTATCTCTTTTCCAGAGGATAGGTCGGCGCTGGTTTGGGCATTCGAGGTTTCCAAAACAATGACAGTCAGTATGTCTCCGGGTAATGAAGCGACCCGATCAGCAATTAAAGGGCGGTAGATTTCTTCATTGAATAAATTAACAGCCCAGCTCATTTGAGGCGAAAAAAGTACAATGAGTAATAGAGTCATTAATTTGTTCATGATGAAATCTCGGCTTGATGCGATGAGGTAACTCTCGCTACAAAATATTTATTGGACTGGGGATTTTTCATCCGAATCAACTGACCGGTATATCCATCTTGTTCTGCTATCGCTTTGGATAATAAGGAGATGCCTCGATTGAATACGGTGACCTGAACCCATTGTCCTTTGATAATTTGTGGTGTAGGAGCTACATCACTGAATGTTAAAATCTGGTTTTTATTAATTGATTTTTTTAGCCAAATCGCTTGGGGCAGTTTGGTTAGCGGTTTATTTTTTAAACCAGCGATATCGCGTTTTTTTAAAATGAAATCCGTTTGATGTAATTGGGTTCGATTAGTGAGCGGGTGTTTGGCCACCAGCACTGATTGATAGGCACTAATCTTGAACCAGACAGGGATAGAGTATTTGCCATGAATCAGACGAACAGCGATTTGTTTTGCTGGCGGGTATGATTCAGGTAGTTCTACATGAAACTCAGATAAAGGAAACTCACTGTCTTTAACTAATCCCTTGGGATTTAGTGTAATGGTATCGTATCTTTTACTTAATTGATGCTCTAATTCAGTTTGAGCTTTACGACGTAGTTCATTTCCAGTAGTCCGAACTACTTGTTGGACCTGGGTGGTGCTTTTTCCTTTCCATTGATAGTCTAAAGGACCAGTTTTTTGAATTACCCAATCAACGATTTGTTTTCTGCTGATTGTTTCCCCTGGTTTTGGATGACTGTCCAATGGTAGTTTCATTAACTCACTTCTATCACTACTGACATCAATCAGATCACCCAAATAGCAAGCATGAGTGGTAATCTGCTTTTGAAACCTTATCAGGGTCTTAGCATGCGCTGGTACCATTAATACAAAAGGAAGCATGAGCTTAATCACGAATTTCATTAGTCAATTTTTCCAGTTCATCAGCAATTTGTACGGCTTTCGCATTTAATTGGTAGACTCGCTGCGCCATAGTTAATTGCATCAGCGAGTTCACCATGTCGACATTAGAGCCTTCAATTTGGTTTTGCGTCAAGGCTCCAAGCCCGCTACTGCCGGGATTGTCTATCAGCGGATCTCCGGACTCATCAGTTGGCAAGTACACTCCAGCTCCAACAGGATTTAATGTTTCTGGGTTGATAAATTTGGCCAGTTGAATGGTGCCGAGTAATTGAGGTTCCGTTTCGTCACTCAACATGACTTCGACATCACCATTGGCTTGTATGGTGATTTTGGTGAAATCATCAGGAATCTGAATGTTATCTGCCAATCGCAATCCATCCTGTGTTGTCAGGTAGCGGTCAGAATCAATACTCAGGGTAGAATTACGTGTATAAGCAATCGTACCATCAGTATTAAGGATTTGATAAAAACCAACTCCATTAATTGCTACATCGTTCCAGTTATTCGTTGATTTTAATGGACCGGTAGAAAAATCTTTTCCTGACTTATAAACAGCAGTTCCCAATCCCAGTTTTATGGATGCTTGATTACTGAATAGTGATTGTTCGCCATTGATATTCTGATACAGTACGTCTTCAAACGTTATTTTAGTGGCTTTGTAATTAGCGGTATTGAGATTAGCCAAATCATTGGCAATTTTATCAATATAAAATTCTTCAGATTTAAGACCACTTGCGGCAATGGAAAGCGCGTCAGACATTTCCTTCTCCTAACTGATTAATTGCAGTTGATAGCAGATTATCTGCTGTTCGCATCACTCGTTGACTGGCTTCAAAGTGACGAGAGGTTTTTATCATGTCCATCATCTCGTCAATGGATTTTATGTTTGATTGCTCAATGAAGCCTTGTAATACACGTGTAGAACCATCAAATGGATTGGGTGACTCATTGGTTTGATAGAGTCCATTACCAACGTAATCCAGTAATTGGGGTTGGTTGAAGCGGACTATATTGAGCTGATCTACTTTATGATGATCAATATACAGAGCGCCCTGGGTATCAACAGTAAAACTGTTGTCGTCAACCTTAATGGTGCCTGCTTTTCCCTGTACCGTTTCACCCGTAGCAGTACATAATTCACCCTGATTATTGATTTGAAAATCGCCACGCCGCGTATAGAAGATCCCTTGATCGCTTTGAACCTGGAAATAACTGTCCCCAGTCAAGGCTAAATCATTAGGGTTATGAGTTTGACTTAAGGTACCCTGGATGCTTATTTGCGTTCTTTGTATGTTGTGTAGTGCATTAGTGATTTGAGGTTCAAGCTGCTCATCAAAACCAGTACTTTCTACCAGCTGTCTTTTAAATCCAGGGGTATTCATATTCGCAACATTTTGACTGATTGACTGCAGTTTTAATTGATCAAATTCCATTGCGAATTGTGTTGCTGTTATAGCATCCAACATCTTAATTCCTTATTTTACAACCCCAAAGGATTCCACTTGAACATTGACTGGAATTTCATTCATCGCCAGTACCGTTAAATGAGGAATTACTCTTTGAGTTAATTGTTTTAAATGCCGTCTTAATTGCGATGAGCAAAGCAGGATGGGGCGTTTACGCTCACCTAGCATCTGCTCTACCTGATTTGCCAATGAGGTAATCAGACGTTCAGTTAAGCCGGGTTCCAATGAAAAATATTCTTTATTGAGGATGTTTTGATTGAGTTTTTGTTCCAGGCTGGACTCCAGCGTCAGCACATGCAAACTCTCTTGATTAACAAGCAACTTTTGACAAATGGGTACGGCCAAACCTGAGCGCACCAATTCAGTCAGTTGAACGGGATCAGGTATTTTTTTGGCATGCTCTAAAAGAAGTTCCAGTATTTGAGTTAAATAACGAATAGATACTTTTTCTTTAAGCAGGTTTTGCAGGATGCGTTGAACATGGCCCAAGGGTAAAAGAGAGGGGATGAGTTCATCACTAAGAGCTTTAACTCCTGGTTGAACTAATAATTGCTCTGTTTCTTCTCGAGTTAATAGTTCAGCAATGTGAGTATTGATGGTTTCATTGAGATGGGTTGTCAATACCATAAGCGGTTCACATAAGGTGAATCCGTTATCCAGGGCGTCTTGCTTGTTTCGAGGATCAATCCAAATGGCCGGGAGACCATAGCTGGGATCGCGTACTTCAATTCCTGAAGGTAATTGATCGGTCTTGGTGCGTGTTGAAACAATGGCTAAGGTTTTATCCAGATGCAGAGGATTTGTTCCGTCGTTATTGCCCTGGATGCAAATGGAATATAAGGGAAATCCAAGTTTTTTATCTGTTTTGATTTTAACTTCAGGAATAACAAAACCCAAATCAAAAGCAATTCGCTCTCTGATGACTTGAATGGATTCGAGCAGGTGGTTCTCATAGTGAATTAATTGGCTATACAGTTCTTTATTAAGATTGATTTCAACAGGATGGATGCGAATTTTTTCATAGAGATTCTCTTCTGCCTCTACATTGTTCTCCTCTTTTTTTGCTTTAAGGGCAAACCAGGTGCTCCCGGCAAACAGGCTTAAAATGAACATCACAGGAACAGCTGGTATTCCTTTTACAAACAAAAGGCCGGTTAAACTCAAACACACCATAATTAAACTTTTGGGATAGGAACCGATTTGTTTCGCAACTTCACTACCTAATTGAGCATCTGTAGCGGCACGAGTGACGATAATTCCTGTTGCTGTTGAAATAATCAGCGCTGGAATTTGAGTTACAAGCCCATCACCCACAGTCAGAAGTGTGTAGGTTTGAATTGATTCAGAAAAACTCAATCCCCGCTGAATAAGACCTATGGCAAATCCGCCAATGATGTCTACAAGAATAATCAGGATTCCTGCTATGGCATCGCCTTTGACAAATTTACTCGCTCCATCCATAGCACCATAAAAGTTAGCTTCCTTTTCGATTTGTGATCGACGGCTTTTTGCTTCGCTCTGCGAAATACTGCCCATATTCAAATCAGCATCGATGCTCATTTGTTTTCCAGGCATGCTGTCTAAGGTAAATCGCGCAGCTACTTCTGCAACACGCTGAGCGCCATTTGTGACGACGATAAATTGGACGATGATGAGGATTAAGAAAACAACCAAACCCATTACGTAATTGCCATGAATTACATAATGACCCATGGCTTGAATGACTTTTCCGGCATCACCATCTGATAAAATCAGGCGAGTAGCTGAAATATTGAGTGCCAACCGAAATAGGGTCGATATGAGTAAAAGAGCTGGAAATGTTGAAAAGCTTAATGGTTTATCGGTGTAAAATGTCAATAATAAAATGGTTAGTGCCCAACTGAAATTGACAATAAGGAGAAGATCCAATAATGCTGCAGGAATAGGGATGAACAGGATGAATAAAATTCCTGTAGCCAAAGCTATCATGATCAGTTCACTGCTGCTATTTAAAAAATTTGATTTACTGGTCATGTGTACCTCCCAACGCATAGATCTCTCTGAAGATATTGGCTACTGAGGGATATAAATCTCTGGAAATCCACTGATTCAGCTCTACAGTTTGGAACAACAGACGAGCCAGGGCTTTGTTTTCGATTGTGGGTACGTTGTACTTTTTTGCCAGTTTTTTTACTTCCCTGACCATCTCTCCTTGTGCCTTACAAACTACTTTGGGCGCAGGCATGGAGCCTCGCTCATATTGAAGCGCAATAGCGATATGGGTGGGATTGGTTATCACAACATCAGCATTTTTTACTTCTTTTAATGAGGCTGTTTTTTGACGCAGTTGCTGTTGTAACTGTCGTATCTTGTTTTTGATTTTAGGATCGCCTTCCCTTTGTTTGTATTCATCTTTGATTTCTTGCTTGCTCATCCGATTGTCTTTTTTGAATTTCCAACGGGTAAAAAAGGCGTCAAACAGAGCAATGATTAATAGCAGTATGAGTAATTGCACACTGAGTTTTAACAAAAATCCCATCATTAATTCAGGATCCTGAGAGGGTTTGCTGATTATTAAGTGGAGGATATTGGTTAATTGAGCCTTGATAATTAAAAAAAGAAGAAGGAAGGCCAATCCTAATTTGATGGAGTTCTTTATTGCGTCAACAGCTGTTTTGATTGAGAACAACCTTTTGAAGCCTTGGATCAGATTGAGACGTTTAAAATCCGGGGTTAAGGGGACGGTAGACCAGATGATACCTGTCTGAGCCAGGGTGCACAGGATAATGGTTAATCCGCTTGCCAAAGCAAAAGGCAACCATAAGCTTAGCAGTTGAGACAATATGAACTGCTGAAGATGCATGATGTTGTCAGAATTGAATTGCAGGTGCGTTGCAAAATGAAGTATATGTCGAAGCATGGATTTAATTTCATATAATTGCTTTGGCCATAAGGCACTGATCATGCCAATCATGACAAGCAGAGCAGTACACGTCGTTAATTCAATACTTTTGCTGGCCTGTCCTTTTTCCTTGGCCTTTTGTAATTTGTAAGGTGTGGGTTTTTCGGTTTTTTCACTCATGACATGATGTCCTGCCAGGTTTGAAAACATCGTTCAAACACCATATTCGAAATAGGGTACATACTGCCGAGCATCATGGACAGCAAGAATAAACCGAGACAAATCTTAAGAGGCAGGATCAGGAAATAGCTGCTTATTTGGGGTATGTTTCGGGTGAGCAGTCCGCCAAACAGATCCAGCGCCAATAAAGCCAGGATAATTGGGCTGGCTATCATAAAGCCCACAGTAAACATAAAGCCAAATTGTTTGATAATGGGGGTGAAACCTGCAAATAGAGCAATGGCTCCAGGTGGAATGATAATAAAGGAGTATGACAATCCTTTAAACAGCCATAGATGACCATCGAGACCGAAGAAGAATAACACTGCCAGCATGGTTAATAATCGACTGGATAAAGGTTCCTGGCTGTGTTCAGCTGGATTAAATATCGCGAGCGAGTTGAGACCGGTCTCGTTATCTATTAATTGCCCCGCGATTTGAAATACGGCAAAAGCTGCAAATAGTCCCGTTGCGAGTATTAGTCCATTGGCGAATTCAGCAATGCCACCCAATAAAATGTGCAGGTTATCGAGCGGTACATGTGCTGACAGGCTACAGCTTACTAGGGCACTGCAAGCAAATACAAAGAGCAGTCTGACTTTTAACGGAAGTTGATGTATTGCCTGAACAGGGGCAAACAATAAGACGGTGCCAAGACGAATCGTGATGAACATGAGTTGGATTAACCAGGCTGTAGAGATTGTCATGACTTGATTATTCCCGGTATGCTGATAAAAATTCCCTGGGCAAACTCAATCAGAGTATGCAACATCCATTCTCCGCAGAGCATGAGCATCAGTACTACCGCTAATATTTTGGGTATAAAGCTTAAAGTAGAGTCCTGGATTTGTGTGACAACTTGAAGAATTGAAATGATTAAACCACTAATCAGGGCAACGAAAATGATGGGTGCTGCTATAAGCAGTGTATGCCAAAGTAATTGTTTGCTTAAATAAATAGCCAGATCGTTAGACATAATCCGTTTTCCATAGTTTCTAACTTGCAGTCATCCAGCCTGATTGGGTGAGTTGAACCCGTCAAGCCTACTTTTTTTTCCATAGTGGTGTTAAAACGCACGTCGCGAATTAAAGCAAATTTAAAAATGTTAAACAACCCTAAGAGATAAAAAAATTCTGTTAATGGTTATTCAATTACTCATGTTGTGTATCAAATTTAAACTTTGTAGCATGTTAAAACATTTGATTCATTAGAACGAACTGAATTTAACGATTGGATTTTTTAGCTAGTGCTGATCCTGTTCCTGGAAGGTAGTCCAGTTTTTTTTCTCTGAGACTTTGTCTTATCCCGACCTGCATTTATGCCCATATTGGGATGCTATGTGGGTTAGACGAGTTCAATATGGACAAAATATCATCTATATGATATTCTTTGCTACTTTTCGTTTTTTTATTACGGTTTAGTTATGCCACGCTCAAATACAAAATTATCCAAAAGAACTCAAAAAACCCCTAAAAAATTTGCTGAATTCCAGCTTTCGTTAAAGAGTGACAAGTACGAGGTCAAAACTAAAGCGATACAGTCAGGGAAAAGGAAGGCCTCATCTCAACTGGAGGGGGTAACGCTGTTTTCTTCTCCTAAAAAAATAAAAGCTATCGAAATCAAATCAGGTACAAGGGCTGATATAAAATCCTCAAGAATACAACATATTTTGAATACCGTGGGAATTGATAACATGGATGTGGATGAATATATTCCTTCTTCAGTGGATTTATCAGGTTCCGTTGCAGTGAGGGTTGTTGATTTGCTTAAAGATATGGGTGGGCGAGGTCTTTTTGCCACTACCGATATTGATAAAGGTACTCGTATTGGCTTCTACATGGGTGAAGAGTATGCCAGTACCGCTGAATTTGAACGTTATTTAAATACGCATCCCGATGCAGATAACAGCTATGCCATGAATATAGGACGTCGAATTATTGATGCAGCAAGGAAAGGTAATTTTACTCGATATATTAATTTTTCTGATAGTCAGGATAACGTTGAGTTTAGGGAAACCGTGAGTAAAGGTGTAAAAGTAGTTGAGGTTGTTGCAATAAAAGACATTCGTGAGGGGCAACAAATATTAGTAAATTATAATACCTATAATGAAAATGCATCCAAAATCTATTATTTTCTTAATCCGGGTGATGGGTGGCTTTCTGCTTGTGAATTCTATGAGCAAAATAAGGCATGTTATGATTTATGGACTGCACCTGATGATTGCGAAGCATTCCAGTTTAAAAAAGATGATCTGTTTGCTATCAACCAGATCGCTGCGGCCGTATTGGCTAATCAGCCACTCAGACGTCTTCAAGAGATGAATCGATACGAAGTCGATTTGCCAATACTCAAAGTGAATCCATCTCATCAAATTGTCGATTTTAAAGAAAGTGATACCTTTACTTCTTTAATGATGGCATGCTATTTGGGGCAGTCAGAGAATGTGAACTGGTTAATACGCCATGGAGCAAACGTTGATCAACAGCAGAATCATTCGGGTAATTGCCCATTGTTTTTTGCCTTGTCAGGATATAGTTCGGAACATGCGAACAAAAATAATCATTTAAAAATAATGATTTCATTAATCAAAAATAACGCAATTTTATGGGTGCATGACCGGGCTGATAAAACATTTTTACATAAGGCTATTGAAACACTTTCAACCAAAGACTTTAAAAAAGTATTGAATACCATCAAGAGTTGCAGTGGCTCTCACTTTAACGAATTATACGATTATATAGAAGACCATGATTTGGATGTTGTTTTGTATGCTCTGAAAATTAAACAACTGGATAAAGTACAACTTTTATTGGAAGCGCATCCTGAATTTTTTATTCCTTACAGAAGCCGTGGAACATCTCGCAAACCAAGGCAGTTAGAGTTATTTCAAATGGTGATACAGGATTATGACAAGGATGAATTAACATCTCTGTATGAAATGCTTGGAGAAGATGGGCTGAATTTACCTCAAGATCTTTTGAATCGTTTAATTAGCAGCGATAAACGCCCTGGCTTCTATTCTTTTCGATAGATAACAGGACCCGATTTAATGCATTTGGTGGGTCGTGTAGGGATCGAACCTACGACCAAGAGATTAAGAGTTATATTTGATTAACATTTGACAATAAGACTTAATAAGTAACAAATAATTAATCAAGAAGATACCTTAGAAAAGTTGCTCCTGTCTAATGTTTAATATCGCTTCTTTTTATTTCAGAGTGCCCCACCACTTCCCTATAGAAACTAATGTCATCCGTTGGTTTTACACGATCAAATAATGAAGTGGGGAAACTATAAATTAGAAAAAGCCAAAAGCTTCTCAAAAGAGGGGATTGTCAATGCAGATAGTATGGATTGTACCTTTATGGGGTGGTCTGAGAGAGGCGAGTAAAATATTTCCACCCCAAATTTAAATCAGATCGTATTTGCATAAAATGTGAATGTATGAGAGTTTATTTCTCCTTTAAATGAACTTCAAAATTTCGCATATTATGATTTCTCTATAATAGATTGAATTTAAAGAGTTTTCTGATTTGTTTTTGTTCTAGGAAATGAAATGAGTTAATTATTTAGAATCTTAGTATACATTGTTTCTAACCAACTCCACGCCTCATCAATATCAAATGCCCTGCCCCCATAATTAAGAGCACGTAATTCTTGTGACAAATAGTGATCGTGCTTTTCAATATTGGTATTAGCTACTGTGTTAGCTAGTGCGCTCGTGGATAGTTTTTTTTCTTTTAGTATTTTAGCAATAGTTTCTTTTAATTCGCTTATTGGACACTTAGCTATTTCTATAACACCACCAGAAAATCCAACTGTTAGATTTTGATTTCGAAGTAGAACTGAAATGGTATTTACTGTTCGATCACCTTTCCATGGAAATAAAAAGGTTGTGCTTCCATCCTGTATAACATCTTGCCCATCTAATTTCATAGTGTGAAAAAAATCTACGCCTTCTTCAAATAGTCTTACTCCATTTGAATTCAAGTAAACTGGCAGTTCTTTTGTCGTGTAAATTCGATACATTTCTTCTCTAACAATGGCATGCACCATTTGTCCACCTCCATGGAAGAGAGGAGATTTTCCACCGAGAGATGGTTTCAGTGTAATTAATTTCTTTTCAACGTTTATATCAAGTATTTTCCAGCGTTTACCTGCAAAAATGATGAGTTGTCCCTCAAACAACTTATCATCTAGTGGTATTGTCCCTAACGCTCTTCCATCACATTCCAATCGGTACTCTTGAGTTGTGTTAAATGCAGTATAAAAAGAATAGTGTTCAATAAGCTGCTCTCCTTTGGAGCCTAAAATAATTTCACCTTCTTGAGTTTGAGAAATAAGCTGTTCCTTTCCTAAATCTTTTAGTAACTTTTCATAAGTGGTGGGGTCAACAAGATGAAATGGTCCATTTTTACAAAGTAATGCCCAAAGTTGATTTGCACGTACACCGCCATATTGTCCAATCACTGATATTGTTTGCTGAATCAAAGTAGATAAATGGTATTGTTGCTTCTCGGGTGGTTCATACCATTTTTTAAGTAACAAATTAATCATAGAAATTGTTTGAATTGTTTCTAACCTTAATTTATCAATTAGATGAGTATTGGCTGATATTTCATTTTCTAATAGAAACACTCTAAGTACTGCTGGATCTTCTCTTCGTCCTGATCTACCTAGACGTTGACGTAAGCTAGCAACGGAGTTTGGAGCAGTAATTTGGGCAATAGAGTCTACAGTTCCAATATCAATTCCTAGCTCAAGGGTCATAGTACAAATTGCAGTGGTAGGAAATTGGGCATCTTGCAGCCTTTTTTCCAAATTTTCTCGAATATCTTTGGAGAGATTTCCATGATGTGGAAAAAATTCGTTAGGAACACCATTTTTATTACAACGATCAGTTAAATTAGCTGTAATTTCTTCTGTGAGGCCACGACTATTAGCAAAAACCAGGTTAGATTTGCCTCGAAGAATTTTATAAAGATCTTCAGTAAGTAAATCAAATGCAGACCGGCTATTTTCTTTAAAATAAGCTGGATATAAGTAACCTCTTAATTGAATTTTTAAATCGGCTCTGGATGTCGATGATTCAATAATTTTACAAGGAAAATTTTGTTGGGGGCGTAAATACTTTGCAACTTGTTGCATATCTCCGAGTGTAGCACTGAGTGCGATTCTTGGAACTAAACGTTGAGATAAAAATTCTAGCCTATGCATCAGTGAAAGAAGTTGTATGCCTCTTTCTGTGCCAATGAAAGAATGAAACTCATCAATAATAATATGATTTAAATTAGAAAATGCTTTTACGCACCAACCAGAATGATGAAGCACAAGGGACTCTAGTGATTCTGGAGTAATTAAAAGAATACCTTCGGGGTTTTTCCGCAAATTATTTTTTTTTGATTCAAGGGCATCACCATGCCATGAGGTTATAGATATACCAAGTAGTTCTCCGAGTGATTCTAATCGGCGATGTTGATCGTTAATTAAGGCCTTTAAAGGACTTATATACAAGATCCCAATACCTTGTGACAAGTTTTCAACTAATCGAGAACATGCGGGGAGAAAAGCAGCTTCTGTCTTACCAGACGCAGTACTGGCG
Source organism: Legionella sp. km535 (assembly GCF_003990085.1). Classification (NCBI taxonomy): domain Bacteria; kingdom Pseudomonadati; phylum Pseudomonadota; class Gammaproteobacteria; order Legionellales; family Legionellaceae; genus Legionella; species Legionella sp. km535. The sequence continues at coordinate 17,616 of NZ_RZGU01000012.1, read as the reverse complement.
CTAATGACAATATCGCAACTCCTATTTAATACAAAAGGGATAGCTTGTTCCTGAATATCTCGAAGGGCTGTCCAATTTTGTTTCCAGATCCATTGTTGTATCTTTTGATCTAATAGAGCAAACCCTTGGGAATTACTCATAATAATCCTTATAGATTAAATGTAGCTAATCCATCATCTTCATCTTGAATTTCAATGTGGGGCATATCTGAATTATTTTCTTTTGTAATGGTTACTTGGGTAATTAACTGTTCCCATTTAATTTCAGGATTTTGTTCTAATACAGATAATAACTCTATGAATGCTTTAATTGTGTTACGTGGTGTTTTGAAATATGCATCGCCGATAGTTTTGGAGCAATGGGCTAAAAAAGCCGATAAAGCTTCATCTGGAACAAGATATTTTTGAGGGTTTTCTCCAGCATAAATATGACGCAAGTTACGCAATAATATATACAATTCTTCTGGAGCAAGATTTGTCAGGTTTAATGAAGTTGCTGAGTAATCAATTACACCAGCTTGATTAGCAAAAGAATTGGTAGCTAGTCTGGAGTGTAGTGCTTCGTAGCTATATAGACCCTTGCGTGGATCATAAAGAAAGTCGGGTGTTCCTCCTAATAAAAAACCAATATACTCAGCACTTCCTTGCAGACAATCATTCAATATGCGTAATATTTGTTCGTAATTAGAAAGTCGAGCTTTTTGACTAGCTAGCTTATAGAGGTTAACCATTTCATCTATATTAATTAGAAGTCCTGTATAGCCAGATTGTCTTACAAATAGACTCATAAGTTTCAAATAATCATAAACGTTAGCATCATCTACAATTGACCTAACTCCTAAAGCGAGGCGGGCATCTGTCTTTGTAGTAAACTCTCCTCGTAGCCAGCGAATAGCATCTAATTTCAATTGCTCATTATCTTCGTTATATCCACGCCAGTAGGCTGCAATTACATTTGCGAAATCATAGCCACCAACCATCTCTGTCAGATGAACTAAACGATCTTTTATTATTTGTTCTACACTCTTATTAGTTTGTTCCGATTGTTTACGAGCTTCTGTAATAAATTTTTCTACCACGCTACTAAGAGCATTACCTTCTGGTTTTGTTCGTGTAGATATATTTCTCATTAACTCTGCAAATAGATTTCTTGCATGCCCTCCAGTAGAGTGTAATCTTCGATCAGGTGAAAGATCTGCGTGAATTGTAACTAATCCTTTTTCAAGCGCTATCGTGCGGATTAATTGCAGGAAAAAAGTTTTACCCGATCCGAACTCTCCGATAATAAGACGAAAAGTCGATCCACCTTGAGTAATTCGTTCAATATCTTGTATTAAAGCAGTAACTTCTTTTGCTCTTCCAACTTGAATATGCTGTAATCCTGTGCGAGGTGTTACTCCTGCTCGTAAGGATTGAATTATGGCATCACGTTCTCTTGGGCGAAGCGAAGGCCTATCTTCTTTGTACATTGAGTATCTCCTCAGCAAGATTAATATCAACATAGATGACTTCACCATCTTCAAGTAGAGGGGCATTGGTGAGGTTAAAAGCCCATTCATTAAGAACTTCCATGGCTCCATCTGTCATTAATCCTAGTTTTTGGCAGGCATCATGAACTTCGATTTTATTCCAGTTTTCTTTAACTATTAATTGATTAAAAAGTGACTGATGATTGTGATCCAGTAATAGTAAGGGTGTATTTTTAATGGCATCGGTTGGGGGTGGACCTTGATAAAAAGACAAATCTTCTCGTTCAGTAAAAATTTCTTCTAAAATTCCTTTAACCTGTTTTGTTTCTTCCTCGCGTATTTTGACTAAATTTTCATTTAAAGAAAAAGTATCATGGAGTGTTTCATTAATTTGAGCAGAGGGTATTTGATAATTTACTTCTTTTTCACGAAATCCTACTGTAACTGGCTCAATTGCAGTAGTTAGTTGATGTATGTCGTTAGATACAAGTTTTTTATCTAATCCTAGGGTGGTATATAATTTTTCAAGTTGTTTTATTTCTTCAGATTCTATATGGCCATCTGCAAGTGCAACAGAAATTAAAATACCACTAATTGCTTGCTTCTCATATGTATTGGCAAATTCTAATTTTTTCTGAAGACCTGCGGTATTTTGAGGAGTTCTAAGGCACCAATATAGAAATATCATAAGAGATATTCTCTCAATGCTACTTAATTGATTATTTTCACGAATAATTTTTTGCAGGGTATTTTCTTCTTTTGAAGAAATCCCTTCACCAACTTGGGCTACAATAGAACCAAGTCTTATGATTGTGCCAATTATGTGAAATTCCCTCGAAGGAGTGAAGTCTTGTCCGTGCCCACCTGCAAAAATAATGATTTTGCTACTTTCATTAAAACTAATATTGTAAAATCGAGAATCAGGTATTATGCCAAATCCTAAACCTTCAAGAACTATAGCTAGGCTCTCAGTATCTTTCATGCTCATCTTGTCAGGTTTTTTTTCTCCAAAAATTTCATAAATTGTATTTATAGAAATGAGCTCTATTTTTCCTTTGCTCATATCAATAAGTTTGTTTTGAATTTGCATTAAGGGGGGAATTTGGCTTATAACAATATTGGGCAACAATGCTAAAGCATTAACCGAGAGTGGATTGATGTTTTTTCGACTTAAAAATCTACTATATTGTTCTAACTCATTTGTACATTCCTCAATTAATTCATATATGCTTTTCGCTGGCGTGGTTAGAATAAAAGGATTCGGAAGGTTTATTTGTTCAAATCTGAGCAATCGTAAAGAAGGATTAGCTGCGCGATATTCCAAAATTAGTCGTGTTTTGTTGGGAGCTATTGTTAATCCATCCCCAAATTTTTCTCGATATTTATAGCAAAATAAAGTTAGAAATTCTTTGGGGCAACGTCGAGCAGGGGTTTTAATACTGAAATCTGGATGTAAAATTAACCACTGAAGTGCAATCTCTGCTGGAATTGGCTTTCCTGAAGCAACATATTGCGCAAGTAGAAATTGAAAAGCATGCAAGCAATACCGATCGTTGAAATCGATATAACTTGGGGGTGGCTTATCTCTATGATAGAGAATCCACTCTGTTGCTAGGAAATTATTAGCATAGCCTTTGAAAGAGCGATTCTTGCCATAAATTGTTAAGAGACGTTTGACTTCATCAATTATGTGATTTCGCTCCAAATCATCAAGTTTATATTTTTGACCATCTATGAATATGCGGCGCTCAAGGCCATAGAAGAATAAAAATACATACCCTATATTGGCCTCTGGTTCTGAACGATTTGTGACAAGCCAGTTAAGATATGCTCCCCGGCACTGTTCGGGTATTTGAGAATAACGTGGCCAATACCCTAATAACTCTCCATGCTCCCAAGATTTTGCAGGAAAAACGCCTAGTTTTGGGTTTATCAGGCTGGCATCATTCTCATACTCATCTATATCAAGAAGCACCTCTCCAACATAAATTAAACCATCTCTAATGTTAATATTGTTAAAGGTTATATCTTCTTTAAAACCATACCACTTAGCTGGTTTTCCTGACGGACGAGTTTGTAATATTTCGAATTGAAATTCGGTTAAATTCTCCTTAGAGTATGTTTTTTTACCTGTAGCAGTCTGATTTTTATAAAAAATATAGATAATGAAACATATTAATATACCAAATAACAATTCCATAAGTTCTCTCAAATGATCGTCCACTAGGGTTAGTTATAGTTTAGTTTATCTATAACTGTATCGACTAAAAAATTAAAAACTTAACTAAAATTTATACTTTCATGGAGTATTCTAAACCGAGTAAGTGTCGTTGAGAGAGGGGATGCGCTTATCATCTAATCTTGTGCATCCTAGATATTGATAAGGCATATGCTATGCTTTAGTTAAGGATGTTTAGCCTTTGAACTATTCTATGAGAGTTACCTTATACAGAGACGATTATGAGTCCATTTCACAAATAGTCAGAGAGCAACTCAGGCAATTAATGCCAGACAATGAGTTTGCTCAAACTGAATATCTACTGTTTGGCCCGGAATTCATGGCTGAGCCTTTGCGCATTTCTACACCATCAACTCATTTTGATTTTGATCCAGTGCATAAAGGGTATATTGATATTCTCAAAGATGAAATTAAATCGAGTGATGAAAGCCCTGAAAATAAAGAATTAAAAAAACAACAACTTGAAAGTATTATTCTTTTCGGTCAAATTCTGTTTTCTCAATCAGCCAGTCTTCATTTTTTAAATCAATCAACGGTAGAAATTCCTTCCGACGAGGAGGATTCTATTACGCCTAAAATTGAACGATTAAGAGAATTGGTGCAAAAAGAAGGCATTCAGACAGAGTCATCGAAGCTGGAGGCTTTAACAAGAAGGAAAGCATTTAATGATGAGTTGAGTGAGCTTAAACGCACCATCAAAGAGTCCTCGTTGCAGGAAGAGAGTAAAGCGAAATTACTGGATAATTTGGCAAAAACCAAGGATTTTTATTATCAAGCGAATGATTTTAATTTTAAATATGCTAATAAACCATCGAGAAGTTATTCCAACTTTGTAAATAATTGTGAGCGTATTGGATCAAAAATCGCTTTAACTGCATCACTTATAGCAATTGGAGCAACTGCGCTTTCTTTAATCCCACCCTTGGCTCCGGTGATGGTCCCTATAGCTCTGGGGGCAAGTGCTATATCAATGGCAATTGGCCTACCATTGGCGCTGAAAAAGGTCGGCACAATGATTTATAATATGATTCGATTTGGGGCTGCTCCAACTCCGGCTGAAATAATCACCACTCTTTTATTGGGCACCAGTATGCTTATGGCTGGAGTGAGTGGAGTTATAGGGCAAGCTGTTAATTCAGGCGTTTTATCGAAAACAGCGCTCCTGATAACTAAAGCAGTAACTGCTATAGATAACCTGGCAAAAGCTACAGTGGGCATTGCCGGGCAATTTGTTGGCGAAAAGAAATCGAATAAAGTCGATTTGTATCATTCAGAGCTGGCTCAACTTAATTCTGAAAATGACACTTCAGAACTTAATGAGCAAGGCGCTCTGGATGCTTTAGATCCATTAACGGCTGAAGTTGCTGATGATAATCAATCAAGTACAGTCAGTTTGCACGAGCCAGAGCTGGCTCAACTTAATTCTGAAAATGACAGTTCAGAATTCAATGAGCAAGCCGATCCGGATACTTTAGAGCCACTGACAGCTGAAGTTACTGCTGATAATCAATCGAGTACAGTCAGTGCGCTCAAGTCAGAGCTGGCTCGACTGAAAAGTGAAACGCATCCAGAACTCAAGGATCAACATACTCGGGAAGCTGCAAAATCTCCAGAGGTTTTAGATACTGAAGAAGCATCAGATACTGACGAGGTTGAACCTCAATTTGCATCCAGACTCTAAAGTAAACCGATACGTTAATTGTGACAGGGCGAGAATCCATACATCCATTGAGCACAATGCTGCATTGCTCAAAAGATCTTCGCTATAGTCATTTTGATTAAACTTCGTACTTCAATAATGAACAAAAGCCCTTCTATCCAGAGACAAGTATTGATTTATTTTTGAATTCGCCTGTCTTTCTTTGCTTCCAATCATTGATTGGATCTGCAGTAGTTTTAACCATAGAGAAAAATTAATGATTGAAGTTTTTAAGATAAATAGGTACTGTAATAAAGTAAGACATTTTGCCAAAAATAATCAAGAATTGGTAAGTCTTTTATGCTAATTCCTGATTGAAGCAATTGAGTCTTTTTAAGGATACAGGACTCTTATGCTCATAGTACTCTTATGAGACATAATGGCGATTCAAGGAGAGAGCAATGATGGGACGATTTACGATTGGTCGAATGGCTTTAAAAAGGACAAACCCTGATAATTCTTCAACTATTCCTGCAAAATCTCTAAATTACTCACCGACAAATCATCCCTCCACGATCATACCCAAGACGAAAGAAACGATTAAAATAGAGAGCGATAATACCCTTGATGCAAATAATCATCACACTAAAAATCCTGGTTCCAAAGGTTTTAGCCAGTTAAAATCTGAAGAACATAAACTGTTTTATCACAGAAAACGAGTGCGCTCCAGTTACAGTGACAATTACAGTGCCGCACTTGCATTGCCTTATTCCAGTTTTGAATTGGAAAAAAGGCAGAATGATCGAAATGCCTTGTTGGTCTTGTCACGAGACAGCATTATCGAACACGCTAATCGTCGGGTTGATCTCTTTTTTTATACTTTAATTGCCTATTATCGAACAGGTATCATCCCAACAATTGGTCACACCAGTCTGCAGCATGGAAGAGGGCGGACTGTACTCAAAGAGGGGAGAGATTTCAATTTAACTCAGGCTTGCCATAGTAGTTTTACACCATCATTAGTCGATGAAACCATTTACCAGACTAATCCACTTGGAGGAAAAAATAAAAGCTTGCTTTCAGGAACACATTTAATGGATAGTCTGAACTCAACAGTAGAATTACCTCCTTTCGTTAATAAACTGGATGATGTTCTCGAGAGTATGTGCAGGCAAAAATCGTTGGAACTGATAGCTAAAACCTCGCTCGGTTCGCTGAATCCAATTATTGGTTTGACTGTTTTTCTTAAAATGATGAGAAGAGCTTTGACGGAGCTGAAACAGTCTGCATCCCGGCAAGCACGGTCAGCATTAGTACACCATTCTTTGTCAGGACAAAACCATATCAATCCCCAATTGATCAATCTGGTGATAAGAGGAACGTTGCATACTACTTATTCGCCTGAAACAGAGTCCGTGTCTGATGAGTACATTCAATTGTTACTTAGGTTGAAGCCTGAAGAAAAAGCACTATGTTTACGAGATAAGGAGACCAGGATAACCCTATATCTCGATAAAATTGCCGATTTGCAGAAAGAAATTCTGGAGGCCAAGAGTGAATATTCCAATTCAGCATCCTAAGCCTCCAGGCCGAGACTCAGTTACAGATGAGGTGTGCTGTCGACATCCAAACTGTCAACGCGTTCTGGTTGGTTTTTGGTGGAAATCATCATCAATGTATGAGTATTGGGCTTTCTTGATATAAAACAAAGGCAAAAAACACCCATACTAAAAATCAGAAGATATAATAAATCCCAATATATGGGGATTTGATGCGTGCCTCCATAATTTCCATAATGTGAAAACAGCCCTAAACCCACGAGATAAAGCAAAAGCCAGATTGCGTGGCGAAAATCCAGTTCATGTGTTGATTTTTTTAAAACGCGTGAATAAAAAAGATAAAAAAACAAACAAAGGGAGGTTAGTGCCAATAGTTTTTGAATACTGCCCACACCAGACCAATACACTCCAACAGTACAAATATAAAAACCGGCTATTCCAATTAATCCACTGAATCTAAGGCGAAAGGGCCTTGGGTAAGACGGTAATTGTTGACGTAAACAAACCAGACTGATAGGACCAACAGCGTAACTAATCATGAGTACTGCTACTAGAAAAGCAGAGATTTCCTGCCAGCCATGCAGTAAAAAAGACATGACGGCTGCGAGGAGGAAATTGATAATCAGGCTTACCCAGGGAACCTGGTACTTATTGATTTTGGAAGTAATCGAGGGCGCTGCCCCGGTAGTTCCCATGCTGGCTAGCATATGTGCTGCGGTGGTGCTGTATACTAGCCCGGTTGAAAATGGTGATAAAAACGCATCAAAATAAAGTAAAACACTTAGCCATGTTAATCCTGCAAGAGTTACCAAAGCTGCGAAAGGTCCTGCATCGCCAACAAAAGATAGCTTTCCCCAACCCTGGGTAAGAGTCTGTCCATCCAAACTGCCAATAAATGCCCACTGTAAACCAGTATAAAGTAAGGTGGTTAGCACGATGGATGCGAAAATAACCAGCGGAACGTACTTTCCAGGTTGATCTATTTCTCCCATCATAATAATGATTTGTCGAAACCCTAAAAGAGAGAAGAGAACCCCACCACTTGACATTGCTGCCATCACACCTTCCCAACCATAGGGCATGAACCCTCCATATTGAGTAAAATTTTCAGCGTGATAGTTTGTATAGACCAACGCTATTATAGTAATAGAGGGGATGAATAGTTTCCAGAATGTAAAGCCTGCATTTATGCGGGCAAATACGTTAAGACCAAAATAATTAAAGAAAACGAAACACAGTAACAACACGATATTAATCAGGGATCCAACGGGTGTATTGTGGTAATGAGTGCCAAAGGGAATAACCAGGCCAGGTATGTAATTGCTGGCATATTGGACTAATCCTTGTGTTTCGATAACAGGAATTATGGCAAGGGAAATCCATCCCAGACCACTTATCATGACGCTGGTTAATCTTCCGTGAGTATAAAGGGGAAGGCTCGCAAGTGCATCAGACTGAGGGAACATGGTACCAATTTCAGCATAGGATAAAGAAAGAATTAGCAGTAAAAAACCTGCAATTGGCCAAGCAAAAATCGCAGCAGGCCCAGCAAACTGTGCGGAGTATAAGGTACCGAACAACCATCCGGAACCGATAATACTGGTAAAGGATATCCATAATAAACCTAAAGGACTGAGTCTTTTGTTCATATAAGTGTTCTTGTTTCTTAGTTGGTTCATGTCTTGATAAATTCAGTCTAGCATTCCCTTCTTGAATGAAAAACCCCTATCTTTTTATTAAGAGAAGTCAAGTCGACATGTTCTAAATAAAATTGGATAACTCTATATGCTGAATTCGGTTTTGATATAAAAAACTTTTCAAATGAATGATTTGTGTTTCAATTCAGCCTATACTTTGGTTAATGACGTCTAAAAGGTAACTGCATAGGTTATCACTCAAATGAATAATTTAAACAGTGAGCAAATGGAAGTTAGCAAGCAGGATCTGTTTAACTACTACGGGGATTTTTTTCTGTTGCCATTAGTTTGGTTTGCTGATGCTTTTTACATATATGAGTATTCGCAATTTGATTTCTTTGTATTCTTAAGTTTTTTTATCGGATTTTTAGTTTATGGGGGAGTGCTTGAATATGGATTTCATCGATTCATATACCACGGACGACTTAAGAGCATTAAGAGGATGCATTTAATTCATCATAAATTTCCTCAAGCCTATGTTTCTTCTCCTCCCTATGTGACTGCAATTTTGTTATTCATTTTTCATTTAATCTTTTTGTATTTATTAGGATATCAATTAGGTTGTGCATTTGTAGGAGGAATAGCTTTTGGCTATTTTTGGTATATTACCATTCATCATATGATCCATCATGTGGATAGCGATCGATCTGTGATTTTAAATCATTACAAAAAAGAACATCAGATTCATCATGAGCATGCAAAGCAAAATTACTGTGTGAGTCAACCTTTCTGGAATAGTCTTTATCGATTATTTTGATTGTATTGATAATTGGTCCTCCCTCCTTCATGCCTTGGCTTGTCTCTGAATCATATAGACATCTTCGAAATATAAGCTCAGTTTTAATCTCTGGAATCCGCGATCAAATCAACCGAAAACCGAAGTGTACCATTAGCCCCCAAATCAAATTCCCTTGGCATTAACCGAGGAGTCGCTGCTCTAAAAATGGATCCCGCGGTCTTTGCCGCGGGAATTCGGTACATGTTTATTTAACTAGGGTAATTGATTGATGTTGAGACCGAGTTCATCAAATGTTCTCGTATTGTTAACCTGGATTTTGGGAGCCAGGCCTCAGAAAAGCAAAGTGCAGCATTATCTCCCATCTCAACCAAATTCCCGCGGCTATGACCTCGGGATCCATGGCGGAGGCACTATCGCCCATTACCTACTGCTGTGTCTGCTACTGAAGCGGGGTCTTTATGTTGGTGATGAGATCGACGATGCTTTCTCTGCCCTCCATGCAGTCCAAATTTGCTAATATGAGTAGCGTGTTTTATATCTGTTTCTTCAGCCCCGTCATGTTTTGGTTTTGATGACGCTGGTTGAGAAGATTTTTGTGCTGGAATTGCTTGCTCTATACGTTTTATTTCATTCCCTTGTCTTTTTAATAGATCTTGATATTGTTGATGGATGTGAGCAAATTGTTCCTGGGCGAGAAGTAATTCATGATTCCTGTTCTCAATTCGTTGCGTTACATCTTCAAAACTTTTTTCTCTGTTCGTTACAAACTCATTTAATTTGGATTGAAAGAGCTGCCTTTCTTCTTCGCTTTTTATTGATTGATCGGCATAAGTTTCAACGACTCTTTGTAAGGATAAAGCAACTGTATTAATATTTTGCAATTGTTGCCCCATTTCAAGCTGTACTTGTTTTAACTCCAATGTTTTTTGACTTAACTCCTGTTGATTCTTTTCAAAAGCCTGAGCCACTTCTGCTAATTCTGTTTTAATTTCCTCATGCCTCCTGGTTTTTTCCTCTAGGCTGAGCTTGAGCTCCTGATCGGTTTGCTCCAGGCTCTGTTGTATGGCTCTTAGTTCTTGTTCTGTTACCTTGAGTTTCTCCGCTTGACTCCTCAGATCTGCGACCTTGGCTGATAAATCAGTAATGGCCAGGCTTAGTCGTTCATTTTCCTTTTGCAATTTCCCTATTTCACCGGCTAATTGAAGACCCAGGTGATCTATGGTCTCGATGACATTGACCAAAGAGTCAGCCAAACCTTTCATGCTGTCTTTCAAAAGATCGGTAATTTGTTCATCACGCTGGTAATGATTATCTAAAATAATACTGCTTGGTATAAACGCAATAAGGGTCAAGGCGCTGATAGTGATAAGCATATAGATTTGTAGTGCAATACCTAAAATCAGAGTCGGAGCGATCAGAACAGTACCCAAGCCAATTTTTTGCCAGAGAGGCACTTTTCCCCAGATAAGCGCTGCTCGTGTCAGCATGCTTTGATTTTTTGCCATATTATCGATTATTGAATTAATCAGGTTTTTAATTTCGGCAACATTGGTATGATTTTTTTCCAACTCCTTTAGCGATTTGTTTATTTTTTCAACATCTATGATGGCAGATGATTGCTCAAAAATGTCTTCTATTTTTGAATGAGATTCCTGGGTATCGCGTATCGTGTCATCAGATGAATTAATGATTTCGGCTTCATTATTGGACGGGGCGGCATTAAGAGTAGAATCCAATTCTAGATCAACGTTTTTATCATTACTAACCGGAGTGTCTGTCATATTCGCTATCCTTATATTATATAGTGACCACGTGGAATCGCAGTCAAATCCTGGACTGGTTAATACTTTTGATTCTATCGGATAAATTTAAGGCAGTCATTGTTTTATTTAGTCGAATGATTCTTTTTAATTACTCCTTGATTTCATTGATTTTTTGCGTGAATCAAAACATCTTGTGAACTCAAGGAGCCGGATTAAGTCGCTTAAGACTCTGTTACTTTTGATTGGTTTAACAATCGATTGGTATAGGCAATAGCTAAAGCAGAAATGATTAAGGTAATATGGATTAGCACTTGCCACATTACTGAAAAATTACCAAGTTTGGTCGGATCAATAAATGTCCGTAATAAATGAATGGATGAGATACCTATCAGAGACAGGGCTAATTTAATTTTCATTGCTCCAGCATCGAGATGATCCAGCCATTCGGGTTGATCAGGATGAGAGTCGAGTTGCAGATGTGATACAAAGGTTTCATATCCTCCCATAACCACCATAATCAGGAGGTTTGCTATCATTACTACATCTATCAAATCCAGGACACCCAGCATGATTTGAGTGTCATCAAAACCATTTAGATGAATAATTAATTCAAATAGCTCGCCTATAAACCGATAAACATAAGCAGCTAATATAAGAATAAGGCCAAAATATAGGGGAAGTTGCAACCATCTTCCCATGAAAATCAAATTACTGATACCGCGTTTAATATTATTCATACTTACCTGATGAAATCCTGATGCAAACTCATTTTATGAATAGTAATCCTTCCTGTAACTTTTGTTAATACCTTAGTCCTATGTGATACCAACAAAGGACAGTTTATGTGCTGAATTTGCACCAGCAGTCAGTTAAGTCAAGGAAAACCAGAGCAAAATTAAATTTTAGACAGTGTAAATAATGCGTAAAGAACGTATTGATTAAGTTTTTCTTAATTTTGAGTGACCAAATATGATCTAAAATGAAGTTATATTAAACATTTCATGCGCTGATGGGCAGAGGATGAATCATGACTAAAATAGTTTTTTGTTTTGCTGGAACTGGTGATCCAGGCGATGGCTACGCGAGTGGCGTAGAATCGACTACTCCATTTGATCCCAATGTTATACGCGTCTACATGCGAGGTTGCCAGCATGAGAATGTAGGTAACGGGTTTCTAAATCCTGATCTGGATATCGTCTCGAACTCAATAAGACAAGCGTTTGATAAAGAAAATCAAACTATAGATCTCGACAAATTGAATGCCTTGATTGGGGATGGTATTTGTCGTATAGAAGGCCCAACTTACGATAGGAATCCTAAAATTACCGATATTGGCTTACAAGGATTTAGTCGAGGTGCTGTCACGACCTTTGCTGCGGCAAAAAAACTCGATGATCTGAATATACCGATGGACATTATTGCCAATCAGCCGGTTCCAGGACAAATTGCTGAATTTGTGCCAGGCTCTCTTTATTCTAAAAATCATGATTTGACCAAGTGTAAGAATATTCGCTCCGCTACTACTTTTTTGGCCTCCCATAATTTGGAAAATGGAGTTGTTCATAATACTTTTTTCCAACAAATGGTGGCAAAATTTCCTGCAACCACCCAATCCACTACTTTTATAGTACCCCATCAATCTCATCTGGAGTGGTTCTCAAGTTCAATTGTTGATACACACATATGCAATCAATTCCATAAAGCCGGCTATTCAAACGTATCCAGACATTATAGACTCGAAGATTTGAAAGAGTATTATCGCCGAGCTGATAATTATTTTACACCCAAAGAGTTTTCTCAAAAGGTTTTTGGTCTTGATTTGGCAACTGTTCCCAAAGATCCTGTGTATTTGGAAATGATTCAGCAATTCGCAAAGGGGTTGTTAAATGAACCTGATGCACAATTATCAGATGAGCAAGCAAGTGCTGTTGTAGCTATTTATAAAGTCGATACGTTGACTGATGATCAAAAAAGAGAACAGATCAATTTAGTGCGTCAGGATAGTGACGCAGGAAAAAAATTCACTCAAATTGTTAATAAGACTCATGATGTCATTGAGTATTTATCCCATGTTACTAGAGGGGAGGGGTATCAGCGCTCCGAAAAATCTCAATTGATACACCATCATTCACAGGATTATAGAAAGGAACTCTTTACTAAAAGCTTCGATTATTTGAGTAACCCCAAACCAACCGATGACGATAAAAAATCGTTTCTGGTGGGTGTTAATAACGCAGAAAAAGAGTTTGCTGATAAAGCTCTGAATATTGATAGAGGCACTATGCGTAAAGCAATGAAAATCATTGCGAACACAATACTGCATGTAACCGGATTATTTTTGATTGCCAATACTATTAATCTGGCTAAGACAGGTGATTGGTTTTTCTTTAATAAAACCCGTTCAGCAAACGTTGTGAGTGCGGCTTCGAGTGAGATAAAGTCATTGGCCAGTTCAGTACAAAGCACTGCTGGGAAAAGTCAGGATTTCAAAGCCAAACATCAGAGCACTGTAAAGGATGCTGAAAAACCAGAGGATCAACCTGAACAACAAGTAAAAATCAAATAATTGATGACCTACTTTAGGTTCTGTGGATGCACTTTATTTTTTCTTACTTTTATCAACAGATACCCTATCGCCAGCAGAGCGATAATTAATCCAACCGAAACCAATGGCCTGGTAGCAAACCAGGCTATAGCCGTTGCGATGATCCAAAGACTCAATCCACAGATAAAAGCGATAAAGCCGATACCAAAACCAACGATACTGCCCAGGAATGGCAGAATATCCGCCAGAACAACCAGCGGGTTGAGGATCAAGGAAAAGCCACCGATTAGCATGATGAAACTTACCAGACGCAAAATCCAGGCTATCATTTTATTTTGGGATTGGGCTTCTTCAATCATCTGATCGGATGAGTGCTGTCCTGTTGTAAGAAGAAATACTGATTCACCCGCAGGAGCTTGATAAGCCTGGAGCGTATTTCCGCTTTGTTGGGCTATAATACTGACCGTTTGTGGATATACAGCAGTCAGATTGATACGGATATCACCCGGTTGAGGGTTATCAGAATTTTCCCCTAAATACAATTCGTTATTGAGCTGCTGAACAGGTTTATTATAATGTGATTTTAGGGACTCTTTATTGACCTTGGCTAAATCAACCGGTTCATTTATATTAATCTGGTGGACCAATTCTTCCGGTAGGATGAAATCTCCCAAAGTAACAGATTTGGCATACTTCTTGAACGATTGGAAGGGCATGGATTCAGGATTTTGATGCCCTTGAGGGTTTTTAAATTGCGCGCTGTTAATTAGATTACTTGACCATATTTTATTATATGAATAGGTTTTTGTTTGTTGTTCTGAGCCACCCATTTGGGATTCAGTTTTAGTTTCGGTTTTTTCTTCCCATTGATACATCTCTACTTGTCGATTGAGGTTGATCGCGTTAACAGTTACATCCAGTAATGTATCCTTCAATTGATCCTGGGTCGTTGCTAAACCACTTAAATAGACTACTTTCATATTATTTTGACTGTTAATCGGTGCTTCAGGTACTGAAATGAGGATTTTATTAGCTTGTTCCAGGGATTGGGCTGTGTGTAAACTATGTCGCTCATTCCAGAAAATAAGCACGATAGCGCCAATAATTAGCCCTATTCCAAGCAAAATTCCTACAAAAGCATCCTTAATTCGACTCCACCAGGAGCGAGTTGTGATTTCTTCAGTCATGCGGACCAACTCCTTTTTAAGAAAATCCTTCTTTCATTATTTTTAATGATAGTGCTACTTTAAGGAAAAAGTTATTGCCGAAGTTAATTTTCTATTCAATTGTATTTCGTTTCAAATGGAGTACGTTATACTTAATCTAAATATTCCACGCTAAGGATTTTGTGTGACTGCTTCATTACATCAATATTCTTCCTTACCTGAATTAATAGAGTTGGGTGAAGAAGGCCTAAAAGGAGTTTTTGAAGAAATCACTAATGGAATAACTGTAACTAATGAACGTTCGCAGATTCTTTATGTTAATCGCGCTTTTACCTCCATAACTGGATATGAAGCTCATGAGGTACTAGGAAATAATCCCGGAATGTTTCACTCTGGTCGGCATGATAAACAGTTTTATCAGGATATGTGGGGCGCTTTAAACAAATACGGTCGTTGGCAGGGGGAGATCTGGAATCGGCGTAAGTCGGGTACCGTAGTTCCTGAACTTTTAACGATCACTAAGATAGTGAATTCAAAAAAACACATTTTTTACATAGGTATCTTTTCTGATATTTCATTTCTTGTTCAAGAAAATGAAATGAAAATAAATCTTGCTCTGCACGATCCATTAACCAAATTATGCAATCGTGCTTTATTAGAAGACCGATTTCATACTATTCAAAATGACTACAAACGTCGCAGTACCGAAGTACGTTTTAAAAATAAACAAGTGGCATTGTTGTTTATTGATTTGGATTATTTTAAAGAGATCAATGATACGCATGGTCACTTAATTGGTGATTCGGTTTTAATCTTTGTTGCTCAGATCTTAAAAAAATGTGCTCGAAGTAATGATACCGTTGCACGTATTGGTGGTGATGAGTTTGTCGTTATTTTGTCCGATATCACTAAAAATGATTATGTAGAAGGATATTGTACGAGAGTACAACAAGAACTTGAGAGTGGAATAATCATTAAGAAAGAGCTTTTTATTCCTAAACTGAGCATTGGCGTCAGTTTGTTTCCAACTGAAGCAACACGATTTGATAAACTCATCGCTTATGCCGATAAAGCGATGTATCATTCAAAAAAAACAGGCAAATATTTAACATTTTATTCTGAGTTGCTCTAATAAACTGGTTGCATTTGAAGCGGCATGACGTGCTACAATACATCATTAATAATAAATGAAATCAGTGACTTGATTCGATATATTATGCCTTCTCTTAATACACTATTAAAAACTTGTTCCAACAAAAATGAAAAACTTGATTTTATATCTGAGGTTTTTGAACGGATTAAGTTGAAAGTTGATGAAGTACTTATTTTTGGTGCGTGTAATAGTGAGGTTGCCATAAGAGCACGAACCAGGTATTTCGAACAAAAGGAATTAGCAACGCGTAATCATTTTTTCACATCCCATTCTGAAAATACTGGGTTAAAAGCTATCCCCTTGATCGTGTCGCATTATCCAATATTTGAGACTCCGCCACAATCCATGACAACATCCCCAGAGCAATATTATGAGGCATTATTGAAGACAGGGTACCTTTATGGAACAGGAACATGTGAGATTTTTTCTATAGTTGGCGCTTATTTTATGGCTTTGGAATTTGATTTGGAGTTGTCAGTAGAAACATTATATTCTGATAGCAGTCATACCTACATTAGAGTTCATACCGATCCTGAATTTGTTATAGATTTCTGGGGGCCAATGTTTTGTGTTTATGAAGATACTGTTTCCTGGAACGAGTTTTTTGGACAGGATCTGATGCGGGATGAAAAAGCTACAATCAAAACTGAGGTTGCATTTAGCAGTGAGCAACTAATTGACTTGGGAAACAAGATTTTTACTCCGGATCATTTAGCGCAACGGTTACTCATTCATCAAGAAATTGAAGAAAAAGCTCAGTCTCAAAGCAGCTCAATTTTGACTGTGTGAATCTTAATCGATTCTTTGCGCTTTTAAATTCAAAAGAATGCATTATGATAAGAATGCATTATAATGAACAAATAAATGTTTTAAATTTGCAGTACTTATTAAAAAATGCAGAAATACTAAAAAACGCTTGACAGTTTTGAGGTAGCTCTTTAAACTGCGAACCTTATTTTGGGGCTATAGCTCAGCTGGGAGAGCGCTTGCATGGCATGCAAGAGGTCGGCGGTTCGATCCCGCCTAGCTCCACCATCAACATCCTGGTATGTTGATGGTAAAATAGTTCAGGGTCCCCATCGTCTAGAGGCCTAGGACACTGCCCTTTCACGGCGGTAACAGGGGTTCGAATCCCCTTGGGGACGCCATTATTTGGTGTTGTGTAGTTGTTAGTAGTATAGTTATAATATAAGTTCCAGGTCCCCATCGTCTAGAGGCCTAGGACACTGCCCTTTCACGGCGGTAACAGGGGTTCGAATCCCCTTGGGGACGCCATTTTAACCAAGTGTTTTAATGGTTAAAATGACACCATACAATCACGCATTCAATCTATTAAGCAAATCATTAACCGGGTCTTTCCCAATTACTGGGGAACTCAGACCTAACAGCACAGCCCCCTAACACGAGTTCTTTAATCTTCAAAGTTATGAAAGCCATAAGCTCTTCTTGTTATTAACTTCATCTTTCTATGAAACCCTGCGGTAATCCCATTAGACTTGATAAAAAAAAGCCTGTCATGCCCGCGCATGCGCACTACTGTCCGGTTTAAGTTTTAGTCTCCAGTAGAAGTGGCACTTCTGGAGACATAGGCTTTTTATCTAAATAGAAGGCATTAACTGGCACCGGTTTTTCTAAATTGCATTTGATC